>JAZFYI010000178.1:0-4088 GCA_036443455.1 Gammaproteobacteria bacterium
TATCGCTCATATGTATTCCACCGCAGATAACGGTTCCTCCCTTGCGTATTTGCGCCATCGCCTGGGGCACCAGCTCCCCCACGGGCGCAAAAATTATCGCGGCGTCCAGTTTAACGCCCGGGTCATCGTCCGAGCCACCTGCCCAGACTGCGCCGAGCGAGCGCGCAAAGTCCCGGGCTGCGTCATCGGCCGGGCGGGTAAAGGCGAATATGGATCGGCCCTGATGTGCGGCCACCTGGGCGACTATATGCGCCGCCGCACCGAATCCATATATGCCGATATTCTGGGCCTGCCCCGTCATTCGCAGGCAGCGATAGCCGATTAGCCCGGCACAAAGCAAGGGAGCCGCCTGCTGGTCATTGTAGTTTTCGGGTATCGGGAAACAGTAACGGTGGTCCGCAAGCACATAATCGGCAAAGCCGCCGTCAATCTGATAGCCGGTGAACCTGGCTTCATCGCATAAATTCTCTTTTTGCTCCCGGCAAAACCTGCACCGGCCACAGGTATAACCGAGCCAGGGGATGCCAAGACGAACGCCTTTTTCTATGATGACGCCCTCGCCCGTGTCGACTGCGTGGCCCACGATTTCATGACCCGGGACAATGGGGTAGGAGGTATTCGGCAACTCGCCATCGACCAGGTGCAAGTCGGTCCTGCAAACGGCACAGGCCGTGACCCGAATCAGGACCTCGCCCGGGCCTGGAGCGGATATGGGTCTTTCTTCAAGACGAAGCGGTTGACCCGCCCCCTGCAAAACCATCGCTCGGCCGGACTTGCCGGTATAGTCTGGCACGATCGTCGGCCTCCGGTTGAATGCGCTTTGCAATTATGTGGCTTGCCCGATCAGGCAAACAATGCCTGATGTTGCCTGGTGCCCTCATTTTGCGATATCAGTTGATCGAGGAACTTCTTTGCGCTCATCGCTTCCCCAAACAGGTGCCCCTGCGCATAGGTGCATTTATACAGCCTGAGCAACTCAAGTTGAGCCTGGTTCTCCACGCCTTCGGCAACCACTTCAAGGTCGAGGTTTCTGCCCATCTCTATTATGGTTTTAACCATTGCGGCATCGCTGCTGTCCACATCGGCGTTGCGTACAAAACTCTGATCAATTTTCAGCGTGGAAATCGGGAAGTCCTTCAGAGCGCTCAGCGATGAATAGCCGGTGCCAAAGTCATCGATTGCCAGGTGCAGGCCCATGGCATAGAAGTCATCCAGGATGCGAATTATTCGCCGCGAATCGTGCATCAGTGTGGTCTCGGTCAATTCCAGTTCCAACGCGGTTGGAGATACCTGGGTTTCGCGAAAAATTTCCCTGACCCGTTTTGATACGCTGGGACGCATGAGTTGTCGCAGCGAGAGATTTACCGCTATCCGTCCGGGCGATGGGACATACTCCTGCCAGTGCTTGTAGTCATTGCAGACTTTTCGCAGCACCCAGTCACCTATTTCCGAGATCATGCTGCCTTCTTCTGCCAGCGGGATGAATCGTGATGGAGCAATGTCGCCGTGTCCGGGTAAACGCCAACGCAACAACGCTTCCGCGCCGGCGATTTTTCCATTGCGCAAGTCAATTTTCGGCAGATATCGTACGATCAGTTCCTTACGCTCCAGCGCCTTGCGTAACTTGCTTTTCAACATCAATCGCTCGACCGCTGCGGCATTCATTTCCGGAAGATAAAGTTGACCGGTGTTGCCGCCATTTTGTTTGGCGTGATACATCGCTGCGTCGGCATTGCGGATAATATCGATGACGTTGTCCGCATCGCGCGGATAACAGGCGATGCCAATAGTCGCCGTAATAAATACTTCAGAATCCTGGATGTAAAATGCATTATTGATGCGATCCAGTATCAATCGAGCGACATCCGATGCCCGGTAACGCGCTTCCTTATCGTTGGCAAAGCCCTCCAGGACGATGCCAAACTCATCACCTGCCAGGCGCCCTATGACTACATTCTCCCCCAGTACCGCCTGCAACCTCTGTGCGATGACTTCCAGGCACTGATCGCCAGCGGCATGTCCAAAAGTGTCATTCACTTCCTTGAACTGATCCATATCCAGATAAAGCATCGCGAGTTGCAGTTTGCTGCGTTTTGCACGCGCGATATTGCGCTGAAGCAGATGCTGAAACTGCATCCGGTTGGGAATGCGGGTAAGCGCATCATATCGGGCAAGATAACGAATGCGTTTTTCCGCGCGCTTGCGATCACTGATGTTCCGGGCGATATAGATATTCCCCTTGAGCCTCGGGTCGGCGGTGCTGACAACCGAGCAGGTCACGGATACCGGGATTCTGCTGCCGTCTCGCGAGAGCAGTACGGTATCGGTCGCCTCCGCGGTGGTGGCGTCCAGCGGGAAGGCATCCTTACGATCGGGGCTGACGAGTCTCTGGATCGGCATCCCCAATAGCTCTTGCTCCTCGTATCCAACGAGTTTGCATGCCGAAGAGTTGGCTCTTCTGATCACACCATCTGCGGAGCTAACGAAAATCGCGTCATTGACGCTGTCAAGAATCAGGTTCAAATGGTAGGCAGGATCGACCGCCTGCATAAGTTTTTGCCTGAGCGTTTCCGCATTTTTGCCAAGCAAGTGCATGTCCGGGTCCGCGATGGTCGATAGCTTGTCAGCGGATTCTGTAGCCTCGATAGCATCCATCAATACCGAAATCGCATCGATGTCCCTGCGCCGGCGCGCAGCGATCATCCACGCCCAGATCAGACCCGGAACCGTGGCGAGGAAGACGACCAGCGTGGCGAGCAGCCAAAATGACTGGATGCCGGTATTTTCGATTGACTGGGGGTTGGCCTGCAGCCATTCGAACGCAGCGAATGCCAGCAGAGCCGGCAGCACGGCGATCGTAATCGTATGTTTTATCAGGGACAGTCTTCTCATCCTTATTAAATCCGCCTGGGAGAAGCTAGGGAAAGACCAGGCCCGTCTGCCAGCGTGATGAAATTTACAGTGGGCGGGACGCAGATGTTTCTGTGGAGTCCCTTGGACTGTCGTTGTTCTTTTTCTGCTGGCTTGAACAGGCCCGGGCTCCGGTCGCTCTCCGGAATGACGTCGGGCGAGGCTCAGAAAACCATTATCCTGCATATATGGCCGGTTGAGTATCGGGCTTTGCCCCAAAAATGACTCGGGACCCCTACCCATCGACCCTTTCGGCCAGTAGTATTGCGTTGCAGCAACCGTTTTGACGAGCCATTATTGGCTTTTTTCCGCAGTTTGTCGCAAAAGCGGGCGTTCAGGCGAGTTGGCGCTTGCCAAATCACGTCGCAGCATTTATCAATAAAGTAGCAAGCAAAAAATAATGTAGTCGATGGGGAATACAAGTGAGCAGACTGTGGTGGATCGTTTTGACGTCACTTTTTTTGGCGGCCTGCAGTGACGGGGAGCAGACTGCGCAAGCAACGGGTGAGGCGGGTCTTGCAAGCGCGGAGCCGACGGGCGCAGCGAATACAACTCTGTCGCCATACCAGCTTGCGGTCGCCAACCAGTCCCGGCCGGAGGCTGATCGGCTGCGGGACGGAACCCGGAAACCCGCGGAAGTTCTGGAATTCTTCGATGTGGCCGAGGGCATGCAGGTACTCGACATGTTTTCCGGTGGTGGTTATTACACCGAAATCCTGGCTTACCTCGTCGGGCCGGAGGGAAAAGTGTATGCGCAGAATAACCAGGCGTACCTGGACTTCGTCAAGGACGAGGTGAAAACCAGGTTTGCCGATGACCGGCTTGCGAATGTTGAGCGGCTGAACATCGCGGTTGCCGACCTGGATTTGCCGGCCAACGCGATCGACGTGGCGTTGCTGATACTTTCATACCATGACCTTTATTATCGGCCCGGTGACGATTCCTGGCCGAACATCGATGGGCCGGCGATGTTGTCTGACATATATGATTCGCTCAAACCGGGTGGCGTGCTCGGCGTTGTAGATCACAATGCAAACCCCGGGGTCGACAAAGTCGCAGCGGCGACCGATCTGCATCGCATTGAAATGATGGTGGTGCGGTGTGAAATTGAAAGCGCTGGTTTCGCGTTTGCCGGCTCGGTGGATTTATTGCGCAGTTCGGAGGACGATCTGAGTGCG
>JAZFYI010000179.1:0-4321 GCA_036443455.1 Gammaproteobacteria bacterium
CCGCCAAAGGCGTGAACCATGCCGAGCGCGATCCTGCGGTGGGCGCCGCTTCTCGCCAGCGCCGTGGAGAGCATGAATCCGCCCAGCAGCAACAGAATCAGCGGGCTGCCATAAGCCTCACCGACCTGGCTGGGCGTCAATACGCCAACCAGGGGCAAAACCGCCAGCGGTATCAGGGAAGTCGCCGGTATCGGAATGGGTTCGAAGATCCACCACAGCGCACAGATCAGTGTGATGCCTGCGGTCCAGGCAACCTCCGGAGCCGATCCGCCATAAAACAGCCCAAAACCGAGCGCGGCCGCCAGTAAAGGGCCGGCAAACAGCATGGCCGCTCTCATCGAAGCGTCCCTGGATACCAGGTGCTACTTTTCCAGCACATACAGTTGCCACAAATCCTTGCGATCCATGTGCAGGAAAGGCCGCATCGCCATGCGCCCGGTTTTGCCGATACTCTTTTCCAGGAACCTCATTTCCTCGAACTTCGCCCGCGTCCTCTCTCCGACAGGTTCGTCAAAACCGTTCTCGCGCATCATCAGCACACCTTTGGCCCGCAGGGCAAGCTCGGTGTACAGGCGCAAATAGCAAAGCATATCGACGACCACGGGCCCCTTGAACTTTTTTGTCAGCTCGCCCAGGTACCTGCCGATCGAAGATTCCGAAAACTCACTCGAGTTGATCTGCTCGAGCAAGCCGGCATCCGCATCGAAATCCAATTGCAACCAGTCATGCATGGACCGTGAACTTTGCAGGTAGATCACATACAGCACGGGTGGCAGCACGAGCAATATCAGCATTGTCGATTGTATCGGAGAAATCAGGAAATGGTTGTATAAAGAATGCAGCGCGATCGCGATCGCGAGCCCCGGTAGATACATCAGGGGATTGATACCGATACTTCTTTCGGTCAGCGCCTGGGTAAGGATGCCAAAAATCGCGGTGGCGCCACCGTGCATAATCGCCGTGCCAAATCCACGGACTATCCAGACACCGATGTTGGCGCTATCCAGGGTCTGCAAGTAATAGAGATTCTCGATCAGGGCAAAACCGGTACCGACCGCAAAACCGAATATTGCCGCGTCTACCAGGAACCCGATACGGCTGGTCCTCAACAAGACAACAATCACCGACGCTTTTAGCAACTCCTCGAGCACCGGCGCTACATAGAGGCTGTAGTCGATCCTTGCCATCTGCGTCGAATCCAGGATCCCGGAGCCGACAAAGTACGCCAGGATCACGAGCAGACCGCCGATACCGATCACCCGGATGATCGCGCGCATGGACACGAGCTTGTAGCTATCCATGTAAAGCAGGGTCACCAGGAAAATAATCGCCGGGAGCAGCCCGATCGGCGCGACAACAAACAGGTTCTGGGTCATACGCTCTCTTCTGTCGGGATTCTCGTGGCTACCTGTATTAGCAGGCGTATCAAAGCACGTCAAATGCGAGCAATTTCAGCGAAACCATCCACTCATCACCCAGCTTGTTTCCGTCCTCGTAGCCCTCTGCATAACCCACCGATATTGTCATATCCAGCCGGTGAGCGAAGGTAAACTGAAAATCCAGTTGCGCCCCCAGCGTGTACACCGTTCTTTCGAAAACACTGTTCCCTGGATCGGTAACCAGGACTCCATAGAACACGGCGGGTCTTGCGTACGCCAGGTAGAACCCGGGCTTGCCCATGTTCCTGAAGCGTATCGGCGGCAGGTTCCACTCGAATACAGAGCGTACATATTTCTGACCGCTCAATTCATTGATATTGAAACCGGGAAAACTATAGTATTCCCGGTATCTCTTGACGTTGCCGTTATCGACGTCATTGTTGCCAAACCCACCGAAGTAGAAATTGGCCAGCGGATCCGCCCGGTCGCCATCCGCGCCGCCGCTTGAGCTTCGCAGCCAGACAGATGAATGCGGGATCGGCAGGGCAAGGCCAAAATCAAAGTCGGCCCGCCACTTCGGCACAGTGTTGCCGTTGACCCGGTCGGCGAATGCAACCAGGTTCCAGGAATAGCCTTTTTCATCATCGACATGACCCAGCGACGAGCGTGCATACTTGTAGCTCAGTTCGAGTTCGCCGGTCAGCAACTCATCGAAAACCGTGCCGATATTCTGGAAGTCCGGCAAGGTATCCAGATCATTGTAATAGGAGAGACCGGCTGTAAAATCGAGCCGGCGAGGCGCATCGTAGATCAGCGGCTTTTCATAGCCCAGCGTGAATGCGTGACCCTTGCGGCTTCTTTTGGTCGGTCCGAAAAGATCGAAAAAATCGGCGCCATTGAACTTGTATCCGAGCCGCCAGTTGATCGTGCGGTAATCGATGTTGATGTGCGTGCGTTCATCCGATGGCAGGTCCGAATCCGGCGAATAGCTTGCGGTGATCCCCAGGTGCCGAAAAGCCATCGTGTCCTCAATGTTGAAATGCCAGCCAAATGCCGTGGAGTCCTTGAATCCTTCGACAACCGGGTAGGCGGATTGCAGTTCCAATTCACGGCCCGGCCGGTACTTGTTATCGGTGCGCTCTATGTCTTCAAAAGCAAGCTCACCAAGCGTGGACACGACCTCCCATTCCTTTATCTGCGGGTGTTTCTTGACCAACTCGGCGCCCAGAAACCGAACGGCACTGGCATCTTCCAATGGCATCGGGTCTATGATCCCCGGCACGAAACCCTGCCCGGTGTACTCGAAAACGATAAGCGACCCGTCTTCCAGCGGTATAGGCCGGAAAAAGCCGGTTGCCGTGTTGCTGACCGCCTCCAGTTCGCCGTTGGCAACTTCGTAGCGCCAGATATTGGACACGCCGGTGTAGTAAGAACTGCCATACAAAAACCGGCCATCGGGTGAAAACACGAATCCCTCCGGCACGGCCGTGCCAAAGAAATCCAGCTCGGCGACATGCTCTGTATCTCCGGCCAGCAGATTTTCGATCGAAAAAATACGCAGCAGCTGGGTGCCGCCGATGGTCCCCATCGATGTGGAAAGCAGCGTGCCGTCCGGGGAGATATCCATGTCATAAAGCACATCCCCGTATGGCCAGGTATGGACCTGGTTCCAGTTCGTGTAAGGGGGCGGGATTCGAACCAGCGTCGCGTATCCGTTCAGATGGCGGATTCCCCAGATCGACCGATCGGCAGGGTTTACCACCAACTCCCCGATACGCGCGTCCTTGATCAGCATTTCGGTTTTGCCGGTATCGGCATCCAGCTTCATCAGGTCCCGAAACGCGTGGTTATCGGCGGTGTAGAAATAAGTGTTGCTCTGCCGGTCTTTGGCCAACGCGGTTACCCGGTAGAGCATGGGTCCTTTGATATCGGCAAGGTGTTCGATGCTGCCGTCCGCCAGCGACATTCGGCCGATATGCGCAACCGTTCCCGGGTAACGAAAAGCGCCCATCAACTCGTTTTTTTCGAGATCGACAAAACTCCTGGAAATCGATCCCAGGGCCCGGTCGACCAGCGGTCGGCTCAGGGTAATCGGAAATTCCTCGATGGCTGCCAGGTTTTCGGTCTGGAACTGGCGCTCCCAGGCAATCCAGTCCTGCCAGGCCTCGTCGAGTTTCTTGCCAAAGACATGTTTGAACTGTTTGGCATAGTAACGTTTCGAGTCCTCGCCCCGTTGCAGCCACTTGACAACCATCTCGGGTGAGTAGGCCCAGCCGAGATAACTGAAGAAGCGGGTTCCATACAGATAGGCGTTGACCCCGACCTGGAAATCCACCCGCGTGCCCTCGGCAACGAGTCCCAACGGGCTATAAAAATGCGCCCCATCCCTGACCATCGAACGGAATACCATTTCGTCGTAGGGACCCTGGGCACGACCGAGACCACCGGACATCCAGGTTTCCATAAACACGGCGCTGCCTTCAAGATACCAGCGCGGTACGGAAACCCTTGGCGTCACCAGGTAGGAATAAAGAATGGTCTCCGGATGTTTTTCATCGACGGTCGGCTTGCCGCCGAAAAACTTGCGCCAGGCACGGTCTTTCCTGCTCGATGCGTCCATGGTCGCGACATGGGTCAGTTCATGGTTCATCAACATGAAAATGCGCTCGCTCGCCGAAAAGGTTTCAAAGGTTCGGCTGAGCGGCGCCACATCGACGATCATCGCGTTGTTCGGTGCAGATCTTGCGGCGGCATTGCCATAATCCGAAAAATCCTTTAGCAGGACAGTCGTCTTGTCATATGGCTCCCAGCCCAGAACTTCCCGCTGAAACTTCAGCGAATTATAAAAACTGAGAGTCACATGCGGGACCAGGTAGGTCTGCGGCGGATCGAAATACAATAGCTGGAGATCGTCTGTCTCCATCCTGTCCATCTGGAAAGTT
>JAZFYI010000180.1:0-16373 GCA_036443455.1 Gammaproteobacteria bacterium
CCCGCAAGTTGACGCGTTAGCGGGACGCCACCCGGGTGCAACGCGTTACCATACAACAGTGTAAGAACCGGCAACTCGTAAAAACTTGCACAACAGCTTTTTACACGATCAACCATTGGCTCTCACGATAGTAGATATAGGCCCGTTAAGTTTCTGTGGCTCGCGTTCCCGACGGATCTCCGCGAGCAAGGTGTGTTCAAGCTCATCCCGGTAAAACATATTGTAAGTATCGAATGGTATCGCCCGTTTGCCATCTGGATGAACAATATGCACACAGGTCTTGCGGATTGCCCGTAAATCGAACGAATGCGCGTCTATAAACTGGACGATCAAGACACGGAAAATATCACCATAAGACAATTTAGCCAGCGACTCCGATGCCGGGAGTGTGCCGAGAAAATCGTTCATCGCCCCGGCCTGCGACCCCGGCGAATGGTTGGTTGCAAACAGCTCAAACAGCTTTTCCCTGACGATGCCTTCGTTTTCATAGGCAATGGTATTGCGGCCACCTGCAACAATCACCTCGGGGTCGATCAATCCGGTCAGGGGTATCATTTTATCATCAAGCTTCAGCGCATAGGCCATGGCGACGCTGTCTGCGTGGCAAGGTACCGGAATAATGTCCTCCGGGGCAAACAAATCGCTTTGTTCGAGTATACGACGGCGGACTTCCGTGAGGGTAAGCCGGTCGCGCTCGCAGTCAAAGCCCCCATCGTATTCTTCCAGTCTGCCGGCAGCCTGAACTGGCTGAAAAGTCACCCCACGCACGCATTTCTGGGTCTGCGCAAATTCAATGATATCACCCAGTTCGTCATCGTTTACACCGCGGCGCACGGTAACGACCAGAGTCGTAGCAATATTCAGATCGTTCAGCTTCTCCAGCGCGCGTTTATGGATGCGCCGCGTGTCGGCTGCGCGCAATAATTTCAATGCTTCCCGGCGGAAAGAGTCGAACTGCAGGTATATTTCCAGATCAGGTTCGTAGTCCTTCAGACGCTCGGCAAACCCGGGCTCGGTCGCGATTCTGATGCCGTTGGTGTTGATCATCAGGTGTTGGATCGGCCGGCTTCGCGCTGCATCCAGGATCTCGAAGAATTGAGGATGAATGGTCGGTTCGCCGCCCGAGATTTGCACGATGCTTGGCTCAATCTCGTTGCGCACCGCAAGATCGAGCATGCGCTCGATCTGCTCCAGGCTGCGATGAGTCTGCCGCTCGGGCCCGCTCATTGCATAACAGGTGGGGCAACGCAGGTTGCATGCGTCTGTGACTTCGATAAGCAAGGTGCAACCGTGTTGCTCATGATCCGGGCATACGCCGCAATCGTACGGACAACCCCAGCGGACCGGGGTATTGTAGCGGGCCACCTGCTCGGGGGTTTTGACAAAAATTTCCCGTGCGCGTTTGTAGTAATCAATATCGTCCGCGATCAGAACCCGTTCGGCGCCATGGCTTGGGCAACGCTTCAGCAGCCAGACACCGCCATCCTGGAAGACAATCTTGGCATCAACCCGGCGAAAGCAGGTCGCGCATATTGATATTGCCGTGTCATAAAACTGATACGGGCGCAGCGTGGATGCCATGTATGAAAGCTCCTGATGAAGAAATTGTTCTTGGAATTGTAACGGAAACTCTGCCATTAACGTGGAAAAGCAAGCTCTGCGTGAAGCGTGTACGGCCAGCGCCTGCTTGTGCCCAGGTCAGGCGACCCGTGGCCAGCCGCTGCGCTCTTCCCTGGCGCGGAAAACGCCTGGCAGGATTGCCGACGAGCGCCAGGAAAGCATGAGCTTTCAGGTTTTGAGTGGGGCTGGCGCACGCCGGCAAATCTTTCCACAACCGTCATCGATTCTCATTACCAGGCCACAGGCCCGGAACTCGCCCTGTCTGGTAGTTGCCGCTCGCGCTAAAAAGGTTACCGGTAGAGAGGAAAAAGAAGACCACAGCGGGTTTTTGGGATCATCCTGCGTCGATTTGCAGGATTTGATCGACAAAGTTGACCTTCGCGATGGCCATGAGACCTGCGGGAGCATTCTTGTAAACGATTGTCCTGTCATGTGTACCCGCCCACATCGACCATTCGACCAACATCGCCAGGCTGGCCGTATTGGCGCAGTCGACTTCCGCCAGGTCGACGCAAACATCACGGTATTTCGAAAACAGCTCTTCCCCCGCCAGCATTGCCTCGCCGACAGTCGTCTCGTCGAATTGACCACGAAGGAGAATCCGGCCGTTCCCACGATCCAATACTTCACATGTCATGCGTCGATACCTCCACCGGCCCGATGCCGGTCTCCACCAACCTGGCCTGGACTATTCATAGAAAAACCCGGCTATTCTTTGGCTCCGCCCAACATGTATTTGCCAATAAGATTTTCAAGCAAAATGGCAGATTGGGTAAATTCGATTTCGTCCTGATCCTTCAACACTTCGAGATCTCCACCGGGCTGGAGTTCGACATACTTTCCGCCCAGCAGCCCCGAAGAGGCAATACTCGCATCGGAATCGATTGGCAAATAGTCATATTTCAAACTGATTTGCAGCTCAACCACAGCGCGAAAATCGTGCGGGTCAACGGTAATTCTGGAAACACGGCCAATAGTCACGCCAGCCATGGCAACCGGAGCCCGAATTTTGAGATCGCCAATGTGATCGAATCGGGCCTGTAAACTGTAGGTATTGCTGGATACAAAGCCCGTCAAACCCATCGTTTGCATCAGCAAAAACAGCACTGAGCCTATACCCAGCAGAATAAAGAGGCCGACACCCAGGTCGATTGCGCGTGCTTGGTGCATTGTTCTATACCCCTGGCAACATGAATCCAGTCAAAATGAAGTCGATTAACAAAATCCAGACCGAGCCGATGACAACAGTACGGGTCGCGGCCTGGCTCACACCGGCGGCGGTTGGCGTGGCGTAATATCCCTCGAAAACGGCCATCAGACTTGCAGAAACACCGAAAACAAAACTCTTGAGGACGCCACTTGCAACATCCTCGTACATATCGACGCGAACCTGGATGTTCGACCAGAATGCGCCGCTGTCCACGCCCAGCAAATGTACGCCCACAAGATAGGCGCCAAGCATGCCGATCGTGCTGAATATTGCCGCGAGCAGCGGCACGGAAATCACACCCGCGATAAATCGCGGAACAATAATATGTTCGATTGGATCGACGGCCATCAGTTCCAATGCAGATATCTGCTCGGTCGCACGCATTAACCCGACCTCGGATGCGACCGCACTGCACGCTCTTCCTGCAAATAACAACGATGCAACGACAGGGCCCAGTTCGCGCACCAGCGCCTCCGCCGCAAATGCGCCCAGGGAATCCGCCGAACCGAATTCAACCAGCGTGCTGTACGACTGCAATGCCAAAACCATCCCGACAAAGAATCCGCCAAACATAATCAGGACCAGCGACAACACCCCTATCGAATAGACTTGCTCGATGATCAGGCGCGGCCTGAGCAGGGCCTTTGGCAAATAAGGCAGCAGGCGGAAAAAGAACATCTGGAAAGCGCCAAAGGTCCCCACAAACTCGCGGAACCCAAGCCATCCGTCGCGTACCAGACCGCTCATGAGCTTGCCAGCGCCCGCAAGTGTTCCACATAGCCCGGCCCGGGGAAATGGAACGGTACCGGGCCATCCGATTTCCCCCGCATGAACTGCCGCACAAGATCCGACCGGTCATTGCACAATTCCTCTGGCGTACCGGCAGCCACCACGACGCCTTCAGACAGCAAAACGCTTTGGTCAGCAAGAATCTCGGTTTGGGCGACGTCGTGCGTAACGACGATGCTGGTGATGCCGAGAGCATCGTTGGTTTCCCGTATCAACTGGACGATGACTCCCATGGATATCGGATCCAGGCCCGCAAATGGCTCGTCATAGATGATTAACTTCGGGTCCATCACCAACGCACGAGCGAGCGCGACACGGCGCGCCATGCCGCCGGACAATTCGGATGGCATATGTTCCCAGGCGCCGCGCAAGCCTACGGATTGAAGTTTCATCAGCACAATTTGCCGAATCAGTCGCTCGGGAAGTTTCGTGTGTTGACGCAGCGGAAACGCGACGTTTTCGAAAACATCCAGGTTGGTCAACAACGCGCCGCTTTGAAAAAGAACGCCAATCTGTCGTCGCATTTCATAGAGCCGTTGGCGCGAACAAGGACAAACAGCCCGGCCTTCAAACAGGATAACCCCGTCGTCTGGCCGAATTTGTCCTGTGATCAGTTTGACGAGGGTCGTTTTGCCGGTCCCGCTCGGACCCAGGATCGCCGTTATCTTGCCACGTGGGATACTGAAGTTCAGGCCGTTAAAGATCATCCGGCTACCGCGGGAAAAACGAACGTCCTCTATTTCGACAAGATTCGATGCCGCATCGTCAGACCAGAAGTCGCAAACTTTTTTTGCCATTACTACTGTTACCTCAGGTTGCCTCTGATCGGGACATCGCCTGTCACTTTGCTGGTACTGGGGTGCGTACGGGCTATTGACAGCGCCCCACTCGTTGTCATTGCGATAAAAAGCACAACAGTCGTACGAAACGCTGTTGACCTGTACTCCAGTTGCCTGCAAGCGCGAAAAGGTTACAAAAAGCGTGTCACCCTTTAGTGTTTACCCGCTTGAACAAGCTTGTGATGACCCGGTTTCGCCGGTAATGGGCCGGCTTTGCCTGGGAACAGACTGGCGCATAGGTACCAGGAACCTATACCATGTCGTAACCTTTTCCCCGCCAGGTCAACTATGTCAACGGGGCGCCTGGCTCAGTATGAGCAAAGCTGATTTCTGGTAAAATTTTGGTCAAAGATGGAGGAGCCGTTGTGAGGTTTTTCGCACTTACGCTCATATTGAGCCTATTTTCAATTCCCGCGCTTGCGCAGTCACCGAACGATGTCGTTGCTGAAGCACTGAACTTGCTTGATCAGGAGACCAAGACACGCAGAGCAGAACTAAAAAACGATAAGCAGGCCTTGTATACAGTCATCGATGACATCCTGCTGCCGAGATTCGATCGCAAGTTCGCGGCTCAGCTTGTGCTGGCCAGGCATTGGCGTTCCGCAAGCGATGAACAAAAAACCCGATTTATCGAAGCATTCTATGCGACCCTGGTGCATCGATATGCAGACGGTGTCTTGCAATTTAATCTGGATAAAATGAAGATCCTGTCGTTTCGCGGAGACGAACCTGAGAAACGAACAGTGGTGAAAACCACGGTTTTACTCGATGATGGCACGGAGGTACCGGTCCACTACGCCATGGTTGAACGTCCGCAAGGCTGGCTGATGTATGACGTGAAGATCGAAGGGATTTCATATGTTCGAAATTTCCGCGCGGAATTCAATAGCGAAATTAACGCGACGGGACTCGATGCTGTCATCCAGCGCCTTGAAGAGGAGGCTGCCGCCAACCCGGAAGAATAATTAAATCTCTACCGGCCCGGAAAATTACAACGCGCTCCTGTAAAACCTACTCTTCTTCAAAAAATTCATCGAACAGATCATCCTCGTCATCTACCGGTGGATCACCATCGTAAATGTGAAATTCACGATTCTGCAGGTAGGCTTCCCGAATCGTTATGTAGGGGTCAAAGGAGTTATTGATCGTGCTTTCAGCCGCAAGCAGCTTCGCTCGCAGGTGGATGCCCTGCAATATCCAGAGCTTGTCCCGAATCGACGAGTTTTCGTAGTGGAAAAGAGGATCGAGGAAAATATCAAAAGGAAGGGCGATCAGGTCTCTTAGCGTTCGCGGCCCGAGAATCGGCACCATTACATAGGGGCCATTGGGGACACCCCATTTCGCCAGCGTTTGCCCAAAATCTTCATCATGCTCCTCGAGTCCGGCGGATGTCGCCGGATCGAACAATCCGCCAACACCGACCGTACTGTTCATAACCAGCCGGGCCGTATCGCTCAGGGCGTCCCTGCCTTTGCCTTGCAGAAGATTATTGATGATATTCAATGGCGTCCGCAGGTTGGCAAAGAAATTTGAAATTCCTCTGCGCACGAACCCCGGCGTGATTGCTTTATAACCCTTGGCAAGGGGTTTGAGGGTGATCGTATCCAGCCCGTCATTGACGGCGTATATGCCGCGATTGAGTGGCTCCCAGGGATCGGCTGGAGAACGATCCTTTACCCGCTCTTCGGCCTGGGTGTCTCCTTCGGTGACCTTGGGCGAACTTGCGCAGGCGCCCACCTGGAACAATACCAGGCCAAGGAAAATGATCTGACACGCGCGGTATATCATCGGATTCTCCGTCGATCGCCTAGCCGATTGCGGACACTGAGTATTCATCAGACTTTTCCCCGGCCGAAAACACAAATCCCGATCAACGCCGCAATACGAGACCAGCGAGGCTCGGCGTGCGGCATTCCTTATATAATATGTTGCATCAACCCGGTTAAGGATACAGCGGATAGTCGAATCCTATCATTAACATCGAATTTGCCGATCGACGCTCGGCAAATTCAACCACCGGCTTCACGCAAGACCTCCCCGCGCCCGCTGAAACAGGCCTGTTCAATCTACCGTTTCCCGACACATGGCCTGCTGTACGGGTAGCTCATCGCTGCATTCCTCCTTTTTGCGTGCGTTCTTCAATGCATTCTCATACCACTCGAACTCATCCAGAAATTTGACGATTCGCTCGTCGTACGCCGGGTCCATCGGCTTGCCATCATCATCAAAAGCGCTGTGGACCAGGGAAATCGGGAAGGCGCTGGGTATGCTCGGCGTGCCAAGTTCCGCAAGGATGCCGCGGAGATTTACCAGGGCGCGGACTCCGCCGAATGGACCGGCAGAATAGGTCACGATTCCACTGGGCTTGTAGTGATACTCACTCTGGAAATGATCGAGAAGATTTTTTAGCGAGGCCGATATGCTGTGGTTGTACTCGGCGCTCACGATGATATATCCGTCAGCCTTATCGAGAATCTGACTGATTTTTTCCATCGGGTCGGGTGCTTCGCCCGGCTCATATTCCTTATGCATCAAGTCCAGGAACGGTAACCGGTCCTCGTCGGGATCGATCAGCGTGACGATGTGGTCGCGCTCTTTCAATTTGTTCGTCACGAAACGCGCCGCCTTGATGCCCTGGCGGTCTCGCCGAACGCTGCCGTAGATCACGGCGGTATTCAGTTGACTGGAATCTGCCATAACGCTCTCGCTCCCGGGGCTGTTTTTGGGTGTGTGCGCAACAGTATACCTGCTCGGCAACTGTACTTGCATAGCGCACCCTCCCGTATCCCCGCCGTCGTGCAAATGCGTCCGTTTATTCCTCCCGGGCCAGCCAGAAAAATCTCCGGCAAAAAACTGTAAGCGCAATGTAAGCGCTCCGTAATGCTGCGGTAAGTCCGCGGCCCCTACCTTCGTATCTGCAAACAAGCAGCGACATTCGCTGGCCAAAAGCGCAACCGGAGGTAGTCATGATCAGGAAAATTACGTTGGCAGTATTGCTTGGTACACAACTGGGTGCATGCGCAAGCAACTCGCACCTGGCAAGTCAGCCCGACAGATTTGTCAGCATCGGTATGACCGGTGTTGAAGTCGCCGAGATCATGGGATCGCCCATGGCCGTCAGCACTGACGCCAACGACAGGGAATCATGGACCTACCATGATCTTAAAGCGGATATCCGCTACGCACGAGGCCAGAATCGCCTGTCCTCGATGCTCGCCACGGGCCACTTCGCCTATGCCACCGACGAGCAGTTGAACATGCCCAAACCGGCAAAATTCGTCGTCAATTTCGACGATCAAAACCGGGTCGAGAGTTGCGTCTACCTGGTAAAGGCCACGCGAGCCGCCAATGTTTCCACGGCAAGCCTGGTCGGTGCCGTCAATGCGGGCATTTTCTAAGTGATTGATTGGTAATGCGTTTTTATATCTGTAATCGATCTGTAAGTCAGCTGTACGCATGGAGTAAGCGGCCTGGCCGCATCGTAGCACCAACAGCAGAAACCGGACCGAGGGATAGCAAAAGGAATGCGACATGAATGCCAGAAAGTGGACGAAATACATCATCGGTTTTGGCTTGGCAGCCGGCTCATGCAGCACGATTTCTGCCGATGACGAAATACCCGCCCTGCTGCTCACGCCGTCTGAAATCTCCGCGATGCCGGCGGACTGGCCAACCAGCGATGGCGTGCAAGGCACTCACTATTCACCGTTGCACGACATCACGCTGGAAAACGTAAACACCCTGGAAGTTGCCTGGACCTATCGCACTGGCGATGTCAGCGATGGCAAGAACGGCCTGGTCGGAACGGCGTTCGAAGCGACTCCACTGATGGTTGACGCAACGCTTTTCATTCCTACGCCTTACAGTCGCGTCATCGCGCTTGACGCAGAAACCGGCGAGGAGTTGTGGACCTTCGACGCAGGCCTGGACAAGACCGACCCGAGTCACATCATGGCAGCCACGCGTGGAATTTCGACCTGGCTGGATGAGGGCACAAGACCCGGCGAGCGATGTCACCGGCGCATATTCCTTGCCGCCTACGACGCGTATCTGTTCGCGCTGGATGCAAAAACCGGCACGGTCTGCAGGGACTTCGGCAATGACGGTCGTATCGATCTCGGCGAGGGTGTTGCCTTCCTGGTTGGCAATCGACATTTGTACAAGCAATCGGCGCCGCCGGCCGTGATCGGTGACCTGGTTATCGTCGGCTCCAAGATCATCGATAGCCAGGTGGTGGCCTCACCCAGCGGCGTGGTGCGGGCTTTCGATGCGCGCAGCGGGCAATTGCGCTGGCGTTGGGAACCGCTTTCAGGCATCAGCGGCATCAATGACGATGGCGCCGAAGTGCCGGCCGGGGCGGCCAACACCTGGGCTACGATTACCGTCGATGCAGAACGCGACCTGCTGTTTGTCCCGACGGGTAGCGCAAGTCCCGATCACTGGGGCGGTCTGCGGGAAGGTAAAAATCTTTACGCCAATTCATTGGTCGCCCTGCGTGCATCGACCGGCGAAGTTGCCTGGCATTACCAGCTCGTGCATCACGACTTGTGGGATTACGATCTCGCATCACCTCCCGCGCTGATAAACATCAGCCGTGGCGGTCAAAGTATTCCGGCCGTGGTCCAGGGCACCAAGATGGGGTACCTGTTTATCCTGCATCGCGAGACCGGCGAGCCCCTGTTTCCCGTCGTGGAACAGCCGGTCCCGGCCAGCGATGTACCCGGCGAGATGGCCTGGCCAACCCAGCCGGTGCCGCTGCTTCCGCGGCCGCTTGGGCCACAAGTTCTTTCCCCAAACGATGCCTGGGGCCTGACGCCGATCGACCGTTCGGTTTGCCGCAAAAAAATCGAGAGTCTTCGCCACGATGGAATCTTCACCCCGCCCAGCCTGCAGGGAACGATCGTGTTTCCGGGCTTCCTCGGCGGCAACAGCTGGGGTGGCATTGCCTATGACCCTGAGACAGAGCTCATCGTTACCAACACCAACCGCATCGCCACGGTCGTGACACTGATCCCCAGGGATCAGCTTGCCGTGGCAAGCCGCAGTATTGATGACCAGTCCGTCATCGCGGCCCAGGCGCCCGCTCAATACGGTGTCCGCCGCTCGGTCCTGCTGTCACCGCTAAACGTTCCGTGCAGCCCTCCTCCCTGGGGGCTGTTGCACGCCATCGACGCCCGCACCGGCGAGCTGCGCTGGGAAATCCCGCTGGGGACCATGCGCGACCTGGTTGTCCTGCCGTCTCCAACGGCCTGGGGATCGCCCAATCTTGGTGGGGCAATCATCAGCGGCGGCCTGGTTTTTATTGCCGCCACGATGGACCGCCGTATTCGCGCTTTCGACCTGGCCAGCGGCGAGATCGCCTGGGAAGACGAATTGCCCGCATCCGCCCAGGCAACCCCGATGACTTACCGGGCGCACCAGGGGGGTCGCCAGTTCCTGGTCATCGCTGCCGGTGGCCATGCCCTCATGCACTCATCACTGGGCGACTACATCGTTGCCTACGCACTGCCGGATTCCGGCACGGATCGATTATGAAATCTGCACTGGTAACCGGAGCCAGCGGCATGCTCGGTTCCTACATCGTAAAGCGCTTGCATGCCGATGGATGGTGCGTTGCCGCTTTCGTTCGCGACCCGGCCAGGTCCGCCTGGCTCGAGGAAATCGGCGGAACCCTGATCCAGGGCGATATCCTCGATGTGGGTTCTCTGAAAAAGGCTGCGATGGGCCGGGATGTGATATTTCACACGGCCGCGGCAATCGGTACAGGCGACAGCCCGAGTTCGATCTGGACCGGCAACGTCGTCGGCACAGCCAACCTGGTGCAGGCCGCGACCATCGCCGGGGCCCGGGTCGTCCACATCAGCACAACCTCTGTATTTGGCCGCGACCGTTACCACGAAAAACCAACCGACGAATCTTCCCCATTGCCAAAACTGCCGCAAGTCGATGTCTATGGCCGTTCAAAGCAGGACGCCGAAAAAGTCATCCTGTCGGCTCACAGCCGGGGCAGGATATGGGGCTGCATAATCCGGCCGCCAGTCATGTATGGCAGGCACGACCGCCAGTTCCTGCCGCGCATCGCCCCTTTGCTAAGGCGCGGGATATTTCCGTTGATCGGTGGCGGCCATACAACGCTGTCCGTCGTACACGCCAGCTCAGTGGCGGATGGCGCCGTGCGTGCCGCCACTCGATTTTCCGCCGGCGGAAAAATCTATCATCTCACCAACGATTTTGAGTTGACCCTGGCGGATTTTGTTGCGCTGGCCGAGAAAGGGCTTGGCCGGCGCATCAAGACGGTCGATGTTTCCATGCGCATGGGACAAGCCGGTTTCCGGACACTCGCGCTGTTGCTATCGACCGTCAGGCGTCGCGACCTTGCCCAACACATGCGGGGTGTCTTCGACTTGCTGGCACGCGACAACCCGTTCACATCCAACCGCGCCCGGCAGGAACTGGGCTGGTCGCCTTATATGACCCCGGACATCGGCATCCCGGAAGCCTTCGCCTGGTGGAAAAAAAATCATGCGACCAACGGCAACGCCATGCAGAACGGCTCATGAACATTCCATCGATCGAGTTCCTGGGCGTCGTCATACTTTGGCCGCTCACCGTAATGAGCAATCTGTCGCTGGCGGTCCTGTGTGTGGTTTTGTACCGGCAAATGTCCCGCGCGGAAGTACCCGCAGCCGCCACTGCCCGGAATTCATACTGGGCGCGCTTTTTCCTGTTCCTGGCAATCGTCACGCTCGCGGGCGCGGTCAAACACGGCTTTCACAATTACCCGGGCCTGCTGTATGGCACCGCAATCCTCGTGTCGTGCCTGGCCAGCGGCGCGGCGACTGCATGCGCACAGCTGGCAACCGTTGAAACTTTTGTGCTGCGCAAAAACACGCGTTTTTCCCTGCGCTTGGCGATTTACCTGCAACTGGCTGTTTTCCTGGCGATCGGCACTACCGCCGACGGCTTCCTGGTCGCCGTTGCAAACTCGGCGTCAGGGCTGTTACCGGTATTGCTTGCCAATATCGTTACCTGGCGTGTCGCGTACGCCGGCAGCGGCTGGATCGTAGCCGGGCTGTTGCTGTCCCTTTTTACCGGTCTGATCTATGTCTTCCAGCTTTCGATCGAGCCATGGTTCACGCACTTTGATATCTCGTGCATCGTGATGATGGTCAGCCTGGTACTGATCGGCAGCGGCATTAACCAACACCCACCGTCCCATTGCTTCTTGCAACGCAAAACTCTCACGGAGATGAATTGATGGATATTCAACTCCTGGCAGGCGTATTTGCGGGCATATTTATCGCCGGATTCCTCCCCTGGCCGGGCGCCGAAGCCATCTTGATTGGCGCCGCGTTACTGGTCTCGCCACAGGCCCTGGTTCCCCTGGTAATCGTCAGCACGGCGGCCCAGATGCTGGCCAAAACCGGCCTCTATGCGGCGGCCCGCTGGGCGCCAAAATACCTGCCGCAAAAGGCTCGTCAGTTCATCCATCAGGCGGAAAAATACAAAGAGAAGCGCAAGGTGATGGCGATGGTACTTTTGGCAAGCTCATCGTTGTCGGTACCGCCCTTCTTTGCCGTCACGATCGCCAGCGGAACGCTGCGCATTCCTTTTGCCATGTTTATCGGCACCGGGTTTGGCGGAATCGTTTCTCGCTACGCTTTTTTTGCCTGGTCGGCGATGCTGGTCAGCGACATCCCGGGCATGGGCCTGTGATCTTGACGGCAGGAACCTGCCTCAGCCGCGGATCTGCTGATAAATTTCCTCGGTTTCCGGCGATGGCTTTACTTCCAGCCTGCCTTCAAGCGTGGTCCGGCAGCGGTTGTAAACTTCTATGGCTTCCGCCTTGCGCCCGTGATCCACATGGCAAAGCATCAGCAGGCGGTAAAGACTTTCCGATGTGTCATCGGTCTCGAGCGCATGCTCAAGCAGGCCTATCGCCTCTCCCGGACAAGCATTCGCATTGAAATAATTGACCGCCTGGCCGCTGTATCGGGTGAAACGGTTTCTGACCTGCTCGCGCGTACCCAGCGCCCAGGACGCTTCTTCATCGCCAAGGAAGGCGCCCTGGTAGGTATCCATGACCTTGGCGACGACTTTCCTGATTTCATCGAGGCCCCCGGGAAGGTCGCCGGCAATCATTCCGCTGACCTGTTTCTGCGCCTGCTCCATTGCCCAGAGGTCAAGCCAGAATAAGCTTGGGTTGAGGCTTAGCTGGCCACCTTCGAGGATCAGCGCCTGCTCGTCGCCGAGGATATTGCGCAGGCGGTGAAGGGTCGTGTTGAAAGAACGGTTCGCGTAGTCGCTGTCGATGTGTGGCCACATGGCATCGGTAATTTTCTGAACGCGAACATCCCTGCCGCCGAAAGCAATGACGACCTTGAGTAACTCGATCGGTCTTCCCTGTGCCTTGCCTTTTTTCCTGGCCGCCTGCCCGACCCATTCAATATCGAATTTCCCCATCGTCGTGACGCGGAACATCCACGGCCAGTCTTCGACATCCAGTGGCGGTTCGGCAGGCATCAGCCGCCGTTTTACGATCAGCCACTTGACGTATTCGGGTTCGATCCCGTTGCGCAATGCGATAACGGCCAACCTGGCCATCACCTGCTTCTGCCACCAGATCGTGTATGAGAAATTATTTTCCCGGCCCATTTTCAACGCCGCACTCAGGGCGCGCAATCCCCGTGCCGTGCGCCCGTGCTCGAACGCCAGGTACGCGTATATCAACAGACTCTGGAATTCGAAAAGCCGGTTGTCGATGGTTTGCATTATTTCACTGACCATCTTCATATGCTCGATACTCTTCCGGGTATCGCCGAGTTCAAACTGGATCTGCGCCATACCCGTTCTGGTAACGGCTTCGAAAAACGGCAGCCCGAGTTCCTTGATCAACCTCAGCGCGGCTCGCTGCTGATTGAAAGCGTCCTGCAGATCACCCCTTTCCATCGCGATCCAGGCACGGGTCAGATAGTACTGACTGGAATCGAAACGCCTGGTTTTTAATGCGTCCTCGTCGATTTCCGTCAGCATGCTTTCTGCGGTTTCCAGGTCCCCGGCGCCCAGCGCCCCGGCCGCACCAAAAATCAGCGTCGTGTTCCTCCACAAGTGAATACCGCTGTCTTTCGCCGCTTGCAGACCCTGATCGGCGACCTTCAGACAATCTTCGTGTTGTCCCATCAGCATATAATGCATGGTCTCGAACGCATGCAAAGTGGTGACCGCGATCGGCGGGACATCGGGTGCATCGACAATCTGCCGTATGGATTCGATGAACGTCCGGGCAACGTCAAAGCGACCGGTCCATACGATTCCGGAACACAGCATGGTCGCAGCCTGCAGGCGGGTAGACGAATCGCGCGCCGTTTCGATCACACCGACCGTGCGTTCTGCCCAATGCTTGATTTCCGGGTGCGAAGTCTGGCGATAAACCAGCGACAAGTACATGTTGTAAGTCACCCTGGCGCCATAAGCGTGTTCGGGAAAGTCCGGGTATTCCTCCAGCAAGCGCTCAACTTCTTTGATCCAGTGATCCAGAGGTTCAAGGTCGTTGAGGTCGTACAAAATCGCATCCAGCACGCCGCCACAGGCCATGAAAAGCCCTTCCCGGTCGACTTGTTCCTGCTTGCGGAACATCGCATAGGCGCGCTCGCAGAAAAGCTGGCTTTCCACCGGTGCGTAGGCCGCTCGGCAAGCACCCATCCAATACGACATCCACGGGTCGCCTTCCACGAATCCCCTGGGTAACTTCTCCAGCCATTCCTGCAAGGTTTCGTCTCGTCCCTGCTCGAGTACTGTCTCTGCGTGTTTCTGGATCAGCTTGGTCAACTCGTCCCATTGCCGGTTTTCGATGCGCAAATTGATTGCATCCTCAATTTGTCCCTGCTCTTCGAGCAGGCTGGCAGCACGCTCCTGTAGCTCTGCGAACTTCTTCTTGCCGAGTTTTTCCTTGACTCTGCCCAACAGAAACTCGCGCAGCAAAGGATGATATTCATAGATAATTTCGTCCGGACCCTGCCGGGAAGTGACAAAAAAATCGTTTTGCGTCAGAAAACCGAGCATTTTTTCCGAGTTATTGCGATTGGTCAGCTGGTCGGCCTGTTCTGCGGTGATCTGCGGCAGCAAACAGGTTTGCAACATGAATTCCTGGTTTTGGTCGCTCAGGCGTTTGATGACTTCGCCCGCCAGGTAATCGAAAATCACCTGTGGCGTAGAATCTTCGGGAACATCTTTTAGCGCCCCGTTACCTTGTTGCTCCATCATCAGGACCAGGCCGGCGACCCACCCTCGGGTTCGCAGAAACAATCGCTCGCATGCCTCGTCATCGAATTCCTGCCCGCGGACACGGATAATGGCATCGGATTCCTCTCGCGTGAGCCTCATGTCGGACTGGTCCAGCGCAAGCATGCGCTGGTTCGCCCTGATTCTCGCCGTCCAGGCCGGCGGCTCTTCCCGACTGATGATGACCACACAACTACCCGGCGGTATTTCGGCCAGGCCATCACGAATCACGTCGTGAAATTGCGATTTTTCCGGCACATCCTGGAAATTGTCGATAACCACGGCAAAAGGTTGTGCCAGTCGGCCAAAGAGTTCGCGGAAATAACCATGGGAGAACGCCGGCAGATCGCTCAGGTACTGATGAGAAAAAGCCGGCAGGGGTTTGCTATCGCTACCATCGGACTCAGCGGCCGCCCGCGACAGGTAAAAAAAGAAGGTAGCTACATCGCCGTCGCTTTCATCCGCCTGGTACCAGATGTCATCCAGCGCCCAGGTATCGAGATAATCGGCCACCAGCGTGGTCTTGCCCGACCCGGCTGAGCCGGATACCCAGATTATCGATCTTTGCCTGCCCTCATCCAGCAACGTGAACAAACGAGGACGTGATGCGACCTCCGGCAAACGCGGACGGCTGATTTTTGCAAAACTCACGGCGGGCTGATTCATAGGTGTCTTATAGGAATAAAAACGAATATACGGTCGCCGGGCCTGAGATTATCAAGCGAAAGCCATCATTGACAGCGCAATGCACCGCTGGCAACGAAAAGGTAATGCCGCTTCCACACCAACGGGGATTGAGACGAGTCTCGGTGACGACGAAAGTGTCACCGCAAATAACAAATGGCCGTTTATCGATCTGGCCAGGCACAACGTCGCTGGATCGTTGTTTTTTTACTCTTTAAAAATCAAGGCATTATGGTGGCGATCAGATTCTGTATTGACGGTTTTCGCCTTCTTGCGCCGATAGTCTTTTTTTGCATTTTCTTCAATTCAAACCTCATAACATAGCAGCAAGCCTTTGATAAATAGCACCTAAATTTTCTCGATGGGAAGGAGGAAAGCACCCCGCTTTGCCAAAAAAATTGGTCAAAAATGGACAAAAAAGTCCGCGAATCGATCTTTTTTGGATATGCACCGTTTATCCACAAACTTCACACAAGTTTTGCTATTGGCAGGACTTTTTTTAGTGATATATTAAATCCACGGCAACCGGAAAACCTCGGTTGGAAGGAAGCCGGGCTCCAATTGGCTGGGGCAGGGTCACACGCCAGGAGTGACCAACCGGTAGACGAAGTCTACACGTGGGTAGGGCCCGAAAGGGCAATATGCGCGGCAAAGTAGTCGGATGAATAATCGGGCTGCGATGTAGAGGGAAGCTGCCAGGGCTCGTGAAAGCGTTACCGGAATGCTTTGGCGGGGGACGTAGCTAAGCGTCCAAAAAGAAATTCCAGGGGACTGAGGTTCCCGAGCCGGTATCGGGCTAAGTCATGGACTACGTCGGTGGCTAAGTCAGGGGCCGAGTTGGAACCGACCGGAACAGAAGCGATTCACCTCGCGGACGAACCGGGAAGAGAAAACTGAACGGGGGATGAGGTATTCGTACTTCATCCCCTTTTTTATTGCCTGCGTTTTTT
>JAZFYI010000181.1:0-11215 GCA_036443455.1 Gammaproteobacteria bacterium
TTTTTGGCGTATATCGCATTCAGCCGCGCAACATAAGCATCGCGCCTGGTTTTTATCGTGCCCCAGTCATGGCGCCAGGAATCCAGGTCAAAGCCATAGCCGCTTGCATCGGCAAGACCATGTGCCAGCGCCGCGGTACTCCACATGACTTTTTTTGGCACACAGCCGACGTTAACGCAGGTGCCGCCGAGCGGTCTGGGTTCGAAAACCGCAACGCTGGCGCCATATTCGGCTGCGCGTTGTGCCGCGGCCAGGCCACCGCTGCCGCCACCGATGACCAGCAGGTCGAAATCCAAAGACATTAACTACTCCACAAAAAAGCGTCAGGCACAATGATATACTGATTGGGCTTTCCAAACGGAGTATCAAAATGATCGGTCTGGTTATTTTTCTCGCGGTTATTCTCGTCCTGTTGTTGTATTTCACGAAAATCTACAACAACCTGGTATCGCTCAGGGAAAACGTCAAGAAAGCCTGGTCCAATATTGACGTACTCCTCAAGCAACGACACGATGAGTTGCCAAAACTGGTTGAAACCTGCAAGCAGTACATGCAATTCGAGCAGGAGACGCTGGAACGGGTCATGCAGGCGCGATCGGCCGTAGCGACGGCCCGCGAGCAGGGCGATGTCGCCGGGGTCGGCGCCGCCGAAGGAGCCCTGCGCATGGGCCTGGGCAAGCTGTTCGCGGTCGTCGAAAACTACCCGGAACTGAAAGCCGACCAGGGTTTCGAACACCTGCGCCAGAGAATCACCGGGATCGAGGAATCGATCGCCGACCGCAGGGAATTTTATAACGACGGCGTCAATCTGAATAATGTTCGCGTCGCCCAGGTACCCGATGTCATCGTCGCCGGCATGTTCGGTTTCAAGACGGCCGAGTTGCTCGAATACAGCGAGGCAGAAACCGCCGACGTCGATATGAAGGAGCTGTTCGAATAGCTTCATGGACCTGCCCGGGCTGACTGAAATTACGGCCCAGGTCCAGGCCTGGGATGCGCCCGAGTTCTGGTTCTGGTCCCTGGCGGCACTGGGTTTTTCGGCGCTAAGTTTCATCAAGGCGTTCAAGGGATTGCACAGATCCAGGCTGCTGGAAGATACGCCAACGTCACTGGTTCGGTCCGCAAGCCAGGGTTACGTGGAATTTGAAGGCACCGGCAGGCGGCTCGATGGCGAACCGGTCATCGCACCGCTAACCGGGACCGCCTGTACCTGGTGGTCCTATACGATCGAGGAGCGCAAGACCTACCGGGTCAAAAAGACCCGCCATACACACTGGCAAACCATCAACAGTGGCAGCAGCGAGGCGCTGTTTGAGCTCGAAGACTCCTCCGGTCGCTGCATCGTGGACCCCGAAGGCGCCGAGGTATTCCCCAGCGCTACCCAGAGCTGGCGCGGGAGTCGTGCATGGCCAGAAAAACACGGGCGCGGGATTTTCGGTCGTTATCGCTATACCGAGAGACGCATGCATGCCGGTGACCCCTTGCTCGTCGTCGGCTACCTGACCACCCACCGGGCCGCGGAAACCAGCAATTTCGCCGAAGAAGTGCGCGTGGTGCTGGCCGACTGGAAATCCCGCCAAAGCATGCTGGTCAGGCTTTACGACAAGGACAACGATGGTGTCCTGGATCTGAAGGAATGGGAAAAAGCCCGCCAGGAAGCCGAGGTCCTGGTCCGCAGGGAGCACGCCGAGGAGTTTCGCCACCCGGGCATTGCGGTGATTGGCGCGCCACCCGATGACCGCAGTTTTTTGATGGCCGCGAAGAGCCAGGCACAAGTCATCAAGCACTATAAGCGGGGCGCAGTTTTTGGGCTCGGCCTGTTTTTCCTGCTGCTGACTGTGGGCGTCACGCTGATCAGTATGCGGCTGGGCTGAATCCATAACTCCAGCCTGCTAAGATTCACCGATTTTTGCGGCTTTCACCACGCATGAGATCGATGAACATCGTCACCCAGGAACAGGATAGCTATTCGGGTCTGCCCGTTTTTTCCTCGCTAAAGGCTGAAAAAGTCGTGCCCGCGGTCCGTGAAATGCTCGCAGAAGCCCGCGAGAAACTGGCGGAGATTCGCGGGGCGGAACCCGGCTGGGAAACCACGGTGCTCCCGCTGGAGCTTCTCAATCATCAGATTTCACGAGCCTGGTCGCCGGTCAGCCACATGAACAGCGTGGTCAACACCCCCGAGTTGCGCCAGGCCTACAACCAGTGCCTGCCACTGCTAAGCGATTTCTTTACCCAGCTCGGTCAGGACCAGGTCCTCTACCAGGCCTATTGCAAGACGGAGCGGGATGACCAGGGTCTGAGCGCGGAGCAAAGACAGGTGCTGAAACTCGCGATCCAGGACTTTCGCCTGGGTGGCGTTGCGCTGGAGCACGACAAGCAACTGTTGTTTGCGGAGAACGCCAGCAAGCTGGCGACACTGCAATCCAGGTTCGAGGAAAATCTGCTCGATGCCGGTAATGCCTGGCAAAGACAGCTCAGCGATCCGGCAATTGTTGCCGGTCTGCCTGCCAGCCTGCTGGAATCTGCCGCTGCGAGCGCCCGCGCTGAAAATGTCGATGGCTGGCTGTTGCGGCTGGACCAGCCAACCTACCACGCCGTGATGAGCCATGCGGACAATCGTGAGCTGCGGGAGGCATTTTACGAAGCCTGGGTTACCCGGGCCTCCGACCGGGGACCGCATGCGGGACGCTGGGACAACTTCGACATCATGGAAGAAATCATGGGCCTGCGACATGCGAACGCGCGCCTGCTCGATTTCGATAATTTCGCCGAGTACTCGATGACGCCAAAAATGGCGGATTCGGTTGCGGAGGTTGCCTCTTTCCTCACTGACCTGGCGCAGAAATCGGCCCGCCGGGGCAAGGAAGAGTTGGCGGAACTGGTGGATTTTGCCGGCATAACACTGGCCGCATGGGATCTCGCCTATTACAGCGAAAAACTGAAGCAATCGCGCTGCGGGATTTCGGAGGAAGAACTGCGGCCTTATTTCCCGATCGATCGTGTCCTGCCGGGTCTGTACTCGCTCGCAACCCGCTTGTTTGGCATTCAGCTGGAACCGCGCAACGATATCGATACCTGGCACGACGAAACCGTCTTTTACGAGCTACGCGCCGCGGATGGCGAGCTTATCGGCGGCCTCTATGTCGACTTGTACGCCCGGCCTGCCAAGCGCGGCGGCGCATGGATGGATGAGTGTATCGGCCGCGTCAGGACCCGCCAGGTCTGCGAGCAACCGGTAGCCTACCTGGTTTGCAACTTTATGCGGCCGCTGGCCGGGCGCCCGGCGCTGCTAACGCATTCCGATGTCGTCACCTTGTTTCACGAGTTTGGCCATGCCTTGCATCACCTGCTGACCCAGGCGAGTTACCCGAGCGTGGCCGGTATCAATGGGGTCCCTTGGGACGCTGTCGAACTACCGAGCCAACTGATGGAAAACTTCGCCTGGGAGCCCGAGGTGCTGTCGATGATTTCCGGTCATTGCGAGACAGGCAAACCACTGCCCCCGGACATTGTCGACCGCTTGCTCGGCAGCCGGCGATTCCAGTCGGGTTTGCAAATGCTGCGCCAGCTCGAGCTTGCGATTTTCGACTTGCGCCTCCATGCCGACTACGATCCGGCCAGGGGGGCGAGAATCCTGGAAACGCTGCGCGCTGTGCGCGATGAAATTGCCATCGTCCCGGTACCGGACTGGAACCGGTTTGCCAGCGGCTTTTCGCATGTCTTTGCGGGCGGCTACGCCGCTGGCTATTACAGCTATAAATGGGCGGAGGTCCTGGCGGCAGACGCATACGCGGCATTTGGCGAAGAAGGTTTATTCAATCATGAGGTTGCCGACCGGTACCGGCAAAGCATTCTTGCCAAAGGTGGCGCGAGGGGTGCGATGGAGAATTTTGTCGCTTTTCGCGGGCGGCCTCCGCGCATCGACGCGCTGCTTGAGCAGGCCGGAATTCTGGATCACGCGGCCCCACCGAGCTAATGAAGATCAGTACCTGGAATGTCAATTCCCTGCGCGTTCGGATCGAGCATGTTTGCGACTGGCTGGAGCAGAATCAGCCCGACGTGCTTGCCTTGCAGGAACTCAAAATCACCAACGACGTGTTTCCCTACGAGCAGATCGCAGCAAGCGGTTACGAGGCGGTTGCTAACGGTCAGAAGACCTATAACGGTGTCGCGATCCTCAGCCGCGAAAAGCCGGTTGACCTGGTCGACGAGTTACCGGATTTTGAGGATCAACAGCGAAGGGTACTGGCGGCGACAGTCGGTGATTACAGGGTAATCAATTTGTACGTGCCCAATGGCCAGACGGTAGGCTCGGACAAATACAATTACAAACTGAACTGGCTGGAAGCGCTGCATGACTTTTTGCGGGAGCAGATTTCCATGTTTCCGAATCTTGTGGTCCTGGGCGATTTCAATATTGCCCCCGACGACCGCGATGTACACGATCCGGAAGGCTGGAAAGGAAATGTCCTGGTCAGCGACGCGGAGCGCGACGCGCTGAAAAAGATCCTCGACCTGGGAATGGTGGATACTTTCCGGCAATTTGAACAGGCGGACAATGTTTTCAGCTGGTGGGATTATCGTGCCGGCGCTTTCAGACGCAACCGAGGTCTTCGAATCGACCTGGTGCTGGCCAGCAAAAGCCTGGCGGTAAATTGCCTTTCCTGCGCCGTCGATATCGAGCCGCGGACCCTGGAGCGCCCATCCGACCACGCGCCGGTCAGCGCCATTTTCGGCCCCAAAGCCTGAATCTGGCCACGGTAAAGTGTGAACCACATCACAAAATAACCGCTGTTTGCTGCTCTTTTTCCCTATTTACGCCACATCGGTTGATGTAGACAGCCGCCTTTAATTAGACTTGGATGGTTTCTAAGCTCAAAATCGGGCTTAGAAGCGGGCGAGCGTCACCAATATGCAGCCATACAGACAAAGCGATTACGATGTAACAAACACGGTGCAGGTCAGCTCGCCGGCAGCCGTAACGACCGCCGTGTTCAAGACGCTCGCCAAGGCATTCCCCGACGAGAAATTTACCCATGCACGCCAGGCGTACGTGGATTTTGAAAAGCTGTTTACCGGAAAGTGGCCCGGCTTCCTTGGCTGCGACATGGTTTATCACGATATTCAGCACACGCTGGATATGTCGCTGGCGGTTGCGAGAATTCTCACTGGCCATGACCTGACCGTTCCGTCGGATGAGCGCCTTGGCGCCAGGCGCGCAGAGCTAGGCATGATCGTCGCGCTTTTTCACGATGCCGGCTTCATCCGGAAAGATAATGAAGATACGATTTATCGTCACGGCGCCGAACTGACGCAGTCCCATGTAGGGCGTAGCGCTGAACTTCTGAAATCATATCTGCCGACCATCGGCCTTGCAGACCAGGCGGAGTTGGCCAGCGTCATTGTGCATTTCACCGGTTATGAGATTCCACTGGATGAAATCCGGGTCGACGATCCCCTGGACACGAGACTGGGTCACCTGGTCGCGACCGGGGACATGATTGCGCAAATGGCGGATCGTTGTTACCTGGAAAAATGCCGGGATCGCCTGTTCCCGGAGTTTGTGCTGGGTGGCGTCAATTTGCTGGACGGAGACGGGCCTGATGAGCCCGACTGGACACCCGAGGAATTGCTGCGCCGGACCCCGATGTTCTTCGACCAGGTAATGCGAGAACGGTTGGATGGCACATTTAACAGTGGCTACAAATACCTGGAAGTGCTGTTCAACGGAAAGAATCCCTACCTGGAGTCCATCAAGCAGACCATGGACTATCTCCAGCACATTATCGATACCGGGAAATGGGACCTGCTAAGACGCGAGCCGCCGGTTTTTTCCTGGCAGCCGGATGAGGACGACGCGATCACGGTCATCCAGAAACTGGCGGCCGCAGATCTCAAGAAACTCGCCGGCTAGCAGTCTGTCGGGCTCGCCATCAGGGCCGGTCACTGACATTCAATACGTATTGTGAAAATATTTCCGGCAGTTGCGCCAAAATAATATCCAGACCCAGCACATCGCTGCCAGCCAATGCCTCATTAAGAATCCCTACAGTCATTGCTTGCAACGCCTGCCCCGACACCGGCGCAAAACTCAGATGCCACAGTTCGCGTTGAACACCATCATTGGACCCCAGGTAGGGCCGGTAAAAATCGGTCTCCGGCAGGCGCCTGTCCAGCCACTCGCCAAGCTTCCAGAACACACCGTCGCTTGAGAATTCCTCGTTCACCAACCGAACCCCGTAGCCTTCGGGAACCGCTTCCCGGTCGATAACATCCAGATCGGTGCCCCAGTGATGCCTGCTCGCGCCGGGTAATGCCGACCAACGAAGAATGGCTGTAAGCAATTCATTTCTGTTCAGCACCGAGTGTTCCAGCTCGATGCCGTCTGCGTCGTATAACGGCCGGTCGCCCCGGTATTTCGCATTCCAGATTTCAAGTTGCGTTTTGAAGGATCGAAATGCGCTGACGGCTTCCAGGTCTATTCCGTCATCGGCCGCCATTGCTTTTAACGCCAGAAATGCCTGTGCTGCGAGCGGGTGAAGCTGTATGCCCAATTCATCAACCGGCAGCACGTGGCTGTCCTTCTGGCCGGTCAATTGTTCAGCAGTTAGCATTCGGTCTGACCCCGTGAGCAGTCAAGGTTCCAGCGCGGATATGACTCTATTGACCGGCCTGATGTGCATAATCGATCGTGGTCCGCCAGCGCGTTATTATGGCTCGCCACTGCTCGCGAGGATAGTTGATAGCAAGCCATATGTCGTCATATATTGGCCAATTCAACGGTCTTTTTCGATGGAGATGTTGTACCGCAAAGCTGAAACCCTCGGCAGCGCCATGGGTCACAGTCAGACAGGAGGCCCGTCATGCTTAATATCGCACGGTTCATAACGCTGGTTTCGATTTTCTTTATCGTCCTGCTGCCCGTTACGACCGCACAAGACCTTGACCAACTCGACGAACCGCCAGCCGTGGGTCGTGTCCCGATGACGCTGGACAGAATTGATGAGCTGGTCAGGCGCATCGATGCGGACGCTATTCGCAACGGCAGTTCGTGGCAAATCAACTACCGGGATATGCCCATTTATGTGATCGGCGACGATAACGCCGACCGGATTCGCATTATGTCGCCGATTAGTAATGCGGCAATCCTGACCGAAGCGCAGTTGCTGCGCCTGATGCAGGCTAATTTCGAATCTGCCCTGGACGCCCGTTACGCGATCGCACAAGGCGCGGTATGGAGCGCGTTCATTCATCCGCTGTCAGCGCTGGACGAACGGGAATTTTTTTCCGGGATGGGGCAAACGATGTCGCTGGTGGTCACCTATGGATCGACTTTTTCATCCGGCGCGCTGAGCTTTAGCGGCGGCGATTACTTTGGCGACGATGACAACCCGGATGAACCGGATGTCTTTGGCGACATCATGGAAAAAGGGGAACAGATCTGAGCGTTGCCTGGTGCTACAGGAACCGATCCGCGCTGAAGGCTAATTCAAAAAAGGCTTGCCCTGCTACGGAACAACATAAACGCCTAAAAATACTGCCGAATTTTTCTGACTCGCCGGTTGAAAGATTGAGTACGCGTCTTCGGGTTGTTTTTGACCGGCGACGGTAATGTGGCCGCCAACTCGATGGCCTGCCGGTTGGAAAGCCTGGATGCCGGAATGCCCCAGTAATAACGAGCAGCCGCATCGACACCGTAGATACCACGGCCAAACTCGGCAACGTTGATGTAGTGCTCGAGGATGCGTTTCTTGCTCAGGTTTCTTTCCATGCCGATGGTCAGGATCAGTTCGTGCCATTTGCGCAGGGGATTACGCGAGGGGCTCAAAAAAACATTTTTGACGGTTTGCTGGGAGATCGTGCTCGCGCCATACACGAGACGCTTCTCGGAAAGGTTGTATTCCATGGCTTCCTTGAGCGCATCGATATCCACGCCCTGGTGAGAATAAAAGTTGGCATCCTCGGCAACGATTAACGCACGAATCATACCGCGTGGTACGGTCTCAATGCGGACCGGGTTCCAGCGTAGTCTGGGCCAGTCTTTATGGCGTTGTCGCTCGAATTCATAACTGCTGATAAAACTGGATCTCTGAATCGGGCCTTCCGCGTATAAGTCCCAGTCCGGCCAAATGCCGATCAGGTAACCCAGGTCCATCACGATCAGTATGGGCACTAGCCGGATGCCGATACGCAGTAGGCGGATGATGAGCGGCGTGCGAAAAAACGCAGAAAATTTTCTTGACCTTCTCAAAACCATGCCCCGCAAACTGGATCGAGCTTAAAATACACTTGCATTGGCCAAAAACGACTTCAACGACCTGTGTCACGTTGCAAGGTCTTGCGGATCGCCTGACAACTGGCCGGCAAGGTAGGAATATGTACGAAAGCTCAACCGCTGAACACCGGCGCTGTAAGCCGGTACCACTATGAATCTGCTCGTGGAAAACCAGCGCGGGCCTTGCTTGCAAGCGCTTCAAGCCTAAGTTGGTGGTACTTGTACCTTCGATTCGGCATAAATAAATTCCCGAGTCTTGCCAGCCAACTGTGCTGTGTCTGCTCAGGAAACCGCGACATTCAGACTCCGTCGGCTACGCGTCAAAGCACGCTGGCCCCGAATAAGGCTCCATGAAACTTCAAAATGACAAAGTAAACCCCAACGCCTCCCACTATGGAAAATAAGTCGTATTTGATCGCGGCGGAGCCATTGCCAAGAACTCGCCCCCGGGCTTCTCCCGATATCACCGACAAAATAGCGTAAAGGCCAAAGGAGCCGAACAACAAAGCCGATGCCAAGTCACCATTGGCGGACAGGTGCACAGCGGCGAAAACAATCGTTCCCAAAGCCATGGGATGGCGAAGATAACGGCGGATCATCGTTTTCATATTTGCCGCCGCGAACAAGGTGAGGGAAACCGGCATCAGGTAAAGCGCCAGGTCCCTGGACCAGGAAAACGGAACCCACAAATCCGTATAAGCCGCGCGCGAATAGCCGAGCACGATCAGAATCAGCCCGGCGAGCGCTATCAGGGAAAACCCGCCCTTGTATTTTTTCTCGCCCAGCTTCTCGTACAGGGAATTTCTGTATGCGGGGAAAAATGGCACCAGGTGCGGGCCGAAAAAAAGAACGAGCCCGATTATCAAGATCAACATTGGCTTAGCCTCCGGAAATCTTTATCCGGGTTATATTGCAGGCCAAATCGCCTGCTGTCGAGTATCCTGGATCCCTTGCGAGCACGCCGCGAAAATGTTTGGTGATGCAAATCATTATGCATCGCCCGTCGGAATGATCCCCGCGGACTCTACCATCAGGACAACCGTTTTTGACGGCGCCCTCGGTTTGTGAACCACCCCTTTTGGAACTACATAACCTTGCCAGGGAAACAACTCGACTGAGGCGGCTCCCTTTATGTCGATGATAAGTTTTCCCTCAAGCGTAAAGAAAAACTCGTCTTCCTTCTCATGCTTGTGCCAATGATACTCTCCTTGCAATATGCCAAGCCGCACCACCGAGTCATTGACCTCGCATAATGTTTGGTTGTACCACCTGTCAGTGCACTTTTCTACCAAAGCCTGAACATCGATGAGCTGCGAGGAATCATAAAGTACGTTCATATGGGTTACGTACGGATATTTCTTTTCACTCACTTTTGATCTCCTCTTGGGTTTATGTGCCAAAATTTTGATGCAAAACGTCCGAATTCGGCGGCGGCCTGAATTCGTTGTTCGGTCCGGGCGTAAGATAGACGATCTGGCCCGGCTCAATAATATCAACTCGGTGCCACATTCCTTTTGGCACAACCAATCCATCGCCCGGCCTTACATCAATATCTTCATCGGGACTGTCCAGAAACACGACGTTGAGGACTGGGCTATTGTGACTCGCAGTCGATCTGCTTCATGGGAAAATCGACCGTCCTGAGCTCACCGTTTATCTCACCCTCAATCCTCGCCACGAGATTTCCACCAGCTCTCAGTCGATAAATAATGCGCTGAGGAAAGTCGTGACCAAGGTTTTCAAAGACGACCTCATTTTCAGACAGTTTCACCATGATAAAGGTGGCTTCGCTCTGGCCCGACGGTTTGGCAATATACTCAATCTGGCCAGCCTCAGTCTCGCGAATTCGAACGAACTCGTACGCCACCGTCCTGGAGTCAATGACCGTTCGGCTGACACCGAGCAATGTCTTGCCGGCAGGAGCAGTCCATTGCTCGCCGGAGCCGGCCTCTCCCCCAACACTCTCCCAACACCCAGCCAACCACGCGAGATCCTCGACAGAAGCTGGCTCCTGCGCTGACGCTACCGAGGGAAGCGCCGCAAGCAGAATGGCCGGGAGAGCAATAAAGACTTTCATTTGGTACCTCCAGCGCCTGGATCGTCACCCAGCAACCTGCTTCGCCAGTCAGTCGCTTTATAGAGTGCCTTACCCTTCCAATTCCACCACTTCGCCAACTCCGGATCGTTATCGCTCGAAGTCACAGAGTGTACTGCACAATCAGCGAACCTCGGGCTATGCCCAAGCTTAGCACCTCAAAACCAAAGGCAAGTTTTGGCGGATATCTTTAACGAGACCATATTTATCGTCTCAAAAACAAAATTCAAACAGATCGATCTCATCCACTACCTCTCGCCAACTCCATTGAAATCATATGGTTAGGCGCCACCGAGTGGCATATAACCCGCCATATTGGCAGGAATCCATACTTCCAATACCCGTCTCGACTTGCAAACAACGTTATCCTGTTGTACCATTACCGCACATGGGTCATCTGGGACAATCAATTCATGCAAATAATCATCGATATCGACGATCCAGTCCCTTTGTTTGCCCAATTGATCGAGCAGATAAAAAAGGCTGTTCTCAGTGACAAAATAAGTCCTGGCGCTGCCTTGCCTTCAATTCGGCAGCTCGCAAACGACCTGGAGCTAAACAGCAAGACGGTGGCGAAAGCCTACCGGTTATTAGAGCGTGATTCAGTCATTCAAACCAAAGGATATCGCGGCACTTTTATTCACCTGGACGCCAAGGTTAACTCCACTGTTGATTTGAATGAGTGGGTGATCACGAAATTGAACGAAACAATTGCAGTATTTAGAGAATCGGGCGTAACGGATTCTGAAATCCGGATTGCATTCGGAAACGTGCTGAAAAATCGCAACAATTGAGGAAAAAACATGCCACACAATATTTTGTTTTACGTTGTATTTCTAAGCCAG
>JAZFYI010000182.1:0-22462 GCA_036443455.1 Gammaproteobacteria bacterium
CACGGCTGGCCGGAGGTGTTGCCCAACGGAAAGGGAGCACTGTTTACGATCATCAAGGACCATTTGGTCAGTGACATTGCGGTTGTTGACTTTGCCACTGATCAAATTCGTGTGCTGGTACAAGGTGAGCTCTCCCGATACGCGGAGTCGGGCCACTTGATTTATGTTCGGGAGGATGGCGGGCTTATGGCCGCTCCGTTTGATCAAGACAAACTCGAAATCGGTGGGACAGGCGTACTCCTCAGCTATCAGTTGCCGGAAGGCACCGCTGCCGATCTTACGATCTCGAAAACCGGACGTTTGCTCTACGCCACCCGACCTCGCCGAACGTTGGAACTGGTTTGGGTCGACCGGGATGGTACCTGGACTCCGGTTGATCCGGATAATCCGATCCAAAGTATACGATATGCCGCTCTGTCACCGGATAACACCAGGCTCGCCGTGACAAAATGGATCAGACCGCCGAGCGATTCCGGACAAATATGGATCAAGCGACTGCCACACGGACCGTTTTCGCAACTTTCGTTTGAGGGCGTTGTGAATATGCGACCATCATGGTCTCCGGATGGCCAATCGGTAGTGTTCATTTCGGACCGTGGCGGCAATCGTGACGTGTGGATGAAGCGAGCTGATGGGGCAAGGGATGCCGAATTGCTTTTAGATGCGCCGGTGACCATCGATGAAGCTTTATATTCGCCGAGTGGGGAGTGGCTCGTGCACCGCCGCGGTAAGGAAGAAGGGCAGCGCGACATTCTCGCGATTCGTGTAGACGTCGACGCCGAGGCTACGCCCTTGGTAACGTCGAGTTTTGACGAAGTGGCACCTGCACTCTCTGCCGACGGACGGTGGTTGGCCTATGTGTCGGACCGTGAGGGCCAAGCTAACGTCTATGTAAGACCGTTCCCGGCGGCGGACACCGAAACGCAAGTGTCTGTGAACGGAGGGGAGCAACCCGTGTGGGCACGACATCGGCCGGAGTTGTACTACCGAAATGGGGCTGAAGAAATGGTGGCCGTAGAGGTGTTGCCTGGAACCGAATTTAAGACCGGGCCAGAGCAGGTGTTGTTCTCCACGATCGCGTATCGCAGTGACTTCTACCACGCGGCATACGATGTAAGTGCCGACGGTGAACGATTTGCCATGATTCGCAATTCGGATAGCGGCTCGCTCGACGAGGAACTTATCGTTGTTGAGAACTGGTTCGAAGAACTGGAGCGTCTCGTACCAGTGAACCAGATTCCTAGCTGCCTGTCACTTAATCGTTTTCTGGGCTGAACGAATGTCCGCTCTTGGCCGAAAGCGGACTGTCAAAAATCGACTTTTGCTCAATTCGAACGTCCGCTTTATCCCCGGAAGCGGACATTCAGCTAATATTGCCACGAAGGGCCGCTAATGACCCAAAGCGGACATACAACTACTCGGCTTAAGATTTGTGGTTTATTTTTCCTACACTCAAAACAGGTTTTCTGAAAAGGGGAAATAGACGTATAGCCAAAAGGGAAGTGGTGACCCCGGTGATCGGCTTTCGCTATTGATTGACCCCCGGTAAAGAGGAGACTCCGAGTTGGTCCAAAAGATGGGGCAGATTATAATAAAATCGTTCTCCAAGCATGAGTCCTTCCCTGAAACTGACAATAACGACAAAAGGAAAATCAATAGACCGCCCTGTTGCTTTGAGGCCAAAAAAATCTCCGGTATGAGTTCCGACATATCGGGCTTCTGCAATCATATTCCCATCGATTGTCCATTGGCGTCCTCTGTTGGGTGTTACTATAATCTCGAAAGCATCCCACCAAGTTTGATAATACTCAGCGGCTCCTTCACGGCCTTTATAAATCTGACCGAGAGGGATATCTTCAAAAACACATTCAGGGTGTAAGGTGTTGATGGTTTCTGTCAACAGATGTTTATTTTCTGCCTCTAAATGGGTGTCTACCAAACGTTTGTTTATTTCAAGAATCTCCTCTAAATCTTCTCTCATTCTCTCCCCTTGTCTGATTAAGAATTATTTTGAAGAGGTTATGGTTGTCTGGTCAGTTGTAAAGCGCAAGTGGTCGCTCCTGGCCGGAAGCTGTCGTTCAGGCGGATTGTGACACAAGGCGTTATCTTGGAAGTCTCCGCCTTAGCATGAGGTAAATAAAGTATGAACCAACGGCGGCGCTGAGGTGCTTGATTGAATGACCGCCAACCACTTGCTGCGTAAATGCATAGATCTCTGCATCATAGGCCTCGAAATATTTCGCCAGTAGGTAAAATACTAAGGCGTATATCAGATATCTTTGATGCGTATAGCGGCCAGGAAACAGCAGCAGGACCACAGGAATGGTGAGCAGAGGTATCAACTGAATCCATGTATAAAATCTCAAATCATCCGCATAATCCCAGTACATCACACTGGCAATGCCCAGTAAAAAAGCCGGGATCAATAGCGTCTTTTCCAATCGCCCGCTGACATGTTCTGTCAGGAGGCCGATAAATAAACCCATGAATCCAATAGTCATGGGCAGTCGATCCCAGACCAGGGTCCCGCTGCTCGGGCTCCAGTGATAATAGCCAGAGCCCAAAGCGACCAGCGTCACACCAAGAAAAAAGGCCGTCCATGACCACGGAGCCTCTACTGGGCGACTTTGCCGACAGAAAATCTGTCCAGCGACACCCACGAAAAGAAAGGGGAGATTTGAGGCGACGTTGAGGAAGTTGGGAATACCCAGCCAAGGCCGCTGATCGGCCAAATTGTGATAGGCGAGGCTTTGGCGTATCGGCTCCGGCAACATCATGCCAACGAATGAGATCAGGACGATCAATAGCAGTAGCAACTCACGCCAGTGATTCTTCATCGCTGCCTGTCCGGCGATATTTGAGGCAGGGGCCGGACGTTCAAATCTTCTCGTCCGACCATTTACCAACTTTCCTGTGAAGGTCGCACGTCGACTTCAAATGACCAGGCCGAGCGCGGTTGCTGTGATAGAAAGTATGCGGTCGTAGCTATGTCATCTGGGTTCAGCGTTTCGGGTTCGTCTACGTCAACATCTGAGGCCAGAGATTTGACGCCGCCATCGATGATGATGAGTGAAACGTGGATTCCGCTTGGCCAGAGGTGCCGAGCCATTGCCTGGGCCAGACTGCGCTGAGACGCTTTTGCCGGGGCGAATGCAGTGGTAAACGGCTTGCCCCGCAGAGACGCGGTGGCGCCGACGAAGATGATGGTGCCGGCCTTTTTCTCTTTCATCGATGGGATGACCTCTTTGGAAACAAGGAACGCACCCATCGTGTTAACGCGCCATGACTGTTCAAAGTCGTGTGCGCTCAGCTCTTCTATGTTTCCCCAGACCCCGGAGCCGGCGTTGTAGACGAGTACATCAATCTCTCCCATATCGGTGCGAACTGCTGAGAATGCGGTTTCGACAGCTATTGGGTCGGTGACGTCGCAGGCGTAAGTCTTGGCCGATTCAATTTCGGCCGCGAGGTTGTTGGAATACTCGGTCTTTCGAGACAACAAGGCGACGGCATATCCCTCCGAAGCGAATCGCCGCGCAAACGAGGCACCGTTCTGAGGTCCGACACCCACAACCGCACATACAGGTTTTGTCATTTGAACCTCCCTCTTGCGCTAGTCATTTCGATTTCCCCAGGCCGGTTGACTTTGTGGCTCAGCGGCTCATCGCCAACGCTTCACGCTTGAACTCCGCTGAATATCTTTTTCTTGCCATGACACACCTCCGCGGCCATTATCGGCCTTTTCTAAGGTGTCCGGGAAATCGGGGGCTAACCCGCATCGCGCCTGTCTTTTCTGGCTGCCAATTCCTGTTCTGCTGGCTCTATGCCTTTATCAAGCATTTTGGCGGCTTTGGCGAGTGCTTCCCTAGCATCGGCCAGTGGCATCCTGGGATAGACGCCTAGAGTGAATCTCCTGGGCCTGCCTTCAAAACGATACAAATAGATGAATGACTTTCTGCCGCTAGGAGCAAATCTGAGGCCGAATCCCGGCTCGGTGTCCCATACCGCTGGCAGGAAGATTAACAGGCGGCTCCTGGTTCGTTAGCGGGGTTAGTTCCCGGTTTTTTTCTTCGCCGTTTTTTTCTTCGCCGTCGTTTTTCCGGTGGTCTTGCTCTGACCGCTTTCAGCCGCGGGCCAGGCGCCGAACGGGAACGGCTGGTACTCGTCGCAATAGCACAGGAAATCGATTATCTGGCGATAATAAATGCCGATTTGCCGGCCGAACTGCAGCAGATTATCGTTGCCTTTGCCGGCGATCAGCATGTGCAGGAACTGCAAGACAACGACCACCGTCAAGACGATGCTGCCAAGCCAGAAGATAAAGCCAAACAGCAACATGTAGATCACCCGCACCCAGGTATTGCGCGCCGTAAGATTCTGTTCCAGTTCGCTCTTGTCGTGATCGCTCATTTTCCTGCCCTCGGGTTTCCGTTGCGGTTCGGTTCCCATGACTTCGCTGGGATACAATGGGACAAATGGTACAAGACTTTTGCTCACGCGTATGCAACTTATAGACATTGGCGCCAATTTAACCCACAAAAGTTTTGACCCGGATCGCAGCCAGGTCATCGGCAGGGCTCGCGAGGCCGGTGTGGATCGGATGATCGTCACCGGCAGTTCGGTGGCCTGCAGCCGGCAGGCCGAGGAATTGGCGGCCGGCTATCCTGGCGTCCTGTACTCGACCGCCGGCATTCATCCCCATCATGCCGGCGAAATACAGGCCGGTGATGGTGAAGCGCTGGCCGTTCTGCTGCAAAAGAAAACCGTGGTTGCGGCCGGTGAATGCGGTCTGGATTACTTTCGCAATTTCTCGACCAAAGAGGATCAGCGCCGGGTTTTTTCGCTGCAACTGGAGCTCGCCGCGGAGCACCGGATGCCGGTTTTTTTGCACCAGCGCGATGCGCACGAAGATTTTATCGCGATCCTGAAAGAACACCTGCCCGGCATTCCCCGTGCGGTGGCCCATTGTTTTACCGGCGACGGCGACGAACTCGACGCCTGCCTGGAGCTGGACTTGTATATCGGCATCACCGGCTGGATATGCGACGAGCGCCGCGGCGGTCACCTGAAGGACCTGGTCGCCAATATTCCGCTGGACCGGTTGATGGTCGAAACCGACTCGCCCTATCTCATGCCCAGGGATCTCGACCCCAAACCGGGCAGCCGCAGAAACGAGCCCATGCACCTGCCGCACATCGTGCAAAGCATCGCCGAGGCGCGCGGGATTGAGGCGCTGGAACTGGCCGAAGCTACAGCCCGGAACAGCGAGCAGTTTTTCGACCTGCCCTGAGCGCCGTTTGGGTACGCATTGCGGCCTCGCTGGGTTAAAGTACCGCCTTCATCGAACGAGGACAGATATTCCATGGATACAAAAAAAATCAGCCAGTTTGTCAACGGCATGTGGGACGACTCGATCATCCCCGAGCTTTGCGAATACATAAAAATCCCCAACAAGTCGCCGGCGTTCGATGCCGACTGGGAAAAACATGGCTATATGGAAGATGCCGTCGCGCTGATGGAAAAATGGGTGCGCGCGCAGCCGATCAAGGGAATGGATGTTGAAGTGCTCAGGCTCGAAGGCCGCACACCGCTGATTTTTTGCGATATTCCGGGAGACACCGATGACGTGGTCCTGTTATACGGCCACCTCGACAAGCAACCCGAGACCACCGGCTGGAAAGACGGCCTGGAACCGTGGAAACCGGTAATCCGCGATGGCAAGTTGTATGGCCGTGGCGGAGCCGATGACGGCTATGCCGTGTTTGGTTCGCTGACCGCGATTCGTGCCCTGCAGGAACAGGGGATTCCGCACGCCCACTGCAAAGTCATCATCGAAGGCTGTGAGGAAAGCGGGAGCTTCGATCTGCCCTACTATATCGATGTGTTGCGGCCCAAACTGGGTCACCCCAGCCTGGTCGTCTGCCTCGACGCGGAGTGCGGCAATTACGATCAGTTGTGGTGCACGACCTCGTTGCGCGGCAACCTGATTGCCACGCTGGCCGTCGACGTGCTGACCGAGAGCGTTCACTCAGGCGCCTCGAGCGGAATTTGCGCATCGAGTTTCCGGGTGATCCGCAACTTGCTCGACCGGGTCGAAGACAGCGAAACAGGCCGGATCCTGGTCGATGAATTGCATGCCGATATCCCGCAACAAAGAATCGGCCAGGCCAAACAGGCGACCGGCGTGCTCGGCGATATGGTGCACAAAAAACTTCCGTTTTTTGGCAACACCCAACCGATTGCCGATGACCTCGTGGAGCTGATGCTCAATAACACCTGGCGGCCGACGCTCAGCATAACCGGCATGGATCGCATCCCTTCGGTCGCCGATGCCGGCAACGTCCTGCGCCAGGGAACCACCGTCAAGGTTTCGTTTCGTTTGCCACCGACCGTGGATGCGAAAGTCGCAGCAGATGCGCTGACCCGGATTCTCGAAGCCGATCCACCCTACGGTGCAGCGGTCAGTTTCTCGATCGATTCGGCGGAGAGCGGCTGGAATGCGCCCGAAGTGGCTGAATGGCTGGAAAATTCCATGCAAACGGCATCGAAAGCGTTTTTTGACGCCGACTCGATGTACATGGGTACCGGCGGAACCATCCCGTTCATGAGCATGCTCGGCAAGGAATTCAGCGGCGTTCAGTTCCTGGTCACCGGCTTGCTGGGGCCGCATTCGAACGCGCACGGACCCAACGAATTCTTGCACATCGAGACCGGCAAGCGCCTGACTTCCTGTGTCAGCATGATCCTGGCCGATCACTACCGGCACGTGTCCGGCAATTAGCCGGTTGGGGGCGACTTGGCGGCTCGCAGGGCAGAATGAATCCTTCGCCAATAAGGCAGGAAGGCATCGTGCAACTTGTCATCGGAATTTTTTGAACCCGGGGCAAATTTTTCTTCGAGCTGGCTGACCGTCAACACATGGCTGGGGGTTCCCTTGGTAAATTCGCTGCTGTCGGTGAATACGACAAAACCCGAAATCGGCACGCCTTCGGCCAGCGCACGAACGGCAGCCAACCGGTCAAAAAGGGCTTCCTGCGGGTTTTTCATACCGTACCGCCCGGATGGTCCCAGCACAGCCCACTCATCCATGCGATCGCCGCCGAACACGATACCGGGCGCATTTCGCATATCCAGCACCAGGATTCCCTGGCTGGTCAACAACAGGTAATCGAGCTGAATCTGACCGCCCATGCCATCCGGAATCATCAGGTTACGATCCACTTCCCTGGCGACGCGTTGCAGAACCTTGTCGAAGCGATACCACGGGTCCTTGCGCCGTTTTCGGTAAACGAAACCGGTTATCGCGAGTATGACGATGCCGGCCAGTCCCGCCGCGAGCCAATGGCCAGGTGTTATAATTTCCATTAGTATTATTCTTTTACTTATTGATATTAAAGATTATTCTCGTTATCCATTAGCCGAACACCCGGTGCATCGATAGCCGATATATAGGCGCTCGATGCGAGCCCGGATCGTTCGAACGCGGAGCGCATCGCCGCCGCTATGGTCTTTGCATCGGACCGCATGCACCACGCAAAAACAGCCGGCCCGCTCCCCGACAACGAACAACCCAACGCCGAATTTTTCATCGCCGCCTGCCGGACATCTGCAAAACCCGGGATGCCGGACGAACGCTGCGGCTCGATGAGTACATCACGCAAGGAGCGCGACAACAAGTCGATATCGCCCGAATGACACGCAGAAACGAACGCCGCCAGCAAACCGGCTTGCTCGGTCACCATGGCCAGCGGAATTTTTTCACTCAAACCGCCCCTGGATTGGCGGGTCTCGATGCTGCAATTCGGATAAACCAGCACACACTGAAGACCGGGCGGAACGGGTAACGCGATCGGCGTTCCGCCATCGGGGTGCGCGAGACGCAGGCCACCGAGCAACTGCGGCGCAACATTATCGATCGGCGCCGCGCCCGTTGCGGCGGCCTCGCCCGCCAGCGCGAATAGCAAAAGATCCTCGATCGCCAGCGGTTTATCGAGCAGGGCATTCGCGGCAAAAACGGCGGCCACTGCTGACGCACCCGAGCCTCCCATGCCGGACCCCAGCGGTATGCCCTTGTTGATTTTCACCGAAAAACCGGCAGCCAGGCCCAGGTGTTCCCGCAGCGCAATCAATGCTGCGCCGGCTGAATTTTCGGTTGCTATCGTTGGCAACCCGTTGGCAATGCCAGTGATCTCCTCGATCAAGACCAGGTCATGGCTCGCGCGGCGAACCGTTACGATGTCACCCGGTGCATCGATCGCATGGCCGAGTAAATCGAAACCGACCGCAACATTGCCCACCGCTGCCGGAGCGTAGGCAACGGCGACGTCGCGTTTCAAATCCACGACCGGTATTCCTGACCGAGATCGTGGGTCGTGCCGATCGCAACATCGACCAGCCGGTCCAGGATTCGGTTCATGAACTCATTGGCGCGGGCAAAATTTTCGGTCGGTGACAGCATTTGCTGGCGAGTCTGGATATAGGTCGCAGCAACCAGCTGGTCCTGGTCACGCCGGGCGAGCGTGTCCACCCAGGCGGGTGTCGCCTCAAGGTGAAATTGCAGACCCAGCACGCGGTCGCCGTATTGGAAAGCCTGCTCATCGCACGCCTCGCTATAAGCCAATCTGACCGCACCCGGGGGTAGCCGGTAACGGTCTCCGTGCCAATGAAACGCGGTCAGCTTTTCCGGCAGTAATCCGCCGAGCAGGCTTTGCCCTGCTTCGCTCGTTAGCTCGACATCGAACCAGCCGATCTCTTTTTCTCCACTGGCCTCGACCGAGCCACCCATTTCGGCAGCAATCAGCTGGGCGCCCAGGCAAATACCGAGGACGACTTCCCCGCCGTTTATCGCCTGTCGAATCAGGCGTCTTTCCTGAGCCATCCATGGCCAGCGATCTGCACGATAAACGCTCATCGGGCCACCCAGGACCACCAGCAGATCGAAATCGTCCAGCAATGGAAGATCTTCCTGAAGGTACAGCCGGGTCGTCGAACAACGATACCCACGCGCCGCAGCCCAGTCGGGGATGCAGGCCGGCCCTTCATACTCCACATGTTGCAGGCAATGAATTTTCATTTCGGAAATCTCGCTGGACGCAGTTTATGCAAAGACCCGGGTCGGGTACAGGCGGCGCCGAGATGAGGCATGGATAAGGAAAATGGTGGGGCGTATAGGATTCGAACCTATGACCAGCGGGTTAAAAGCCCGATGCTCTACCAACTGAGCTAACGCCCCATCGCAAAGAACCTGCGAGGAGGCGGCATGATACCGATTTGCCGCTAAATCGCAAGCTCACGCCGGCGTCTCCGGCGATCGGAAAACCATCAGGCGTACACTGTCGGGTCGGCAATTCCCGCCGCCGTAAAACCCGCGCTGCGGATACGGCAGGAATCGCAAACGCCGCATGCCCGACCCTGGCTATTCGCCTGGTAACACGAGACGGTCATCGAATAATCGACACCCAGTTCGATCCCCGTCCTGATGATCCGGGATTTATCCATGGCCATCAACGGCGTGTGTATCCGCATGCGCTGGCCTTGCACCGCCGCTTTGGTCGCCACATTGGACAATACTTCAAATGCATCGATAAATTCGGGCCGACAATCCGGATAACCGGAATAATCCACCGCATTGACGCCGATAAAAATATCGCTGGCGCCAATCACTTCGGCATAACCTAAAGCCAGCGCCAGGAACACCGTGTTGCGCGCCGGGACATAGGTGACCGGTATGCCCTGCTGAAGTGTTTCAGGCACTGCGATATCCGTTTCGGTCAGCGCCGAACCGCTGGGGCCGCCGCTGTCGATCGTCATGAGCCGGTGTTCGGAGACAGCGAAAAACTTCGCTATATCTCCGGCGGCAGTCAGTTCGCTGCGATGGCGCTGCTGGTAATCGAAACTCAACGCATGGCAGTCAAAGCCCTGGTCTTTCGCGATCGCGAGCGTCGTCGCCGAATCCAGCCCGCCGGAAACCAGCACCACGGCTTTTTTTGCTTCCTGTCTTTTCAATGCCCCGGGTCCGTTCCCCAAAGATACTTGTGCAACTGCAATTGTAAACGGACCGGCAATCCTTCCTGCAAAATCCAGTCAGCCAAATCCACTGGCTCGATCTGTTCATAGCTGGGTGAAAACCAGACCGTACAAATACCATCCAGTTGCCGCTGCCGGACTTGCTCTGCCGCCCACTCAAAATCCGCCCGGCCGCAAATCACGAATTTGATTTGATCGTCTTTCGACAACAAGTCCAGGTTTTGCCAGAGATTGCGCTCCACTTCGCCGGAACCGGGTGTTTTCAGATCCATCACCTTGATCACCCGCGCATCGACCACCGACAGGTCGGCCGCGCCACTGGTCTCGAGCGAAACCCGGTAACCGTTGGCGCACAAATCGCGCAACAGACCGGCGCAATTTTTTTGCGCCAGCGGTTCGCCGCCGGTCACGCAGACATGCCGGCAACCGTACTTCCCGACTTGCTCCAGGATGGCATCGAAGGCCATCCACCGGCCGCCGTGAAATGCATAAGCAGTGTCACAATACTGACAACGCAGCGGGCAGCCGGTCAGGCGAACAAACGCCGTCGGCACACCGGCGGTGTCCGCCTCGCCTTGCAGCGAGTAAAATATTTCGGTAATCCGCAGGCGCGTGTCCGGCGCCAGCTCATCCCTTGCTGTTTCAGCCATCACAGGTTGGCCTGCATGTTTCTTTGTTCGGCGGCTCAATGACCCTCGCCGGTCATTTGCTCCAGGCGCCGTTGAGCCAGGTGTGCAGCCGTAGTATCCGAATACTCGCTGGTTACCCGGGTCAGCGCCGCCCTGGCCGCATCCCAGTAACCAAGCTCGTAATCGCAATAGCCAATCTTGAGCAGAGCATCCGGGACCTTCTGCGAGCGCGGGTAATTGGCCACGACTTTTTGAAAAGCGGCCAGCGCCTCGGTGAATTTTCGGGTGACGTAGAATGTCTCTCCATACCAATACTGGGCATTGTCGGAAAACTGGCTATCCGGATACTGGCCAAGAAACTGTTCGAACTTTTCCGCCGCCTTTTGATAGTGACCTTCACGAAGCAAACTTATCGCGGCCTGGTAGGCGTCGCGATCGCTGATTTCCTGGTCACCCGCACCCGAACTGCTCGCCGCTGGCGGCGTTGCGACCTTCGGCGTTGAGGATAAAACCGGTCGTCGGCTTCGGCTACCCGTCGCGCTTGCGGAGCTTTCCAGCTTTTGCAGCCGACCATCGACATCGAGATAGAGATTGCGCTGGCGCTGACTGGTGCCATCGAGATCGTGCTGTACCTCTTCCACCGAACCGCGCAGCTCTCTCATGTCGCCTTCGAGACCCTGCACCTGACCCGCCATCGCGGCCTGGTTCTGAACCGCCTGCTCGATACGGTTAAGGCGGGCTTCCAGCTGGTCCAGCCTGATCATCACCGGGTCGTCCGCTGCGGGCGTGGTCGCGCATCCGCTGACCACCAGCGCCAGCAAGACCGGGCTATAGCTGCGCATTCGCCGGTTCATCAGTAAACGATCTCCACCCTTCTGTTGGCGGCATAGGCGGTCTCATTGCTGCCTGCCCGCACCGGCCGTTCCTCGCCAAAACTGACGGTCGTAATCTGGCCCGCGGCGACACCCTGGATCATCAGGATCTGCCGGACCGCTTGCGCGCGCCGTTCGCCCAGGCCAATATTATACTCGCGCGTCCCGCGTTCGTCGGTATGTCCTTCCAGCCTGACCCGGGTCTGTGAATTGGCCGCAAGGTACAAAGCGTGTTGAGTCAACACATTGTCATACTGGCCAAGAATCTCGGATTTATCGAACTCAAAATAAATGATGAGTTCATCCGGTCTGCCGCCACGACGTCCATCGCTGCCGAATTCGTCCAACTCGCCACTGGCCTGGTCGCCTATCCCGGACTGGCTGGCGCCGGGCGCATCCTGACCGCCCAGGTCCGACGAATCGTCCGCCCGGGTCGCCGGCTGGCCACCGCAGGCAGCCAGGAATATACCGAGAGACAAAAGAATACTGATTCTGATCGCTTTGGATGCCTGCATGTTTACCCTTCCTGTTGATGAATTCCTGTGACTCAGACAAAACTCTGTCCGGGGCGTTCCCCCCGGCACGGCATAGTTTAGCCTATTTAAAAATCGGGATACGGCGACCAGGCCGGTTCGCGTACATCACCCTCCTGGGCGGCAATCCTGCGTTGTATGCGGCCGTCGATGGACACGGTTGCCAAAATACCACGCCCGTTGACCCGGGTCGCATAAATAATGGTTTCCCCGTTGGGGGAAAAACTGGGCGATTCATCGAGCTGACCGTCAGTCAGCACCAGCAGGTTACCGTTTTCGGGGTTGACCCGGGCAATTCGAAACGCGCCCTGGTCATTGTGTACAACCGCCATCTCTTTGCCATCCGGGGTGAGCCGTGAACGCCCGTTATAGCTCCCTTCATAGGTGACCCGGCGTTTGTTGCGGCCATCGGCATCGGCGCTGTAGATCTGGGGGCCGCCGCTGCGATCCGAGGTGAAAAATATTTTCAAGCCATCGGCGCTCCAGGTCGCCTCGGTATCGATGGCCGGGTTGCGCGTAATCCGGGTCAAGACCTGGTTCGCCAGGTTCAGCACATAAATATCCAGGTTTCCCGAATCGCGCGACAAAGTCAGCGCCAGCTTGCTCCCATCGGGTGAAAAGGCCGGCGCACCGTTAACCCCCTCGCGTGCCGATGCCTGCAGGCGCCGTCCGGTGCTGAGTTCCTGGATATAGATCGCGGATTTGTTGCTCTCGAAGGAAACATAGGCGATTCGATCGCCATCGGGCGCCCAGGCCGGCGACATCAGCGGCTCGGGCGATTCCAGGATAATATTGTGATTCGAGCCATCCGCATCGGCAACCACGAGCCGGTACCGCCTCGCCGGTCCCTGTCCCTGGACCGTGATAAAAGCGATCCGGGTCGCGAACGCGCCCTTGATCCCGGTCAGTTTTTCATAAATCAGATCGCTGATTCGGTGCGCGGCCGCGCGCAGCCCGGTACCGGTACTCGGCAGGCGAAATCCGAGCAGTCGTCGTTGTTTGAACAAATCGTACAACTCGAACTGGATCACATAGTTGCCGTCGCTTTGCGGCAACAACCGGCCAACCACGATGGCTTCAAGACCCAGCAAACGCCAGTCCTCGAAATCGATACCCTGCTCGTCTACCGGTTGTTCCAGCATGTCGCGTGGATCCATCGCATCGAAACGCCCGCTGTTGCTCAGGTCCGCAGCGATTACGGCCGCCACATCCAGCGGTGACCTGGTCAGCCCGCCCTGCCAGGCGAACGGCACGACCGCGATCGGCAACGCCTGGTCGACCCCCGCGGTAATTTCGATGGTTAACTGGGCCTGGGCCGAGGCGGCAAAACCGCCAAGCAAGGTCGCGCCCAGCAAGTGAACAAAAAACTTTCTCAAAATAGGACTCCGTCAGTTCTCAGGCTTGAAAATAAAAATAATGTTTCTCTCGAACAAATTCGGATCGGGCGGCTCCGGCAATGGCGATGCCTTGAAAACGGCCGCCTCGATCGAACGACGGGTCGCTTCATCGGCGTTGCACTCCGCGATGCGAACGTCGATGACTTCGCCGCCTGGAATCTGGCTGATATTCACCGTGCACTCGACGCCGGCACCGGCGCTCGGCGGCCGAATCCAGTTACGCCTGACCTTTTGTTCGATCATGGCCTTGTACAGATCCAGCAGGCCAGCCTCTTCGGCATTCAGCCTGGACTGCTCGAGCGCCAGCTCCGCATCGAGATCCGCCTGGATTTGCGCCTGTATCCGGGCATCTGCCTCGGCCTGCGCCCGAAGGCGTGCTTGCTCGGCCTCCTCCTGTTCCTTGCGCAGCCGCGCCAGCATGATTTGTTCCGTGCTGCGCTGCTCTTTCAGGGCTTTCAGTTCCCGTGCCGCCTTGGCTGCGGTCTCATCACGCCGCCGCTGCTCGGCCGCCGCGCGTTTTTGCTCGTTCATCCGGTCCTGGCGGCGTTTGTCCTCCACCGCTTTCGACCGGCGCTCTTCTTGCTGTCTTTGCCGCCGCGCTTCCGCGAGCTGCGCATCCGCTTTTCGCTGGACTTCCTGTTCAGCTTCCTCCAGGGCGGCTATTTCCTGCTGTATCCGTCGCTCGTCGACCACGGTCGCCTTGATCGTGATCTGTGGCGGTGGCGGCGTGAATACGGCGCTGCGGGCAAGGCTGACGCTGAGCAATCCAAACAACACCAGGTGCAAGCCGACCGACTTGATCAAGGCAACACGATATTCGCGATAAAAGCCAAACATACGGGCTTACTCTCTCCTGACCGGGAGTTGCTTGAGCGGATCGGTGACAAAGCCGACTTTTTCGGCGCCGGCCTGCTGGAGCAAAACCATGGCGGTGACCACCCGCCCAAAATCTACCGCCTCATCGGCCCGCACCAGGACAGGCGTGTTCGGCTCACGGCGCAAAACCGCCAGCGTTCGGGCGACGACCGTCACCTCATCGATGGGCTGGTCTTCGTCCTTGCCGATATTCAGAAAAAGCTCGCCACCGGCATTGACGCTCAGGATCAATGGCTGGTGATCGCGCAACAGCTCGTCCGCCAGCGGCTCCGCCGCGGCGTCGGGCAATTCCACTTCTATTCCCTGCGTCAGCAACGGCGCAGTCACCATGAATATGATCAGCAACACCAGCATGACATCGATATAGGGGACGACATTGATCTCGCCCATCAATTTTCGTTGCTTCTGTCTGGTCATGATCAGCTCCCGGATTTGCTGCGCGGTGCATGCCGTTGCAGGATCGATACGAACTCCTCGGCAAAAGTGTCGTAGCGGTTTTCGAGGCGCGTTACCTGGTCCGCGTACCGGTTATAGGCAATCACCGCGGGAATCGCGGCAAACAGGCCCATGGCCGTCGCCACCAGCGCCTCCGCGATACCGGGTGCGACCATGGCCAGCGTCGCATGCTGCACTTTGCCCAACTGGGTGAACGTGTTCATGATCCCCCAAACCGTGCCGAACAAACCGACATACGGGCTCGTCGAGCCGATCGTGGCCAGCATCGCCAGGTTTCGCTCCAGGCGGTCGACCTCGCGCATCTGCGAGACCCGCATCGCCCTTTGGCTGCCATCCATCATCTTGGCCTGGTCCATTCCCGGCTCAGAGCGCAGGCGAACGAATTCACGGAAACCGCCCTCGAATATGCTTTCCATGCCCGTGGCCGCCTGGGTCCGCTTGTTGATCTCCTGGTACATGGCCGTCAGATCGCCGCCGGACCAGAATTTTTTCTCGAATGAATCGGCCCGGCTGATCGCCTGGTTGAGTACGCGGCGTTTTTTCAGGATGACCGCCCATGACGCTATCGAAGCGACCGCCAGCATCAGCAGCACCGCCTGCACGATTATGCTTGCCTCGAGTATCAAACGCAGAAATGATAAATCGCTGCTCATTCAGTTGCTCTCCTTGCCAACCCGCATTATCGCCGGTAGCGATCGCGGCTTTAGACTATCCGCATATACGCAGGCTGCCCGAATACGGCCGCTGCATAACAATTCGCCCTGTGCGCCGTCCCGGCGAACCTGTTGCTCGAAAACCACGGCGCTGCGGCCAAGCTCAGGCAGCGCCGAACTGACCCATAACTGGTCATCCAGCCGCGCCGGTTTGTGATAGCTGATATCCGCATGGACCACGACAAAGGCAAGATTCTCCCCGGACATCTGCTCGGCGTGGACTATACCCATCGAGCGCAAATGATCGGTCCTCGCGCGCTCCATAAATTTCAGATAATTCGCGTAATAGACAACACCCGCGGCATCCGTGTCTTCGTAATAAACGCGAACCCGGATGGAGAACGGTTTTAGCGGTTCCGATCGCTCAGCAGGGGGCGCCGTCATTCAAGATTCCTTTATTGGTCGTCGAACAAGGGCAGCCGGTCCGGGCGCGCTCTGGCCGGCGGCTCCAGGCCGAAATGGCGGTAGGCATTGGCGCTCGCCATCCGCCCGCGCGATGTACGGACCAGGAAACCCTGCTGAATAAGAAAAGGCTCGAGTACGTCTTCAATGGTACCTCTTTCTTCGCTCAGCGCAGCCGAAAGACTGTCGATCCCGACCGGGCCGCCATCGAATTTCTCGATAATCGTCAGCAGCAGCTTGCGGTCCTGCAGATCGAATCCTTCCTGATCCACTGCCAGCAAATCCATCGCCGCAATCGAGACATCTGCGGTAACGACACCATCGGCTTCGACCTCGGCATAGTCCCGAACCCTGCGCAGTAGTCGATTGGCAATTCTGGGCGTACCGCGGGAACGCGATGCGATCTGCCTTGCGCCGAGTTCCTCGATATTCAGATTCAAAATGCCGGCCGAACGGCGCACGATAAAAGCCAATTCATCGGTACTGTAAAATTCCAGGCGCTGGACGATGCCGAATCGATCCCTTAGCGGCGAGGTCAGCAGGCCCGCCCTGGTCGTCGCACCGACCAGTGTGAATGGCGGCAGATCGAGCTTGATCGAACGGGCCGACGGGCCTTCGCCGATCATGATATCGAGCTGGAAATCCTCCAGAGCCGGGTACAGTATTTCCTCGACGATCGGGCTCAAACGGTGAATCTCGTCGATGAACAAAACGTCATGGGGCTCCAGGTTGGTGAGCAAAGCGGCCAGATCTCCAGGGCGTTCCAGGACCGGGCCCGACGTATGGCGCAGGTTGACATCGAGTTCATTGGCGATGACATGCGCCAGGGTGGTCTTGCCCAGGCCAGGGGGGCCAAAGATCAGCACATGATCCATGGCTTGCTCGCGATTGCGTGCCGCCCGGATAAAAATATCCATCTGCTTTTTGACCGTGGCCTGACCGACGAAATCCTTGAGCAGGCGGGGACGAATCGCCCGGTCAAAGGCCTCGTCTTCGGGGTTGCCACCGGTACTGATGAGTCTGTCTTGTTCCAGCATAAGTTTATCGCGCAGCCTGTTTCAGAACCTGCCGAATCAATTCCTCGGTCTTCATGTCCGCAGCATCGACACTGGCTATCATACGGGTGACCTCGGCCGGTTTGTATCCGAGCGCGACCAGCGCGCCAAATGCCTCGTCGGCCGGTTCCGTGGTTCCCGAGCCGGTTCTGCCGGTACCCGGGATATGGCCAAGATCACGCAACCGGTCGCGCATTTCCATGACCAGGCGTTCCGCGGTCTTCTTACCGACTCCCGGAATCCTGACCAGGGAGGCTATGTCCTCTTCCTCGACACAACGGACGAAGCCATCGACGCTGGTACCCGACAGAATTGCCATGGCCAGTCGCGCGCCAACGCCGGAGATCTTCAGCAAACTCCGAAACAGGCTGCGTTCAGCATCGCTGCCAAAACCGAACAGGACGTGAGCATCTTCCCGCACCAGGAGATGCGTTTTCAAGGCGACTTCCAGACCGACTTCCGGCAATTCGTACAGCGTCGACAACGGCACTTCTATTTCGTATCCGATACCGGCGACATCCACCAACAACAGCGGTGGTTTTTTCTCGACCAGGCGGCCACGAATAAAACCGATCATGCGTGTACCTGCGCCGCGGCGCGGTGAATCGCGCTGTCCCTGATGCTGGCATGGCAAAGCGCCACGGCCAGCGCATCGGCGGCATCGCTCTGGAGCGGGCCTTTGAGTTTTAACAGCACCCTGACCATGTGCTCGACCTGGACCTTTTCCGCCTTGCCCGTGCCGACGACCGATTGCTTGATCTTCCTGGGGGCATATTCGAAAATCGGCAGGTCGAGCGCAAATGTCGCACACATTGCCGCGGCTCTCGCCTGGCCCAGTTTTAGCGCCGTGGCTGCATTCTTGCTCATGAAAACGCTTTCGATTGCCACTTCCTGCGGCCGGTGTTTAAGAGTGAGCTCGCCAACCTGGTGGTAGATTTCCCTCAGGCGACCGGCAAAATCCCCCGTAGGCGTCCGGATGCACCCGGATGCAAGGTAGCTGTACCGGGTCCCATCGACATCGATCAGGCCAAACCCGGTCACCTGTGAACCGGGGTCGATGCCCAGTATGCGAACACCGCCTGTCATTGCGAATATTTCGATTGCTGTAATTTCATGATCACAAGCTCGCCAGGATTTCTTCCGAAATGTCTGCGTTGGAATAAACGTTCTGGACGTCATCCAGGTCCTCGAGTACTTCCAGCAATTTGATCATGCGCGTCGCATCTTTTGCGTCCAGTTCGGTGGAGGTGCTGGCCCGGTGTGTAATTTCGGACGATTCGGCTTCCAGACCGGCAGCCGCGAGTGCGTCCCTGATCGACTCGAATTCCAGCGGGTCGGTGATCACATCGATCGAAGAATCATCGTTGCTGACGATATCCTCGGCTCCCGCCTCGAGCGCAACTTCCATGACCTGATCTTCATCCGTGCCACCGGCCAGGCTGATCTGGCCCACATTGTTGAACAGGTAGGCGACCGATCCATCGGCTCCGAGATTGCCCCCGTACTTGCCAAAGGCGTGCCTGACTTCGGCCACTGTCCGGTTGCGATTGTCGGTCAGGCAATCCACGATCACCGCGACCCCGCCGGGGCCATACCCTTCGTAACGAATCTCCTCGTAATCGGCGCCTTCGATGTCACCCGCCCCCCGTTTGACCGCCCTTTCGATATTGTCCTTGGGCATGCTCTGGCCCCTGGCTTTGTCAATCGCCGTGCGCAGCCTGGGATTGGCATCCGGGTCGGGCCCACCCATCCGGGCCGCTATGGTGATTTCACGGATCAGCTTGGTAAACAGTTTGCCGCGCTTTTTATCCTGGGCGCCCTTGCGGTGCTGAATGTTTGCCCACTTGCTGTGACCTGCCATGGCGTGCCTAAAACCTCATCTTCAGGCCAGTATTCAGGCCGTTGTCAAAATTCACTTGCGGATCCAAATCATACCCGACATGGATATTTCGCATACCGCTGAAAAGCCCTGCATCAACGCTCACCGAGGAGTGCAGGCGATGACTGCCTGGCGGCGGCAGCAATAGCCCGGCGAACAACAGAAAAACCCGCATTCATAAGCCCTTGGCGGTAAGCTATTATGAAGCCGCATATGATACCGGTATTCCCCCGGTCGAACACGCAAAAAGTACGCCCTGGAACGACCCGAAAAATGACTGAAACACGCCCGGAAACTTTTGCAGGCACGATGGTCTGGCTGAGCGGCAAGCTCGCCGACACAGGCGAGGCCGGCCGATTCTGCCTCGATCGGGCTGCGGCGCTTGCCGATACCGTGGCAAAGCTGAGCGCAGACCAGGCGTTGATCCGCGCCGCCGCCCTTTTCCCGGCCATATCGGCCGGCTGCCTGTCGCGAGACCAGGTTGAGGCGCAGTTTGGCGTATCCATCGCCGGGCTGGCAGACCAGCTGGTCAAACTGGATCGCACCCGTATCCCGGGCGATATCCCGGAACATGGCGGGCTGGGTGGCGACCAGGCCGAGGCGCTCAGAAAAATGTTGCTGACGGTCGTTAGCGATGTCCGGCTGGTGCTGGTTCGGCTGGCGGACCAGCTCTATCGCATGCGCTCTTTGAAAAAATCGCCGGTCGCCGAGCAACGCCGGGCGGCGACCGAAACGCGAATCGTTTTCGCCCCTTTGGCCAACCTGCTGGGAATCTGGCAACTGAAGTGGGAACTTGAGGACCTGGCGTTTCGCTACCTGGAACCCGAGCACTATCGACGGATAGCTCGTGACCTGCGTGAAAAACGCACAGACCGCGAGGCTTATATCGGGCAGGTTCAAACTTTGTTGCACAAAGAATTGAAAAAAGCGGGAGTCGATGCAGAAATCAGTGGCCGGCCAAAACACATCTACAGCATCTGGCGGAAAATGCAGCGCAACAACCTGGCCTTTGGGCAGGTATTCGATATCCGGGCTATCCGCATCATGGTGGGCAGCGTTGCCGATTGTTACGCTGCGTTGGGCATCGTGCACGGCACCTGGCCGTATATCCAGGGCGAATTTGACGATTACATCGCGACGCCCAAAGAAAACCTGTACCAGTCGCTGCATACCTCGGTCATCGGCCCGCAAGGCAAAGCGCTGGAAATTCAGATTCGTACCGCGGAAATGCATCAGCATGCCGAACTCGGGGTGGCGGCGCATTGGCAATACAAGGAAGGCGGCAAACGCGACGGCGCTTTCGAGCAGAAAGTCGTCTGGCTGCGCCGCTTGCTGGAACCGGTCGAAAACGACGCCACCGATGAGGATTTTCTGAGCCGCGTACAAAGCGAAATATTCGAAGACAGGGTCTATGCGATCAGTCCGCGTGGCGATGTCGTCGATCTGCCCATGGGCGGTACGCCACTGGATTTCGCCTACCACATACACACCGAAGTCGGACACCGCTGCCGGGGAGCCAAGGTCAACGGACGCATGGTTCCACTGACCTACAAACTGGCCAATGGCCAGCAGGTCGAGATTTTGACCGGCAAGGAATCCAAACCCAGCCGCGACTGGCTGATCCCGCAACTCGGATTCCTGGCTTCGTCACGCGCCCGGATCAAGGTTCGCAGCTGGTTCAGGCGACAGGACCAGGAACAAAACCAGCGACAGGGCCGCGCCATGCTGGAGCGGGAATTATCGCGCCTGGGCTACAAGAAATTCGAGCACCTAAAGCTAGCCCGATTGTTGCATTTTGGCACCGCGGACGAGATGTACATAGCACTGGGTAACGGCGAAATTACCGTTATGGCCGTTGCCAGCGCGATCCAGAGATTCGAGCGACCGGCGGAAAAATTCACGCTGAAAGCGCGCAAAACCAAGCCTGGTGCTCGTTTGGGCAAAGGAAAAGTAAGCGTTCAGGGTGTCGGCGACCTGATGACAGGATTCGCCCGCTGTTGTCAGCCCGTTCCCCCGGAGCAAATTCGTGGATACCTGACCCAGGGACGAGGGGTCACCGTCCACCGGGACAACTGCGGAAATCTTTTGCGTTTACTGGCGGGGCGACCCGAGCGAGTCCTCGATGTTGCCTGGACCGGCACGCAGGAGGATCTTTATCCGGCCAGCATCAGCGTCAAGGCCTATGACCGGTCGGGATTGGTCAAGGACGTAACAACCTTGCTGGCCGATGAAAAAATTCGCATTTTCAGCCTGGACACTTCGACCGATGACATACACAACACCGCCGAGATTCGACTGGGAATTGAAGTCAGCGGCCTGGACAAGCTCAGCCGGGTTTTGCATCGCCTGACGTCCCTGGCCAATGTTGTCAGCGCAAAAAGAGACTCCTGAGATCCCTTAATTATTGATCGCGTGGATGGCCCGGTTGTCCACTGCCAGGGCCGCCTCGTGCAGCGCCTCGGACAGCGTCGGATGACCGTGGATGGTCCGTTGAAGGTCTTCGGCGCTGGCGGAAAATTCCATGGCCAGCACTGCCTCGGCGATCAGCTCCCCGGCCATCGGCCCGGCGATATGCACCCCGAGTATTTCGTCGTCATCCTTCGCGGCGATAATTTTTACCATGCCGGCGGCCATTTCCATCGCTTTGGCCCGGCCATTGGCGGCGAACGAAAAAGTACCCACCTTGTAAGCTCGCCCGCTTTTCCTGACTTCCTCTTCATTCTGGCCGACCCAGGCGATTTCCGGTGCGGTATATATAATCGACGGGATCGTGTTGTAATTGACTTCGCTGATTTCGCCGGCAATCAGATCGGCGACCATGACGCCCTCTTCCGATCCTTTGTGGGCGAGCATCGGTCCACGAACCAGGTCGCCGATTGCCCAGACATTGGCGACACCGGTGCGACATTCATTGTCCACGTCGACGAAACCGCTGGCATCCGTTTTCAGCCCGCAATTTTTCTCGAACAAATCCACGCTGTTCGGCCGACGACCGACGCAAACGATCACCTTGTCCACCTCGACGCCTTGTTCACCCTTGCTATCGGCATAGGTCAGCTTGATTCCCGACTTGCTCGTGGTGGCGCCGCTGACTTTTGCCCCCAGGCGAATATCCAGCCCCTGGCGTTTGAACTGGCGCTGCGTGTCCCTGGCAATCTGCCGGTCAATCATAAACAGGAAATCGTCGAGCGCTTCGAGGATGACGACCTCGGCTCCCAGGCGTTGCCAGACGCTGCCAAGTTCCAGCCCGATCACACCGCCGCCGATGACGGCCAGCCGTTTCGGCACCGCGTCAAACTCGAGCGCGCCCCAGGAATCGACGATCGTCTTGCCATCGAAAGGCACTTGCCTGAGTTCCGCCGGGATCGAGCCCGAGGCCAGGATGATATTTTTGCCGCTCAGGATTTCCGCTTTGCCGCCATGCGGCGTGAACTCCACCTTGCGATCCTTGAGCAAGCGCCCGCGACCTTGCAACGCGGTGATCTTGTTCGCCTTGAACAACGCGGCAATACCGCCGGTCAGCTGTTTTACGATACCGGCCTTGCGCTGCTGCATTTTTGCCAAATCGACCTTGACCTGACCGGTATCGATACCGTGAGTCGCAAACTCATGTTTTGCCCTGTGCAC
>JAZFYI010000183.1:0-2320 GCA_036443455.1 Gammaproteobacteria bacterium
TGTGTCCTTCATGAATAATCTGAATTTAAACTGCGAAAGCTGAACGAAGGCTGAACCGGCACATTCGTATTGCGCAGGTGCTAACCTGATCGCCTCTGGCCAGACCAGCGTCTTTCGTAGTTCCAAAATCGATGACTGAAGAGAAAAAATGGCAATTCTGGATCGACCGCGGCGGCACTTTTACCGACGTGGTTGCGCAACGGCCCGACGGGCCAATCCAGACGCTGAAATTACTCTCCGAAAATGATCGCTATGCAGATGCATCTTTGGAGGGCATCCGGCGCGTACTCGATAATCCCGACAACCTCGCGTTCAGGGCACACCCGCTGGCGGCGGTCAAAATGGGCACGACAGTTGCGACCAACGCCCTGCTGGAGCGCAAGGGTGAACCGCTCGCGCTGATTATTACGCAAGGCTTTGGCGATGCGCTGCGTATCGGCTACCAGAACCGCCCCGATATTTTTGCCCGGGAAATCGTGTTACCCGACATGCTCTATAGCCAGGTGGTCGAAATTGCCGAACGCGTGGCGGCCGATGGCACACTGCTGATGCCGCTGGACCAGGAAAAGGTTCAGGCACAACTCGAAGCGGTTTTTGAACAAGGCCTCAAGGCACTCGCCATCGTGCTGATGCATGGTTACCGTTACCCCGACCATGAAAAAACCATCGCGGCGATCGCGGCGCGCATCGGCTTCGCGCAGATCTCGGTGTCGCACGAATCTGCGCCGTTGATCAGACTGGTGTCACGTGGCGATACCACCGTAGTCGATGCCTACCTGACGCCTTTGCTCAGACGATACGTCGATCGGATAGACCATGCGCTGACCCGAAAGCATCCGGATATGCGCCTGCTGTTCATGCAAAGTCACGGCGGGCTGACCGAAGCGCATCGCTTCCATGGCCGCAACAGCATCCTGTCGGGTCCTGCCGGTGGCGTGGTGGCGATGGCAAAAGCGGGCGCCGCCGCCGGTGGCGACCGGCTGATTGCTTTTGACATGGGTGGCACTTCCACCGATGTTTCGCTGTATGCCGGCGATTATGAAAGGGTCTACGAGACCGAGGTCGCCGGCATTCGGATGCGGGCGCCGATGATGCGTATCGAGACCGTTGCCGCCGGTGGCGGATCGCGGCTGCGCTTTCACGACGAGCGCCTGCAGGTCGGCCCCGAATCCGCGGGCGCCGACCCGGGACCGGCCTGTTATCGCAGGAACGGCCCGTTGTGTGTCACCGATGCCAACTTGCTGCTGGGCAGGTTAAGCGAAAAATTTTTCCCGATGGTCTTTGGCCCTGCCGGTAACCAGTCGCTGGATATCGGCGCGACCCACAAGGCCTTCGATAAGCTTGCCGGGCGAATCAATGCAGAAACGGGCGGCGGAAAATCCGCGGAAGAAGTCGCGGAAGGTTTCCTGACTATTGCCGTGGAAAATATGGCGAACGCGATCAAAACGGTCAGCGTCCAGCGTGGTCACGACCCCCAGGAGTTCGCCCTGTATTGCTTTGGCGGCGCCGGCGGGCAACTTTGCTGCCGGGTTGCAGACACCCTCGGCATGCGCCGGATCTTGATTCACCCCCAGGCCGGGGTGTTGTCGGCTCTGGGTATGGGGCTGGCCGAAATCCGTGATCTGCGGCAACAGACTGTCTCGACCATTCTCGACGAAAAATCGCTGGCCGCACTGCGGCCGCTCGCTGACCGGCTGACCCGGCAATCTCGCGCAGCAGTCGCCGCGCAGCAAGCAGCAGACAAGGGGGTGCAAACCCGCTGCCAGGCGCAGCTTCGCTACCAGGGCTCCGACAGCGTATTGACAGTCCCATGGTCCGATCCGGCCACGATGAAAAACGATTTCGCAAGCGCGCATCGCGAGCACTATGGTTTTTCGGTTGCCACCCAGGCCGTGGTCATCGAAAACCTCGCCGTGGAGTCCATCGGCGACCCGACAAACATCCAGCCAGCGATATTGGCGGCATCCCCGTTGCCGTGTGCGGTCGCGCAGTTGCCCTTTTATTGCCCGGGTGGCTGGCGAACTGCCGCCTGGTTCGACCGCGTTGACCTGGGGGCTGGCTGTGCAGTCGATGGCCCGGCAGTGATTTTCGATGATTCTGCGACCACGGTGGTCGATCCGGGGTGGCAAGCCCGCGTTCTCGATGACGGGCATTTGCAGCTGGAAAGGAGCGACGAACAAGTCAAGCCGGCAGACGACTGCACGGCCACCAGCGCCGACCCGATCATGCTGGAGGTCTTTAACAACCTGTTCATGCATATCGCAACCCAGATGGGTGTGGTGCTGCGCAACACGGCGCATTCGGTCAACATCAAGGAGAG
>JAZFYI010000184.1:0-7238 GCA_036443455.1 Gammaproteobacteria bacterium
TGATATCCGCCAATGCGGACCTTCGCTTGGGCAAAAGATATGGCCCGACCAGCCAGAGAAAAAGAACGCCCACCCCGCCGACGATGGCGACCGGCAGGGCAAAATCGAACATGCCGATCTTTGGGAACCCCATATCGTTGGCGATGCCAACGACGAGCAGATTGGTCGAAGTTCCTATGGTCGTCGCCATGCCGCCGATACTCGCGGCAAAACCCATCGGCATCAGCATGCCGGTGGGGGACGATCCGCTGCGCAGCGCGATGCTGACCAGCACGGGTAACAACATGATGACTATCGGTGTGTTGTTCAGAAAGCCACTGAGTACACCAACGACCAGCATCGTCATCAGCATGGAGAACTTCGGATGCCTGGACCACCCGGATGAAGCAAGTCGCACAAGGGGCTGCAAGGCCCCGGTCGTCTCAAGTCCTTTGGCCGCCACCATCAAAGCGCAGATCGTGATCAAGGACTCGTTACCAAACGCCGAAAAAAAATCGGCCGGCGAGACCACGCCATCGCTGCCTTGATAAGGAAAAACCCAGGCGCCGAAAACCAACGCTGCCAGGACCAGCAGGCTGGATGTTTCCAGCGGGATACGATCCCGGGTAAACAGGATAAGTGCCAGCAGGGTCAGGGCCAGGGCGGCGATACCATGTGCGTCAGGCAATTGTGGCAAATGACACTCCTTGGCTTTCTGCCAACCCACCCCGCACAAAGCTGTGCGGCCATCCCGGCGGGGGAAAAAACACCCGGATCAAGTCCGGGCTCGTATGACCGTATATCACGCCCGGCATGAACTTGCCAATGGCGACGCGGCCGAATTCGAGCCTGAAACACCGTCCGTGTCTGGCAATTAGCGGGGTTTGGAGTGGTTTGGCGCGTCAGCGTTTTTTTGCCGCCCAGGCCATGCGAAACAAACGATCGAGGCGTTCCTTGCGCATGCTGAGCCGAGCGGGTATTCGCCAGATCATCAAGTCGGCGCTGCTCAACAGCGGAAACAGGCAAGTCTCCGACGCCGTGCGTAAACCAGGCTCACCCGGTAACAGGTCCCACGGCGATATCGCCAGGCTGAATCTGGGGCGGGCTCCTGACAGGTCTAGCCTGGATGAAAACTGTTGCCGCAGGTCGGGACAGGGGATTTCGGCAACCCAGCCCGGCGCCCTGTGCCTACCCGATTTCTCCAGAAAATAGCGCCTGGATGCCAGCATCAGGCTGCGACGAAACGCCTCGATAATTTCCCTCAGGCGTGTACAGGCGATCGCCGGGCAATGAGATAACCGTCGCGACAATGGCAACAGGCCTCTTAGCCACAGTACGACCCGCCGGTCATGTTGGGCGTGCAGTGCGATGGAGGCAGATGGCCAGCGCGTGGTTGCCAACTGCCTGTCCACCGCTCGGACCAGGTCGTGACTCAGGCATCCTGGCCGCCACAGCTGAGGCATGCTCAACGCCGCAAGATCCAGTTCCAGCACAATTTGCGCACCGTAGTCAGGCGCTTTTACCAGTAGCGGCCAGGCTACGCTGGCGAAACACTGGCCATCCGGATCGAGCGAACTGCGTCCATCGTGATCGATAAACAATTCAGGACCGGTTTTCCGTTCAGCCTGCTCCAGCCAGGTCCACCAAATCCGGCGCGGTGACGGCGTCCCGACCGCGCCACCGGGCCTGCTTCGATGAGTTGCCAGTTCGTGGTCAAACTGCACCGCACGCAAGAACGCGTCACTGATGCGAATCACCAGCTTGCGTGGATCCAGATCCAGCCGCGCCCGGGTCGCCAGCACCGGTGTATCCGGGTGGTCACTCGATACCAGGATCGACGCCGAATCCAGGCTCAGACCCCGCGCAGCCAGGGCCTGGGAAATCGAAACCAGTGGCTTAACCAGGCCGTTGCAAGCAAGCCCGGTACCCGTTAACGATGGCGGCAACGAGGACAGATCCAGCATGACCTTCTTGCCGGCGGCCAGCAAAGGGGCAAGACGCCGCGTGGTTTTCTCAAGCGACTCGGACAAGCCGGGTTTTAGCCGGACCGCAAAGCCATCGGCGGCCTGCATGCCCGGTGGCAAACTGAGCACCTTCGCGCCCAGGGATGTCCGGTGATGCTCTGCCAGGTACCGATCCCGGTCCGCGACCTGGTCTGTCTGCCGATCGCCGTCGCTCGTTTGATTCGTGCCATCCATGGCTCACCGATTCCTGTGTTGGCTACTAATGTGCCATAGTCTGCCGCTCACACAGGTCGCAGATTCTGACGAATGCCACCAGTTACATCGGGCACAGGGGGCTGGAAATGATTGAGCTTTTTACGGCGGGAACGCCAAACGGACGGAAAATCTCGGTGATGCTCGAAGAAACCGGCCTGGCATATACGGTCAGGGAATTGCGGCTCGGCGAGCTTGAGCAAAAACGGCCGGAATACCTGGCAATCAACCCGAACGGCCGCATTCCAGCCATCGTCGATCATGACGAAGACGATTTCGCGGTTTTTGAATCCGGAGCTATCCTGATCTACCTGGCGGAGAAATCCGGAATGCTGATGCCGCAGGACAAAAAGGCGGAATCCGTCGTCATGCAGTGGCTGATGTTTCAGATGGGCGGCATCGGACCCATGATGGGCCAGGCCAATGTCTTTTATCGTTATGCCAGCGAGAAAATCGACTATGCGATCGACCGCTATCAGGCCGAGTGCAGGCGGCTGTTCGAGGTCCTGGACAAACGGCTGTCGGCAGCAGAATACCTGGCCGGCGACTACTCGATAGCCGACATCGCCACCTACCCCTGGGTTTCTACATATGACTGGTCAGGCGTCAGCGTAGATGGCCTCGATCATTTGCAGAAATGGCTCGAAAAAGTCGGCGCCCGCCCGGCGGTGATTCGCGGCATGGCAATCCCAACGCCACCGAGACAACCCGAGGGTGAAAAAAAAGAGGAATTTATCCGCGAAGCGCAAAAAATGCTGATTCGCTAAGTTATATGGCACCAGGGATCGCGGATTCCGGGTGACGACCGACTCTCAAAAATAGCTGACACTATCTTTCAATTCGCGCCGCCGGATATCCGGGACCTGCGCAGCGTCGCTCGGGTAACCGGCAACGATCAGCAAGAAAGGCCTTTCATGTTTTGGGCGCCCCAGTATTTTATTGAGAAACTTCATCGGGCTCGGCGTGTGCGTTAGCGTAGCAACCCCCGCGCGATGCAGCGCAGCGATCAGCATCCCGGTCGCCAGACCGACTGACTCGGTCGGGTAGTAGTGTTTGAATTTTCGTCCATCGGGCAACAAGCCGAATTTCTGGACAAAAACGGCGATCAGGCAGGGCGCGGCGTCAAGGAATGGCTTGTGCTCGTCGGTACCCAATGGCTGCAACGCTTCCAGCCATTCGGCCGATGCCCGGTGCGTATAGAACTCTTTTTCCTCGAGCTCTGCCGCCAGCCGAATACGGTGCTTGATCTCGGGGTCACGCACCACCGCGAAATGCCAGGGTTGCATATTGGCGCCGCTGGGCGCGCTCAGCGCCGCCTGCAGACAATACTCGATCAGTCCCGGCGGCAGTGACCGATCGGAAAAATCACGAATGGTGCGCCGGCGTTGCAAATCATCGGCAAACTCCTTTGCGCGCTCCAACATCTCCTCCGGTGGATACTCCCGGTAGGTGCTGAGCGGCAGGAAACTGGCATCTTTCATTCAGGGCTCCGGTAACTTACAGATTCTTGAAACCAGGCGGACCGGTATCATCCGTCGTATCGTTCATCGTGCAGATGGTCCTCGTAGTCTGCCTCGCGTATATCATCATCTTGCAAGGCAAATGTTCGTATTGAAATTCCTGCGCGGTGAACCGACTCCGGGTCGCCGCTGATCAACGGATGCCACGGCTCCAGCTTACGGCCTTCTGATATTCGTCTATACGCACAGGTATCGGGCAACCAGTGGGATTGTTGGACGCCATGCGGCGTCAGCACCAGGCAATCGGGAACTTTGCTGCTGCGATTGGCATAGTCCATACAACGGCAGCTACCGATATCGAGCAGACGGCATGCGATCCGTGTGTAATGCACGTTGCCGTTGTCTTCGTCTTCCAGTTTATGCAGGCAGCAGCGCGCACAGCCATCGCAAAGCGACTCCCACTCCTCGCGAGTCATTTCATCGAGCTGTTTCGTTTCCCAGAACGGTCGATCCGTTTTTTTCATGACAAGGCCCGCATATACTGCCATTCAGGCTTGTTATCATCCGCCACGGCACTAGGATAACTCATGCAAAGCGTATTTCTGGACTTCGCGACAATAAGCCGCGGCGATATTGGCATCGAATCGCTAAACAACGCGCTACCGGATCTGCAGTATTTTCCAACCACCGAATCCACGGAACTGCACCAACGCGTCAGGAATGCCGAAGTTGTCCTGACCAACAAAATCAGGATAGACCGTGAAACAATCGCCGCCGCGCCGGAACTAAAGCTGATCTGCCTGGCGGCCACCGGCACCAACAATGTCGATCTAGAGGCCGCCGATGAGCATGGTGTCGCTGTCTGCAATATCGTCGCCTATTGCACCGCTGCCGTCGTCCAGCATGTATTCGCCCTGATCATGAGCCTCAATCAGCATCTTCGTGAATACCAGTCGCTGTTACAAAAAGGCGCCTGGAAAGGCAGCCCACAGTTTTGCCTGCTCGATTATCCGATTCGCGAGCTGGCCGGAAGCACGCTGGGTATTGTCGGTTATGGCGAGCTTGGCCGTGGCGTTGCGAAAGCCGCGGAGGCGTTCGGCATGAAGGTCCTGGTCGCAAAACGGCCGGGGGATCGCCCCAGTGATGGGTCGGCAACGGCCACCGGGCCGGGCCGGCTGCCACTGGAGCGAATGCTGCCGAAAATCGACATACTCAGCCTGCATTGTCCGCTGACGCCGGCAACCAACAAGCTGATCGGAGCGGCGGAACTGAAACTGATGCCTGGCCACGCCTTGCTGATCAATACGGCCAGGGGCGCGCTGGTGGATGAAGGGGCGCTGCTGCACGCGCTCAAGGAAAACCTGATCGGTGGCGCCGGCATCGATGTGCTCAGCGAGGAGCCGCCGGTCAATGGCAACGTGCTACTCGACGCCGATCTGCCAAACCTCATCGTCACGCCCCATATCGCCTGGGCTACCCGCGAAGCCCGGCAACGCGCGATCGACGCAATGGCGGAGAATATCCGCGCCTTCCTCGCTGGCGGCCGGCGGAACCGCGTAATTTGAGCGCCAGGCACATGACCGCCGTTGCGCCGGGCGAGGCTGATTGTTGCTCTTCAATCAGGGCAAGTGATATATAGGAAAGCCGGCTGCACAACCGGCAACGAGAATCTAGGCCGTCAGGAGAGAAAAGTGGAAAAAGTCTGGTTGAAAAATTATCCGCCCGGCGTCTCGGAAGAAATCAATCTCGACTCCTATTCTTCGTTGAAGGACCTGGTCGAAACGAGTTGCAAGAAATACTCCAGCCAGCCGGCATTTTCCAATATGGGGCGGGAAATCACTTTTGGCCAACTTGACCAGAAAAGCCGCTACCTGGCCGCCTATCTGCAAAAAGTCGCCGGCCTGGTCAAAGGCGATCGCGTAGCACTGATGATGCCAAATATTCTGCAATACCCGATTGCGATCGGCGGCGTAATGCGCGCCGGTCTCGTCGGCGTCAATGTCAACCCGTTATACACACCGCGCGAACTAAAACACCAGCTCAAGGATTCAGGCGCAAAGGCGATACTGATCGTCGAGAATTTCGCGCACACCCTGACCGAGGTAATCGAGGACACCGACCTGACAATCGTGATCACGACCCAGCTCGGCGACCTGCTGGGATTTCCGAAATCACTGCTCGTCAATACAGTAGTAAAAAAGGTCAGGAAAATGGTGCCGGACTGGAATATTCCAGGCTCGGTTACTTTCAAAAAGGCCCTGGCCGAAGGTAAATGGCACACGCTCGACGACGTAGACGTAAGCCATGACGATATCGCGTTTCTTCAGTATACCGGCGGCACGACCGGCGTCTCGAAGGGCGCGATGCTGACCCATCGCAACCTGGTCGCCAATGTCGAGCAGGCTGCTGCCTGGCTGGGCAAAGACAGCATCGGCGACACGGAAATCGTAATCACGGCGTTGCCGCTTTATCACATATTCGCATTGACGGCGAATTGCCTGCTGTTTCTGAGCATAGGCGGAAAAAATATCCTGATCACCGATCCGCGCGATTTTGCCGGTTTCGTCAAGGAACTGAAAAAACATCGCTTCACGTTTATCAGTGGCGTCAATACGCTATTCAACGCGCTGTTGAACACACCAGGATTTTCGGAGGTCGATTTCAGCGGCCTTCAGGTTACGCTTGGCGGTGGCATGGCGGTCCAAGGGGCTGTCGCCAAACACTGGAAAGAGGTGACCGGCAATACATTGCTGCAGGCGTACGGCCTGACCGAGACCTCACCGGCCGCTTGTATCAACCCGATCATCGAAGGCGCGGAGTTCAACGGTTCGATCGGCTTGCCAATTCCATCCACCGAGGCATCGATCGTAGATGACGATGGTAACGAGCTGGGATTGGGCGAGGTCGGTGAAATTTGCATCAAGGGCCCGCAGGTGATGGCAGGATACTGGCAACAACCCGATGAAACGGACAAGGTCATGCTGGACGGCGGATGGTTCCGAACCGGCGATATGGGACGCATGGATGAGAACGGCTTTATTTTTATCGAAGATCGCAAGAAGGACATGATCCTGGTATCCGGCTTCAATGTTTACCCCAATGAAATAGAGTCCGTTGCGGTCGAACACGAAAAAATACTCGAAGCCGCGGCCATCGGAAAGGCCGACGAAAAATCGGGTGAAGTGGTGCAGTTATTTGTCGTAAAAAAGGACCCATCACTGACGGCGGAAGAGGTTATCGAGCATTGCCGCAAAAACCTGACCGGTTACAAGGTACCAAAGGAAATAATTTTTCGCGATGATCTGCCAAAGACCAACGTCGGCAAAATCCTGCGGCGTGAATTGCGCGAAGACAGTCCCGCCCAAAAATCAATAGCTTAATAAGCAAACAACCGGCACCAATTTGCCCTCTAAGGGAACCGACTGGGTACTTATATGGCGCCGGGTTTGTCCGGGCCAGTCGCAAATCTGGCCAATAGTGCCAAATTACTGATTTGCAAAGCGTTTCTGCCGCCCCTATTAATTTGCTACCATGTATACGAACCGCAGCATACAAAGCCCGTTATCGAATGCCACAGCCGCGG
>JAZFYI010000185.1:0-13239 GCA_036443455.1 Gammaproteobacteria bacterium
CGAAATCTTCCAGAACCGCCAGTTGAGCAACACGGCGCAGACGCTGAGGCCAATGATCAGCCCTATCCAGATTCCCGTCAAACCAAAATCCAGGACCACGCCGAGATACCAGGCGAGCGGAAACCCGACCACCCAGTACGCGAAGACATTGATGATGCCCGGAATTCGCGTGTCCCTGAAACCGCGTAGCGCACCCGCTGCGCCCACCTGCAAGCCATCGGAGACCTGGAAAATGGCGGCCAGAAACAGCAGCCCTACGGCGACCTGGCCAACCTCGATATCGGTCGTATACAGACCGATGATCTGCTCGCGAAAGGTCAGCATGATGATTGCGGATATCAGCATGATGGCTCCACAAAGGCCTATACCGACAAAACCGATAAAGCGGGCCGCCGATCGGTCGCCCCTGCCGTTCGCATGGCCGGCATGAATCGTGGTCGCCGAATGCATGGCCAGCGGCACCATGAACATCGTCGCCGCGACATTGATCGCGATCTGGTGGCTGGCCATCATGACCGCGCTCATGGTCCCGACCAGCAACGCCGCGCCATGAAACATGCCGGCTTCGGCCAGCACGCTGACCGCGATAGGCCCGCCCAGCCCGAGTATCTCCTTGAGCCGCGCCCAGTCGGGCCATTCGAAATGCCTGAACAGTTCGAATGGCCGATAGCGCGGCTGGATTTTCATATAGAACAGCAGGCTAAAAAACATGACCCACATGGTGATCGCGCTGGCCCAGCCGCAGCCCACCGCGCCCATGGCCGGCAGCCCGAACTTGCCGTACATCAGGACATAATTGCCGATGATATTGACAACCAGCCCCAGCGCGGCGATATACATGATCGGTCGCGTCCAGGCGACGCCTTCGCTGGTAAATCTCATCGCCAGGTAAGCCGAGATAGCAGGCGCGCCCCAGACGATGGCCTCCAGATATCCAACGCTCAATGGAATAACCGCGGAATCGATGCCGATGAAAAGGAAAAACGGCTCCGCCTGTATCACGATCAATACGATGATTACCGCGAGCGCCTGGCTCAGCCATATCCCCTGGCGAAAATAGACCCCCACGCGGCGGTTTTTACCTGCGCCAAAACAGACCGCGGTCATCGGGCTCATCGCCATCAACAGACCCAGGCTGAGCAGAAACGCCATGAACCAGACGCTGGAACCGATAGCGACCGCGGCCAGGTCGGCCATGCCAAACCGACCCGCCATAATCGTATCGGCCAGGTTCATCCCGGCGATCGCCAGGTTGTTCGCCACCAACGGGCCGCCATAGCGCAACAAGGTGCGCAGCTCGGGCAACAATCGGTGTGTTCCTGTTGTCATCAAGGTAACCGGCCACTGATTCTGGCAGACTGTGCAAGGCCGGAGACTCTAGCAGGCTGTTGAAAAAGTCTCAGGCGAGTGCAAGACAAGGCAAAAATTGGCGAGCAAGCGCAGTGTACACGCCAGTACATGAGCATTGTGAGCCGATTTTTAACGCCGGATTGTGCCGCATGAGGCTTTTTCAACGGCCTGCTACCAGTCTGCATTACCGATATCGATATTACCGCCGGTTTTGCTGCGGCGCGATTGTGCGGTATGTTCTGTCTTTTGAGATGGTCCGCCGGGCCGCCGACAACCCTACTGAAGCAGGTGTTTAATTTATGAACAGCAACGAAGTTCGCCGCGTCGCCGTTATCGGCGGGTCACGCATTCCGTTCGCGAGAGCCTATACCAGCTACCGCGACCAGACCACCCAGGACCTGATGGTTGCGTCGCTAAAGGGCCTGGCCGAAAAGTACCGCCTGCAAGGCGAAACGCTCGGCGATGTATCTTTGGGGGCCGTAACCAAACACACTTCGGACTGGAACCTGGCCCGCGAATCGGTACTCGGCAGCGGCCTCGATCCGCATACACCGGCATTCGACATCCAGCGTGCCTGCGGCACCAGCCTCGAAGCCGCGATCCTGATCGGCCTCAAAATAGCCAATGGCATGATCGATTCCGGCATTGGCGCAGGCGTCGACAGTGTCAGCGATGCGCCAATCGTGTATCCGCGCAGCTATCAGAAAATACTGGTGGCGAGCATGCGCGGCCGCAGCCTCGGTCAGAAACTCAAACCGTGGCTGGCTTTGCGGCCCCGCCATTTCAAGCCTTTGGCCCCGGGCGTTACCGAGCCGCGCACGGGTTTGTCCATGGGCGAAAGCTGTGAATTGATGGCCAAGGAGTGGCAGGTCAGCCGCGAGGACCAGGACAAGCTGGCGCTGGAGAGCCATCTGAAGGCCGCGGCCGCGCTGGCGGACGGCTGGTACGACGACCAACTGACCGAACATTGTGGTCTCAAGGCCGACAACAATGTACGCGCGAATTCCAGCATGGAATCGCTGGCAAAACTGAAGCCGGTGTTCGATCGCAGCGAGACCGGCACCATGACCGCCGGCAACAGCACGCCGCTGACCGATGGCTCGTCCGCGGTATTGCTGGCGTCGGAAGACTGGGCCCGCGAACGCGGCCTGCCGGTACAGGCTTATCTGAGCTATGGCAAAGCCGCGGCCGTCGATTTCGTCGGTGGCGAGGGACTGCTGATGGCGCCGACCCGGGCGGTGTCGGAAATGCTGCTCCAGGCCGGGTTACAGTTGCAGGACTTCGATTTCTACGAAATACACGAAGCATTCGCCGCCCAGGCCCTGTGCACACTCAAGGCATGGGAGTCAGAGAAATTCTGCCGGGAAAAACTGGGCCGGGACACGGCGCTGGGCAGCATCGACCGGGACAAGATGAACGTCAAGGGTGGCAGCGTAGCCATCGGCCACCCGTTTGGGGCGACCGGTGGCCGGGTGTTGATGACGATGGCCGAATTGCTCGCTGAAAAAGGCGCCGGGCGCGGTCTGATCTCGATTTGCACCGGTGGCGGCATGGGCGTTACCGCGATCCTGGAGCGTTAACAGGCTGCGCATTTTTTGAGCCCGCTTGCACCTGTCTGCCTGAGCCGACATTATTAGGCGCTACGCAGAGACCTACGCTGCACCGCAATAATGCGGCCATAACAAGAAAGGTAGCCACCCGATGGATCAATTCAACCAGGTACTCGCTGCAATCAACGGTATCGTCTGGCACAACTATGTGCTGTTCTTTGTGCTTTTTACCGGCATCGTTTTTACGATTCGGACCCGGTTCAGCCAGTACATCGCCCTGACCCACGGTTTCCATGTCCTGCGGGGGCGTTACGACGATCCGGACGACCCGGGCGCGATCAACCATTTCCAGGCCCTGTCGGCGGCATTGTCCGCCACCGTCGGACTGGGCAACATCGGTGGCGTCGCGCTCGCCATCGCTCTCGGCGGGCCGGGTGCGGTTTTCTGGATGTGGGTGGTCGGGTTCTTCGGGATGTCGATCAAGCTGACCGAGGTCACCTTGTCGATGCTCTATCGGAACACCGACGATCCTGACAATCCGCATGGCGGGCCGATGTGGGTCGCGGCGAAAGGCCTGGCAAAAATGAACCCCCGCCTGACCGGGCTTGGTAAAGTTATCGGCACGGTTTTTTGCATCACCTTGCTGGTCTCGGCGGTTACCGGCGGCAACATGTTCCAGGCCTGGAACGTCGGCGAAATTACCCAGGCCTATTTCGGCATTCCCAGTTGGATCTGCGGCGTTATCCTCGCGATACTGGTCGGCACGGTCATCATCGGCGGGATCAAGCGCATCGGCGCGGTCGCCGGGCGCCTGGTGCCGGTTATGGTCGCGCTTTACCTGCTTGCCGGCACTTATGTCCTGTTTATCAACTCCGACCAGATCCTCGACATGCTCAAGCTGATTTTCGTATCGGCGTTCTCCACCCAAGATGCGTCAGGAGCGTTTGTCGGTGGCACCATGGGCTACGCATTCATGTACGGCATGAAGCGCGCCTTGTTCTCGAATGAAGCGGGCCAGGGTTCGTCGCCGATCGCTCACTCGGCGGCGAAGACCGATGAGCCGGTGCGCGAAGGTGTAGTCGCCGGTCTCGAGCCATTTATCGATACGCTGGTCGTCTGTACTTTTTCGGCGCTGGTGATCCTGTCAACCGGTGTGTGGAACCGCGGTGTGGAAGCGAGGTACGACGTACCGCCTGAGGTCGTGCCGGTCGCGCTTGGCGAATGGAGCCTGGAAACCATGGCTGTGCCATCACGAGACCAAGGCGAATGGGTCGAAGGAGAACTGGTTTTCGCAGTCATCCAGGCGCAGGCCAACCCGATCAGCGGTAATAATTTACATCGTCTGAACGGCACCATCACCGATAAAAACGGAATCCTGGTCGTCGACTGGAATTCCATTGAATCGCGGATAAAACCGTCGCTGCATGAAAACGGTGTGTATGGCTCTTATGTGGGCGCGACCCTCACCGCCAAGGCATTCGATTCGGTGACGCCGGGTCTCGGCAAATGGCTGATCACGCTTGCGGTTTGGCTGTTTGCCATTTCAACGATCATTTCCTGGAGTTACTACGGCGAACAGGGAATCGTGTTCCTGATCGGAGACCGCGCGGTACTGGGCTACAAGCTCGTTTACTGCTCGCTGATCGTCGTCGCGACACTGGGTCATATCAAAACCGACGATCAGCTCGACAACCTGACCTCGCTGGGTACCGGCGTGATGCTGCTGGCCAACATCCCGATCATCTGGATATTCGGCAAACAGGCGATGAACGCTTATCACAATTACGTGGGCCGGTTGAAATCCGGTCGCATGGGTCCCGGGCATGCGCCCCCGCCGCTGGACGAGGTGATCAGCGGCCGCGACGTCGACTAGAAAAAGCCGAATCCATTGAGCCGGCGAATCAACGTATCCGATGGCGTGAAATGGGAAAGCATCGTTGGCTACTCGCGGGCGGTGCGCGTCGGTAATACGATCGAGGTATCCGGTACGACGGCGATCGGAGAAGACGGTGAAGTCGTCGGCGAAAACGACGCCTATAGACAGGCCCAATTCATTCTGGAAAAAATCTCATCTGCGTTGAACAAAGCCGGCGGCTCGATGGCTGATGTCGTACGAACCCGTTTGTACGTTACCGACACATCTTTTGCCGATCAGGTCGGTCGCGCGCACCTGGAATGTTTCGCGGACATCCGGCCAGCATCCACGCTGGTCGAAATTTCGGCGCTGATTGCACCCGAGCTGCTCGTGGAAATCGAGGCAACGGCGATCGTTTCGGAACCGGCCTGAAGGCGGACCTTCTTCGCCGCCGGATTTACCCGGCGCTTACTTTTTGGGCCGGGTTGACGAGTGCGTGTGCACGACCTTCCACTCGCCGTCGGTGCGCCTGAACAGAAATGTCTCATAGCCCTTGCGGCTGATTTTTTCGTCCCGCGATATGACCGTGGCTTCAAGATCGACATCGACGATGGCCCAGGCAAAGTCGCCTTCGAGGTGGATTTCGGGATTGGAAAAATTGAGCTCGAAGTCGGCAAGCGCATGCCCTTCGGGTTCGACGTGATGCTCGACCAGGTCGGCGAGCCCTTCATTCTGGCCGCCGCTTTCGATATAGCGGGCGCCATAGAAATCGAGAAAATGCTCGCGAAAAGGATCGCCGTCAGCTTCCAGCCACCCGTTGCGTACCGCCTCGATAATATGCTCCAGTGCGGCTGCATCTTCCGCCTCGCCCGCCAAAACGTTGCCAGGCAGCAATAATCCGCTCGCAAGCACAGCCAAAAGAGCTCGGTATAATGTTCGCATCGTGTCGGCCCCTCGCCGGAAAACCCTGCACGATACTATGCAAGCCGCGCGGTTTTTTCCAGTTCGCATAATCAACGAACGCACAATATCGGTTTTCTCGGTGAGAAAATACCGAGACGACGGGTCTGTTGTTTTGTGAACTGTTCGGATTGCGGTCGCTTGTTTCTTGGAGTACCCTGTCGGCTCTGAGGTGTATGTAATTGAATTTAATAGGAAACATTAGAAACAAACAGCGCCGCTGGGCACCTCGTGTGCTGGCGAGCTGGTGTGTGGTCTGGCTGGGCCTGGCCATGCAGCCCTGCGCCATCGCATTCGCCGTTTCCGATCACGATCAGAATCCACAGCACCATGGCATGTCCGGCGATATGCAGGGTGATTCCCATTACTGCCCGTACTGCCCATCCATGGGCGATTCGGGCGCCACCGGTTGCACTGGCGAGCAGGGGCGTTGCAGCTACCCGGACGGTATCGACTATGACGGCCGTGTGCAGCAACTGAAAAAAGCCGATGTTGGCGAATGGTTGCTGCCAAGCACATTCGTCCCGCTCCCGGTCGCTGAATCGGTTCGCTACGATCATGTTCCCGACTCGGCTGTTTTATTGACGCCGGGCAATCCTCCTGTTTATTTGCAGTTCTGCGTATTCCTGAAATAGCTATCTCCCCAACCTAAGCCTTTTTCCCGGCACGTTTGGAGGAGATACCATGCCATACCCACAAGGGACCACGTCCCGTAACAAACTTTTTCAGTCAGCGACGACTCGTCTAACGCCGTGGTCCGCCGCCCTGGTTTTTCTGCTGCTCCTGGCTTCGGTATTCCATGCCGGCAGTACGCAGGCGGCCGAGGCCGTGCCATTGAGCACCGCTGAAGCCGAGCTCATCGCATTTGCCGATGAGCCCGGCTTCCTGGCGCTGGCGGAAAGCGCCGCTGCCGTGATGGAACAATCGGTGGCCGCCGGTCAGTTGCCCGACCCGCAAATAGTGCTTGGCATGCAGAATTTCCCGATCCAGAGCGGCGGCTTTACCACGGAGGGAATGAGCCAGGCCGTTATCGGGTTGCGCCAGGCTTTTCCCCGGGGCGATACGCGAAAACTCAGGACTCGCCGACTCGAGTCGTTGTCCTCCGGCCTCACGGCGGATACCCAGGATCGCGCACGCCAGGTCCGGCTGGCAACCCGCCGGGCATGGCTGGGCATTTATTATTGGGAGCATTCCAGAAAACTGGTGCTCGATAGCCACGCCTACTTTTTGGATCTGCTGGCGATCACCCGGTCTTTGTATGCGGTCGGCAGCCGCAACCAGCAGGACGTCCTGCGAGCCGAGATCGAATTGAGCCGGCTTGACGATCGCCTGATCGAAATAGATCGTCAGATAACAGACCAGCGTGCCCAACTGGCGCAATGGATTGGCGCTGCACACGCCGCTCGCCCGCTGGACGCAGACCTGCCCGCATGGAGCCAGGTGCCGAACCTGGCCGAGCTGACGATGCAACTCGATGCCCACCCGGCCATGTTCGCCGCCGATGCGCGGATTGCAGCCAGCGAGAGCAGCGTTGCGCTCGCCAACGAACGTTACAAGCCCGCGTGGGGACTGGAGGCCAGGTTGGGTCTGCGCGGCGGCGAGCTGCCTAACGGAAACTCCAGGTCCGATTTCGCCACCGTGATGCTGACATTCGATCTGCCGCTTTTCCACAAGAACCGCCAGGATCGAATACTGGCGTCGGCAAGACATCAAAAGCGGTCTTCGCTGGCCGCAAGAACGAAACTGGCCCGCTCTCTGCGACAGGAACTGGCATCCGAGTACGCGCGCTGGATCGAGCTATCGCGGCGCATCGGCGTTTACCGAGAACGCATCGTTCCGCAATCGGCAGAACTTTCGGCTGCGGCGCTGGCCGCCTACCAGACCAATACCGCGGATTTTGCGGATGTCATGCGCGCCTATATCCATGAACTAGATACCCGCATAGAACATGCCAGACTTCGAACAGACAGATTGCGCTCATATGCCACGATCGCGGCATTGGGAGGATTTTGAAATGAAAAGACCAAACCCCGTAATTATCCTGATCGTTGTAGGGCTGGCTGGTTTTCTTATCGGCCGGTGGATTTCTCCGGGTGATTCCGGCCCGAGCCCTGCGACCGACGGCGACGAGCGCGAAATCCTGTACTGGGTGGCGCCGATGGATGCCAGGTACCGGCGTGACAAACCCGGTAAATCGCCAATGGACATGGATCTCGTTGCGGTTTACTCGGATCAGCGTGACCAGGACGATCCCGCCGTCGTAAAGATCGATCCGGTCGTCGTCAATAACCTTGGCGTGAGGACCGCTCGCGTCGAGACCGGGAGCCTGTCACGAATCATCGATACCGTTGGCTATGTTACCTACGATGAATCGACGCTCAACCATATCCACGCGCGGGTCGACGGCTGGATCGAAAAACTGAACATCGGCAGCACCGGTGACAGCGTCAAAAGCGGCCAGGTCTTGTTCGAGCTCTATTCGCCTGCGCTGGTCAACGCACAGGAAGAATTTGTCGCCAGCCTGGCTAGCCGTTCAACGGCATTGCGCGAAGCGTCCGCCGGCCGCTTGCGCTCGTTCGGTTTTCGCGAAAGCCAGATCAAGGCCTTGCAAAAGACCCGGCAAGTCCAGCAACGGGTGCGTTTTTACGCGCCGAAAGACGGCATTGTCGCGCAGCTTTTGGTCCGCGAAGGCATGTATGTCACACCGGCAAGCGAGATCATGAGCCTTGGCCAGCTCGACACCATCTGGTTGATGGTCGAGGTCTTCGAACGGCAGTCTGCATGGGTCGAACCCGGCCAGCTCGCCGAAGTTCAACTGGACTATCTGCCGGGCAGAACCTGGCAGGGCACGGTCGACTATGTTTACCCGGAGCTCAGCCCCGGCACGCGAACGGCCCGGGTGCGGATACGTTTCGACAATCCGGATAAAGCGCTGCGCCCAAACATGTTTGCCAGCATCAAAATTTTTGGCACGCCGGTGCCTGACGCGATCCACATACCGCTGCAGGCGCTGATCCGGGGCGGGTCGGTCGACCGCGTGGTCCTGGCGGAAGGCGATGGCCGTTTCCGCTCGAAAGTTGTGGTAGCCGGCATCGAATCGGGTAACCGGGTCCAGATACTGTCTGGCCTATCGGCCGGAGAAACGGTGGTTAGCTCGTCCCAATTCCTGATCGATTCCGAGTCGAACATCGACGCCGAGATTGCGCGTATGGAACAAGTGCCCGACACCGACGGCGGTTCAGCTACCGAGCCAGCGGAGTAAACCCTGATGATTGCAAATATTATCCGTTGGTCTGTCAACAATCGCTCCATGGTATTGCTGATGACGGCAATCCTGACCGTCGGCGGCATTTACTCGATTTCGCAAACCCCGGTAGACGCGATCCCTGACCTGTCGGATGTGCAGGTCATCATCAAGACCAGTTACCCCGGCCAGGCCCCCCAAGTCGTCGAGGACCAGGTTACCTATCCGCTGACCACGGCAATGCTGGCCGTTCCAGGCGCCAAAAAAGTTCGTGGCTATTCCTTTTTTGGCGATTCATTCGTGTACATTATTTTCGACGATGGGGTCGATCTTTACTGGGCGCGATCCCGGGTACTCGAATATCTCAGCCAGGTTGCACCTACCCTGCCGGAAGATGCCCGACCTGCTTTGGGACCGGATGCGACCGGCGTTGGCTGGATACTCGAGTACGCGCTGGTCGATCGCAGCGGCCAACATGATCTTTCCCAGCTAAGGTCCATCCAGGACTGGTTTTTGAAGTACGAATTACAGACCGTACCGGGAGTCTCCGAAGTCGCGACCATCGGTGGCATGGTCAGGCAATACCAGGTCGTGGTCGACCCGGACAAGCTGCGCGCTTATGGGCTCAGCCTGGCGCAGATCAGGAAAGCGATACAAAACGCCAACCAGGAAACCGGCGGCTCGGTCCTCGAGATGGCCGAGGCGGAATACATGGTGCGCGCCTCGGGTTACCTGCAAAGCGTTGCCGATCTCGAGCAGGTGCCGGTGAAAATAGCGGCCAACGGCATACCTGTCCTGCTTGCCGATATCGCGGAAATACGCGTGGGCCCGCAAATGCGCAGAGGAATCGCCGAGCTCGATGGTGAAGGCGAAGTCGTCGGCGGCATCATCGTCATGCGCTGGGGCGAAAACGCCTCACGCACGATAGCTGCGGTGAAAGAAAAACTCGCGCAATTGCGCAACAGCCTGCCGGACGGCGTTGAAATCGTGCTTACCTATGATCGTTCATTGCTGATCGATCGTGCCGTGGAATCGCTGTCGCAAAAACTGGTCGAGGAATTCATTGTCGTCGCGCTGATTTGCGCACTGTTCCTGTTCCATCTGCGCTCGTCCATGGTGATCATCCTGAGTCTGCCGATCGGCATTCTTTGCGCATTCATCGTCATGCGGATGCAGGGCATGAACGCCAACATCATGTCGCTGGGCGGTATCGCGATTGCGATTGGCGCCATGGTGGATGCCGCCATCGTCATGATCGAAAATGTTCACAAGCATATCGAGAGAAACCCGATCGATGACCAGAATCGCTGGCAGGTGATTACCCGGGCGGCGACCGAAGTCGGGCCGCCGCTGTTTTTCTCGCTGCTGATCATCACCCTGAGCTTTCTGCCAATTTTCACGTTGCAGGCGCAGGAAGGACGCCTGTTTTCGCCGCTGGCCTATACCAAGACCTATTCGATGGCGGCAGCGGCAATCCTTTCGATCACGCTGGTGCCGGTCCTGATGGGGTATTTCATCCGTGGCTACATCACGCCGGAGATGAAAAACCCGGTCAACCGGATCCTGATCGCCGCCTACCGGCCGTTGATCAACCTGGTTATCAACCGGCCGAAAGCTGTGCTGCTGACCAGCCTGCTGGTCGTGCTGGTCGGGCTGTGGCCGGCCAACAAGCTGGGTTCGGAGTTCATGCCCGCGCTGGATGAGGGCGATATCATGTATATGCCCATTACATACCCGGGCATTTCCATCGGCAAGGCAAGAGAACTGCTGCAACAAACGGACAAGTTGATCGCCACCTTGCCGGAAGTCAAAAGCGTGTTCGGCAAGATCGGCCGCGCCGAGACGGCAACCGACCCCGCCCCGCTGACGATGATAGAAACCATCATCCAGCTGAAGCCAAAAGACCAGTGGCGCCCGGGGATGACCAGCGCAAAGATTCGCGACGAGCTGGATCGAATTTTGCAATTGCCCGGGCTCACCAATGCCTGGGTCATGCCGATCAAGACGCGCATCGACATGCTGGCCACCGGTATCAAGACACCGGTCGGCATCAAGGTGGCCGGACCCGACCTGCGCGTCATTCAGGACATCGGCAAACAAATCGAGCAGGCGCTGGAAAATGTCGAGGGCACGGCCTCGGCCTATTCAGAACGGGTCGCAGGCGGCCGCTATGTGGATGTCGATATAAACCGCCGACAGGCCGCACGCTATGGCCTCAATATCAATGATATTCAGGACGTGATCCGCACCGCTGTCGGTGGCATGAACATCACCCAGACGGTCGAGGGCCGGGAACGCTATCCGGTCAACCTGCGCTATCCGCAGCAATTCAGAAACTCGGTGGAGCAGTTGCGATTGCTGCCAATCGTTACGCCGCGCGGTGACCGGATCGCGCTTGCGGATGTCGCCGATGTAACGATCATCGATGGCCCGCCGCTGATAAAAAGCGAAGACGCCCGGCTGAACGGCTGGACTTATGTGGATATCCGCGATCGCGATCTCGGATCCTATGTCGCAGAGGCGCAGCGGGTGGTCGCGGAGCAAGTCGACCTGCCCGCCGGCTATTCGCTGGCCTGGTCGGGTCAGTACGAGTACATGGTCAGGGCAAAGGAGCGCTTGTCCGTCGTCGGGCCCGTGACGCTGATGATCATCGTGTTGCTGCTGTTTCTGAATTTCAGGAATATGGGCGAGGTGGCCATGATCCTCGGGACGCTGCCGATGGCGCTGATCGGCGGAATCTGGCTGCTCTGGCTGCTCGATTACCAGTTGTCCGTCGCCGTCGGCGTCGGTTTTATCGCGCTGGCCGGCGTCGCCGTCGAGATCGGCGTGGTCATGCTGGTCTACCTGAACCAGGCACTGGCTCACAAACGCGAGGAACTCAATCAAAAGGGCATACCGCTGACCCGCGCACATGTCCGTGAAGCGGTGATTGAAGGTGCGTTACTCAGGGTCAGGCCCATTGCAATGACCGTAGCTGCGATCATCGCCGGCCTGTTGCCGATCATGCTCGGTGGCGGTACCGGTTCGGAAGTCATGCGACGAATCGCAGCGCCGATGGTGGGCGGCATGGTCAGCGCGACGATTCTGACCCTGATAGTGATCCCCGCCGTGTTTTTGATTTGGCGCGAGCGATCGCTAGCAGCATAAACACGAATAAGGAGCATCACATGTTGAACTGGAAAATCGTTTGCTGGTCGCTCGGCACCTGGGCGGCGGTCTCGTTCACAGTGTGCGTGGGCTGGGGGTTGGCGACGCCCGAGGCCCTGCACATGCACGCATTCCTGGAACAGATCCTGCCCGCGTTCAAATGGCTCACCTGGTGGGGGTTTGGCTTAGGACTGATCGAGAGCTTTTTGTACGGCTTTTATGCCGGGATCGTCTACGTGCCAATCCACAACTTTTTCACGAAACGGTGGCGTGAACCAGGTTAAGCAGCGCACCGAGGCGATGGAATATTTATGGAGGAAGCAGAAGACATTGACGTTGCGCGGATCCGTACTGTGCGGCGCCTTATTATTTGAACCGACATAGCAGATCTTGGACAACTTGTAGAGAGAGAAGGACTTCGGCTTGCCCAAGGCAATCCGCACCGACAACGGCATCCCCTTCTCATGCTGCAATGCCCTCTATGGCCTCAGCAAGCTCTCCGTATGGTGGCTGCGCTTAGGCATCAACATCGAGGCGCATCAAGCCCGGGCATCCTGAGCAGAACGGCCGCCACGAGCGTATGCATCTGACGCTAAAGAACGAAGCCACCAAGCCCGCGTCCGACAACTTCCTGCAACAGCAGGCACGCTTCGACGACTTCATCGACTGCTTCAACAATGTCAGGCCGCATCAGGCCCTGGATATGAAAGTTCCCGCGGAGCTCTATACAAAAGTTCGCCCAGACCCTAAATAGACTTGACGGAATAATACAGGGCGTGAAACAGACATTCAGCACACTTTTTGACTGCCGGCCCTGGCTGGTCTCAATCCGCCCAAGGGCGTAGGGTTGTACTAAGCTAAGGACAGGGAAATCCACTGATGCCCATTGTCCAGGAATTAAAGCGCCGCAACGTTATCAAGGTGGCGATTGCCTATGCGATTGTGGCTTGGCTTTTGATCGAGGTCACAGCCACGACCTTCCCAATGCTAAGGCTACCCGATTGGACCGCCACCTTTGTCACCGTGCTGCTGATGATCGGGTTCCCCGTGGCGCTGATCTTTGCCTGGGCGTTTGAAATCACCCCGGAGGGCATCAAACTTGAAAAGGATGTCGATCGCAGTCAATCCATCAC
>JAZFYI010000186.1:0-4724 GCA_036443455.1 Gammaproteobacteria bacterium
TGTGCCGCTCGGTGATCAGCCAGTTCGAACAATACGTCAAGCTCAACAAGAAAGTGCCGCCGGAGATCCTGACCTCGCTGGCCGGCATCGAGCAGCCGGGCCGCCTGGCCGATACGGTCGCGGCGCACATGGCGCTGAAGCTGTCGGAAAAACAGAAAATCCTGGAAATCGCCGACGTGCGGTCGCGGCTCGAACGCGTGATGGGTCTGATCGATGGCGAGATCGACGTTTTGCACATCGAAAAACGCATCCGCGGGCGGGTCAAGCAACAGATGGAGAAAAGCCAGCGCGAGTACTACCTGAACGAGCAGATGAAAGCGATTCAGAAAGAACTCGGCGATATGGAAGACGCGCCAAACGACCTGGCCGATCTCGAGAAGAGAATTGGCGAAGCCGGGATGCCAAAAGAGGCGAAGGACAAAGCCACTTCCGAGCTGAGCAAACTCAAGCTGATGTCACCGATGTCTGCAGAAGCCACCGTGGTGCGGAATTACATAGACTGGCTGCTCAAGGCGCCGTGGAAAAAACGCACCAAGGTCGGGCTCGATCTGAGCCAGTCGCAGGTCATCCTGGACGAAGATCACTATGGGCTGGAGAAGGTCAAGGAGCGCATCGTCGAATACCTGGCCGTGCAAAAGCGGGTGAAAAAACTCAAAGGCCCGATCCTCTGCCTGGTCGGTCCGCCGGGTGTGGGCAAGACCTCGCTGGGGCAGAGCATCGCGCGGGCGACCGGGCGAAAATTCGTTCGCATGTCACTGGGCGGGGTCCGCGACGAGGCGGAAATCCGCGGTCACCGGCGCACCTACATCGGTTCGATGCCCGGCAAGATCATCCAGAACATGGCCAAGGCGGAAGTCCGTAACCCGTTGTTTTTGCTGGATGAAGTCGACAAGATGTCGATGGATTTCCGGGGTGACCCGTCATCGGCGCTGCTCGAGGTACTGGACCCCGAGCAAAACTCGACTTTTGTCGACCACTATCTCGAGGTCGATTTCGATCTTTCAGAAACCATGTTCGTGTGTACGGCCAACACCTTGAATATCCCCGCGCCATTGCTCGATCGCATGGAAGTGATCCGGCTGGCCGGCTATACCGAGGACGAGAAAGCCAATATCGCGAGCCGCTACCTGGTGCCCAAACAGAAAGAGCAAAATGGCCTGCACCAGGATGAGCTGACGATTTCGAGTAACGCCCTGCTGGATATCATCAGGCATTACACCCGTGAAGCCGGGGTCCGAAACCTTGAACGCGAGATCGCAAAAATCTGCCGCAAGGCGGTCAAGGCCGAATTGCTCAGTGCGCAGAAACACACGTTCAGGATTACCCCGAAACAACTGGAAAAATATCTCGGTGTACGCCAGTTTCGTTATGGCCGTGCCGAAGAAAACGACCAGGTCGGCCAGGTTACCGGCCTGGCATGGACCGAGGTTGGCGGCGAACTGCTGACCATAGAAGCAGCCGTGGTCCCGGGCAAGGGCAAGCTGATTCACACCGGCCAGCTCGGCGAAGTGATGCAGGAATCCATCCAGGCGGCGATGACCGTTGTGCGCAGCCGCGCGGCAATTCTGGGTATTGCAGAGGATTTTCACCGAAAACTGGACGTTCATATCCATGTTCCGGAGGGGGCCACACCGAAGGACGGACCCAGTGCCGGCGTCGGTATGTTGACCGCTTTGGTGTCTGCATTGACCGGTATCAAGGTACGGTCAGAAGTCGCCATGACCGGTGAAATCACCCTCCGCGGCGAGGTCTTGCCGATCGGCGGACTCAAGGAAAAACTGCTTGCGGCACATCGCGGTGGCATAGAAACAGTCTTGATCCCGAAGGAAAATGCTAAGGACCTCACGGAGATACCTCGCAATATTAAAGATAAACTCGACATAAGGCCGGTAAGATGGATCGACGAAGTGCTCGAAGTTGCGTTGCAGCACATGCCGTCGCCAATCGACGACAAGTCATCTGCTGCGAGCAAGGGTGAGTCTCGCCGGGCAAGTAAAAAACGCAAAGACGAAGTGCACGCGCATTAGTTCCCGCGGCGTCCCGCTCCCGAAAATCCTTTTGCAGTTGTGTTGACAGCGGTTTTTGTCACTTGTTATAAGTGACCCACGCCGTGACGGACGGCACCGTTGTTGATCGCAGTTTCGCCGGTTTTTTATTTCGCGATGACCGGTGATATTGATTCGGGGGGACGGATGCAATCGCATCCGTGGGAAGTCAACTTACTAACCTTACAAGGTGACCTAAATGAATAAAGGCCAACTGATTGAAGCAGTAGCGAGTGCAAGTAATCTTTCCAAAGCAGATGCAGGCAGAGCCGTCGAAGGCATCCTGTCATCGATCACGGCCGCCCTGGTTGGCGGTGATAACGTGGCCTTGGTGGGCTTCGGTACTTTCCAGGTAAAACAGCGGGCAGCACGCAATGGCCGTAACCCGAAAACCGGGGCGACAATCTTTATTCCGGCCAGTAAAGCACCCACATTCAAAGCTGGCAAAGGCCTGAAGACTGCCGTAAACTAGCGCGTCTTTCGGGCACGGGTGCTTAGCTCAGTTGGGAGAGCGTCGCCTTTACACGGCGAATGTCGGGGGTTCGAGCCCCTCAGCACCCACCGGCTGCGGAGTGGTAGTTCAGTTGGTTAGAATACCGGCCTGTCACGCCGGTGGTCGCGGGTTCGAGTCCCGTCCACTCCGCCATTAATGCAGGGGCGCCGCTTGAGGCGCCCTTTTTTTTGACCAGGGAGTCCTTTGGACTCCTGTTTTCGATGAGAGTAGGCCTGCAAGCATGCTGCAACTAATCAGGGATAAATTGACCGGCTGGGTTGCCGGCATCATGTTCGCCATCATTGCGCTGGCATTTACTTTCTGGGGGGTCGATCCGCTCTCCATAGGTGCGACCTGGGCAGCCCGGGTCAATGACATCGAGATCCCGGCGCTCGAGGTCAGACGCACGGCGCAGGATCGGATCAACCAGTTCCAGGCGCTCTACCAGGACGACATCTCTCCACTGATGCTCGAACAAATACGCAGCAGCGTCCTGGAACGTTACATCAACAACGCCCTGATCAGGAGCATGGTCAGCAGCAACGACTACCGGGTATCCGATGCGATGCTCAGTAAATCCATTCGCGCCATCCCCGATTTTCAGATCGGTGGGGAATTCTCTTTGGACAGCTACCTGGCAGGCCTGCGTGCGCGTGGATTTTCAAAAACCGGTTTCGAACGTGACCAGAGAAGCCAGCTTGAAGTGCTGCAAATGCAGCGGGGCGTGATCAACAGTTCCTTTGTCACGCCGAGCGAAATGCGGCGTTTCCTGGAGCTGCAAGGCGAGGAGAGGGAAGTCTCGCTGCTCAGGGTCGACGCCAGTGCGTTCGCGGACCTGGTGTCGCCCGGCGACGAAGAAATCACCGGTTACTACAATCTCAATGCACGGCGTTTCCAAACCGAGGAGTTTGCCGAAATCGAGTACCTGGAAGTTCGGGTCAGCGATTTTACGGCTGCTGTCGAAGTGGACGAGCAGGAGCTGCTCGATTTTTACGACACCGTTGCGGTCGGCTACCAGACCGAGGAACAAAGACGGGCTCGGCATATCCTGATCGCGACCGGCGATGCCAGGGACGACGCGGCGGCCGAAGCCAGGGCAAACGAAGCCATTGAGCGCAGCCGCGCCGGCGAGGACTTTGCGGCGCTGGTCGCGGAATACTCTGACGATGGCGGCACCAGCGCCGAAGGCGGCGACCTGGGCTGGTCGTTGCGCGAAGATTTTGTCGGGCCGTTTGCCGATACCTTGTTTGCGATGCAGGTCGCCGAGATTGCCGGCCCGGTCAAGACCCGTTTCGGTTATCACGTGATCCTGCTCGATGAAATCCAGGCAGCCGATGTGCAGGAATTTGCCGAAGTGCGCGCCGAGATCGAGGCCGACTACCGCGAGAAACTGGCCGAGGATCTGTATTACGACGCCGCCCAGACTTTGGGCGATGAATCGTTCGCCGCCTACGACGAGTTGCAAATCGTTGCGGATTCACTGGGGCTGGAATTGAAAAGTGTCAGTGGATTCACCCGTGCCGGCGGCGGCGAGCTGGGCAGCGACGAGCGCATCGTGGGCGCAGTATTCAACCCGGAAGTTCTTGACGATGGCCATAACAGCGAGTTGATCGAGGTCGAGGAGGATGGCCGGGCGATCGTGCTGCGGGTGAGTGCCTATCAGCCGGCCGAGACCCGCCCGCTGGAAGAAGTACGCGAGCAGATCGTCGCGTTGCTGGTGACCGAGCAGACCCGCGTGCTCGCGCGCTCGGCTGGCAACAGTATCGAAACCGCGGCCGAGTCCGGCGCGAGTCTGCAGAAACTGGCCGCGGACAACAACGCAGCCTATACCGCGCCAAAGAAAGTCACCCGCAATACGGCCGACATGCCGCGCGCGTTGCTCGAAGCGATTTTCTCGACGCCAAAACCGGCGGCCGGGCAGCCATCGGTCGGTGGCCTCTCGCTGGCCACGGGCGACTTCACCATTTTCGCGGTGAGCACGGTGACACCCGGACACCCGGCCGCGCTGACCATCGCGGAGTGGAACCAGACCGAGCAGGGCATGGCCAGCCAGCTCGGTAGCGCCGAACTGACCGCCCTGGTCGCGCAATTGCGCGCAACCGCCAAGGTGAGAATCAACAAGCGGACCTTTGACGACATATTGATTCCACCGACGGTGCCATAAGCGCTTGAACGCACTTTCATAA
>JAZFYI010000187.1:0-9686 GCA_036443455.1 Gammaproteobacteria bacterium
CCAGCTGCAAATCCCGAATGTAGTTGTACCTTGCGTTGGACTGCATTGCCGCCTGGGTGCCATCGCGCAGGATCGTCGGTCGGATGAAAACCATCAGGTTGGTTTTTACCAACTCGGTTCTTCTCGACCGGAACAAAGCGCCCAGTATTGGAATTTTGCCGAGGATGGGCACGCGTTGTTCGGTTTCGATCAACGCCTCTTCGATCAGGCCGCCAAGAACGATAATTCCGCCGTCTTCGACAATTACACTGGTGCTGATGGTCCGTTTATTGGTCACCAGGTCAACGGCGCCTTCGGCCCCGGCAGAAATACTGGATTGTTCCTGCTCGACTTTCAGCAATATTGCGTTGCCCTCGTTTATCTGTGGTGTGATGCGCAGTATGGTGCCGACCTCTGTGCGCTGAATTGTCTGGAAGGGGTTGACGGAACCCTGGGTCGCACCGGTGTTGGTAAACTGGCCGGTGATAAAAGGCACTTCCTGGACAACATTGATTTCGGCTTCCTCGTTGTCCACGGTCGTGATGGACGGCTGCGACAATATATTGGTCGATGCGTCACCGGCGAGCGCTGTCAGCACCGCGGCCCAGCTGGTCCTGTTTTCTCTGAAACGTCCGACGATGCCGGTTATTCCTTCGCCGACGAAATCTCCGACCGCACTGTCGGCACTGTCCAGCGCGCCAATCGCGCCCGACAGATCAAAACTGCCGGAAAACTCGGACACGGCAGCTACATCACCGGTATCGCCAGGCGATACCAGCCAGCTCACACCAAGTTCGTTGACCTTGTCCATCGATACTTCAACGATGATCGCATCGATCTGGACCTGTGCCCTGCGGATGTCCAGCTTGTCGATGATCGCCATCAGGTTGCGCATTTCCTTCGCCGGCGCTGTAATGACCAGCGCGTTGGTCATCAGGTCTGCCCAGATGGTTACAGGCGTGCTACCGGGACCGCTCTGCGGCGAACCAGCCGCGCCCTGCGCCTGGGTTGCCTGGATCTGCGCCTGCAGGTTTCCGGCGAGTTCCTCGGCATCGGCGTTGAACAGGTAACGTACCCGCGTGTTGCCGCCTTCCGCCAGCGGCGTATCCAGGCTGACGATCAGGGCTCGCGTTTTCAGCCGGTTCTTGCTGTCGCCGCCAATCAGTACGCTGTTGGTGCGCTGGTCGGCCGCAATATTCGACCGCGCCTGACCGCCATCGCGCCCAGCCGGTTGGCGGATGGAATTGATGATGGTTACGATCTCGATCGCCGAAGCGTGTTGCAAGGGAATGATCTCGATATCGTCTTCGCCTTCCCGATCGATACGGCTGACGATCCGTGCGATACGCCGCACATTCGCAGCCCGGTCGGAAATGATCAGCATATTGGATTGCGGGTAGGCTGCGAGGTGACCGTATTGTGGAATCAGCGGCCGCAAAATCGGCACCAGTTGCGCGGCAACGACATTTTCTATGCGGATTACCCGGGTCACGATTTCATCGGGCCCATCGGTGCCCGAGGGTGCGCCGGGAACCTGCCGCGCATTGGCGTCGGGCAGGATCTTGATGAAATTGCCGGATTGGACCGCAATGTATCCATAAACCTGCAGCAATGACTGGAACGCATTGTAAAAGGCGTCCGAACTCATCGGGGTCTGCGAAATCATGGTTACGTTTTGCTGATTGACCCGCGGATCGACAATAAAATTCTTGCCGGTGACCTCGGCGACTGCCTCGATGATCTGGCGGATATCGACATCCTGGAAATTGGGTCGTATCGATGCTTGCTGCGCGACGGCCAACGAGCCGGCAAGCAATCCGAACAGCAATGTCGTCAATACCTGTCCGCGCAGGGTTCTTGTTTTCGTACGGCTATTTTTCATCGTTTTTATCCATTTTTATTGTCCGGCCGCAGCTCATTGACGCCGCGACCCGGGAGGCAATTTTTGTATCGCAGAGCTTATCTGGTCAAGATCGATCGTAATGACTTCTGGGATGCCGTTGCGCTCAACTGTCACTGTCACTTGGCTACCCTGGTCTATTCCAGCCAACAGGTTGGTGCTTTGATCCGGGTCCGTCAGCGGGACGCCGTTTATACTGGTGGCCAGGTCGCCGGGGCGAAAACCCAGTTCCGCAAATGTCCGTCGCTGCCTGCCCGGGTAAATTCGATATCCTTTCAGCCGTCCATCGGCGAAATGCGGTTGCGGGCGAATGATCTCGCTGAGGGCGCCGCTATCGGCAGCTCTTCGGAGCATCGCGTTCCTGCTCGTATTTTTCAGGCTGCGCCGGCTGATCGACCGGTTACCGGGTCGCCCGCTTGCCGATATCTGGCTCGGCTCGGACAGGCTAAGCTCTTCCAGGCGGCCACCGGTGCGTTGCAAAATTACCCGATGAGGTTCGACCAGGTAAAGCGTGGCGCCCGCCACGACCGGATCGCCGATGGAATAAACTTTTTCTTCGTTGCGGTACTCGATGATCGCGACGGCACGGTCACGTTCGCTGTCCCAGATCGTTCCTTTGAGCGTCAGGTCGAGTGTGGTCTCGGGAACATCGGAAACCAGGCCGGGTTCGGGTATTTTAAGAGGATCATCCGGCCCCGTGCCTTTGAAGACGCCAAACAGGTCTGCGTCCCTGATGACGGAAATATCCGTTTCGCGGGTTGCCTCACCGGCGCCGGTCTGCGGCGTAGTAACCGCATGCATCTGTTGCGAGGGTTCGGTGAGCAGTTGCAATACGAACATGGCCAGTTGCCAGGCCACCGCGATAGCCAGCAACAAAGATGCCCACTGCGGCAGTTTGCCGCTGAGCCGGGATAGTACCCGGGCGGCTTCACTACTGCCCATAACGCTGGTTTTGCTTGCCAGTTGATTCATTTAATTTGCAGGTCAAATTATTGGTATGTGACCCAGACCACAGAGTAGCCGTGGCATAAGCGTTCATCATAAGTATGGGCTGTTCTATTGGAAAGTCCAAAAAGGCCTGTTTTACCAGAATCGTGGTCATGCGGCCTTATGTCTGCTGGCGGGATGATTATGTTACCTCGAGAGAAATGACGCGACCGGAGACCGATGAACAAACGGCTGCTAATACGCGTTTTGATCAGCTCGATGCTGTTTCTCCCCTTTTTGCTCCACAACCGGGGCGATATTCATATGGGCTGGCTTGAGCGCCTGGAACAACTGACTTATGACGCCAGGCTCGTGTTTACCCTGCCAAACACCATCGATGACCGCATCGTCATTCTGGATCTGGATGAAAAAAGCCTGCTGGAAGAAGGGCAATGGCCGTGGCCGAGAGACCGGGTTGCCCGCCTGGTGGACCGATTGTTCGACGACTACCAGGTCAAGGTTCTTGGTTTCGATATCGTGTTTGCCGAGCCAGACAACCGCAGCGGCCTGCCGGTACTGGAACGATTGGCGCGCGATGAACTGCGCGATGTCCCCGGCTTTCGCCGGACGCTTGAAAGGTTGCGGCCGGAATTGGATACGGATCGCGTTTTTGCCAAGGCGCTGGCGAACCGGGCGACGGTGCTGGGTTACGTATTTCGTCACACCGGGGACGCGGGAGAGGGTGTTTCCTCGGGCATGTTGCCGAAGCCGCTGATACCGTCGGATAAAAACGACACCAAGATTCCCTTCGCCGAGGCCATCGCCTATACCGGCAACATCGCGATGCTGCAAAACAACACGGCCGGCGGTTTCTTCGAAAACGCGCTGGTCGACAGAGACGGGAAATATCGCCGGGTTCCGCTGCTGCAAAAGTACAATGGCAATATCTACCCATCCCTGGCTTTCGCCGTGGCGCACCAGGCACTCGGTCTGCCAGACCTGGGCTTTGTGTTTCAGCATGGCGCGGACGGGTCGCGCGACGGCCTTGATCTCGACTGGCTGACGCTCGGTGACAAAAAAATACCGGTTGGTGAAAACGCCTCGGTCCTGGTGCCGTACCGGGGGCAGCTGGGCAGTTTTCCCTACGTCTCCGCGGCAGACGTATTGCATGGCCGGGCGGCAAAATATCCATTGAAAGGCGCGATAGTACTCATGGGGACGAGCGCCGCCGGGCTCCATGATTTGCGCAATACGCCGCTGGGCAATCGATTTACCGGTGTCGAAATACACGCAAACATTGTTTCGGGAATCCTGGATGAAACGATCATGCATCATCCGCGCTATGTGCAGGGCATAGAGATTACCGTCCTGTTTTTGCTCGCGATCTTGCTGACCGCCGTGTTGCCCAGGGTCCCGGTCATGACGGCGACGCTGGTGACCGTGTTGATAATCCTGCTGATTATCGTATTGAACGTCGTGATCTGGGGCCGGGGCAATTTCGTGCTGCCGCTCGCATCCTTGCTGAGTTTCACCTTCCTGTTGTACTTCCTGCATATGATTTACGGCTATTTCGTGGAGGCCAGGGGCAAGCGAGAACTGTCAGGATTGTTTGGCCGATATGTGCCGCCGGAGCTGGTTGCCGAAATGGGTAAGCACCCCGGTGATTTTTCGATGGCAAGCGAGAGCAGGGAAATGACCGTGATGTTCGCCGATATCCGGAATTTTACCGGGATCGCCGAGCAGCTGAGCCCGCCCGAAGTGAGCGAGTTGCTGAACGCTTTTCTGACGCCGATGACGCGGGTGATCCAGCGCCATCGCGGCACGATCGACAAGTACATGGGTGACGCGATCATGGCTTTCTGGGGCGCACCGGTCCAGGACCGGCAACATGCGAGAAACGCCTTGTTATCGGCGATCGAAATGCAGGGAGCGCTCAGCCAGCTGCAAAAAGGCTTTGACCGCAGGGGCTGGCCGGAAATCAAGGTCGGTATCGGTCTGAATACCGGCGAAATGCGGGTCGGCAACATGGGTTCAAGCTTCCGGATGGCATACACCGTGATGGGGGATTCGGTAAACCTGGGCGCAAGACTGGAAAACCTGACCAAGACATACGGTGTAACCATCGCGGTAGGCGAGGCCACCTGCAAAGCGGTACCGGATTTCGCTTTTCTCGAACTCGATCGGGTGCGGGTCAAGGGCAAGGACAACTCTGTCGCCATCTTCAGCCCGGTCGGGCCACGCAACCAATTGGGGCAGGAAACCCGGCAAATGCTCAAAAAGCATGCCGTGGCCTTGCAGTTTTACCGCGAGCGCGATTGGGATTCGGCCGAAAAGGAATTTTTCGGCCTGGCCCAGTCATTTCCCGAACGCAAACTTTTTAGCCTTTACCTTGACCGGGTAACCTACTTCAGGGGCAATCCTCCCGCAGACGATTGGGATGGCATTTCGGTTATTCCACACAAATAACAGGCTCGACGGTCAAAAATTGTTGTCCAAAAGCAGGCGCGGAAGAGGTAAAATCGAGCGATGCGGAGCGAATAACGGCAACATGACTGATTACAAGGAACAACACGAGCAAGGCCTGGCGGTAAAAGAAGCGCGACCCGAACTCAAGCGGCCGCCGATGTACCGGGTGTTGTTGCTCAATGACGACTACACGCCGATGGATTTTGTCGTCGGGGTGCTGGAACGTTTTTTCTCGATGGACCGGGTCAAGGCCACGCGCGTCATGCTTGAAGTCCATACCGAGGGGCAGGGTGCCTGCGGAGCGTTTACCTTTGAAATCGCGGAAACAAAGGTTGCCCAGGTCAATGCCTATTCGAGACAGCAGCAGCATCCTTTGTTGTGCACGATGGAAGAGAACTGAGCATGCTTAGCAGGGAACTCGAACTTTGCCTGAATGACGCATTTCGCGGGGCGCGCGACATGCGCCACGAATTCATGACGGTTGAGCACCTGTTGCTTGTCCTGCTGGATGAGTCAAGGGTTCGGGAGCTGCTGATATCCTGTGGCGCCGATATACACAGGCTGAAGGAAGACCTGCAAAGTTTCGTCGCCGAGACGACGCCGTTGATCGAGGATGGCTCGGACAGAGAAGTGCAACCCACGCTGGGTTTCCAGCGGGTGTTGCAAAGAGCGCTGTTCCACGTGCAATCCTCGGGGAAAAAAGAAGTCAGCACGCAAAATGTCCTGGTTGCGATTTTTTCCGAAAAGCAATCGCAAGCACTTTACCTGCTCAATCAGCAGGATATCGAACGCCTGGATGTCGTCAATTACCTGTCTCATGGCCTGGCGCCGATTGCCGATGACTCGACCGACAGTGTCGGTGGCGCCGGCCAGGAAGATGCCGATATGGCGGCCAGCCCGCTTGGATTGTATGCCACCAACCTGAACGAGATGGCCGTGGCTGGTCGCATCGATCCATTGATCGGGCGCGCGGAGGAAATTCAGCGCACGATACAAATCCTTTGCCGGCGGCGGAAAAACAATCCGTTGTTCGTGGGCGATGCCGGTGTCGGCAAGACGGCGATGGCCGAGGGCCTGGCGAAACTTATCGTCGAGGAAAAGGTTCCCGATCTCCTCAGAAACACGACCATATATTCGCTGGACATGGGTGCATTGGTTGCGGGGACCAAGTACCGCGGTGATTTTGAGAAACGGCTCAAAGGCGTGTTTGCCGAACTGGAGAAAGATCCTGATTCGGTGCTTTTTATTGACGAAATTCACACGATAATCGGCGCCGGCTCGGCATCGGGAGGCGTCATGGATGCGTCGAACCTGATCAAACCGGTGCTGGCCAATGGCCGTCTGCGGTGTATTGGTTCGACAACCTATGAAGAGTTCCGGGGAATTTTTGAAAAAGACCACGCGTTGGCGAGGCGATTTCAAAAAGTCGAAATTACCGAGCCTACGGTGGATGAAACAGTTGCGATCCTGAAAGGACTCAAGTCGCGATTTGAAGAACATCATGGCGTAAATTACCCGGATAAAGCGTTGCTGGCGGCGGCTGAGCTATCGGCGCGCCATATCAACGATCGCCGCTTGCCCGACAAGGCGATCGATGTGATCGATGAAGCGGGCGCCAAGATTCGTTTACTCGAAGCAGAGCAAAGGCCGGATAATGTTTCCGTCGAACTGATCGAGGAAATCGTTGCGCGCATGGCGCGGATACCGCCGCGCAGCGTGTCCGCTTCGGATCGCAACTTGCTCAAGAACCTCGAAAGAGATTTGAAGCTGGTGATTTTCGGGCAGGATGCGGCGATCGGTTCGTTGGCCTCCGCGATAAAAATGGCCCGGTCAGGCCTCGCCGATGAAACTCGCCCGGTGGGCAGTTTTCTTTTTTCCGGTCCCACGGGTGTTGGGAAAACAGAGGTTTCAAGGCAACTGGCGCTGGCGCTCGGCATCGAATTGTTGCGTTTCGATATGTCTGAATACATGGAGCGGCACACGGTTTCCCGACTCATTGGCGCACCGCCGGGGTATGTTGGCTACGACGAGGGCGGCCTGCTGACCGAGCAAGTGACCAAGACCCCGCATTGTGTGTTGCTGCTGGATGAAATCGAAAAGGCGCACCCGGATGTGTTCAATATCCTGTTGCAGGTGATGGATCACGGCACGCTGACCGACAACAACGGCAGGCGCACGGATTTTAAGAATGCGATCCTGATCATGACGACGAATGCCGGCACCGGAGAAATGAGCCGTGCCTCCATAGGTTTTACCGAACAGGATCATTCCAGCGATGGCATGAAGGCCATCCAGAAACTCTTTTCACCCGAGTTCCGCAACCGGCTGGATGGCATTATCCAGTTCGCGGCACTGGACCCGGACACCATTCAACTGGTGGCGGATAAATTGCTGCTCGAGCTTGAAGCGCAGCTCGATCAGAAAAACGTCAGCCTGGATGTCGATACGGCTGCGAGGGCCTGGGTAGCCCGGCATGGTTACGACGAAAAAATGGGCGCCCGGCCCATGGCGCGCCTGATCCAGGAGAAAATCAAGCGCCCGCTCGCCGAAGAACTGTTGTTTGGTGATTTGTCGGGTGGTGGCCACGTCCTGGTGACCACCGATTCGAACGACCAGCTGGCCCTCAAGATCACGAAGGTACTGGAACTCGACAAGGTTGAATAAGGGGTGGCAGGCTAGCGACTGCGGTAGATGATGCGTCCCTTGGAAAGATCGTATGGCGTCAGTTCCACGGTAACGCTGTCACCGGTCAGGATGCGAATATAATGCTTGCGCATTTTTCCGCTGATATGGGCCGTAACGACGTGGCCATTTTCCAGTTCGACCCGGAACATGGTATTGGGTAAGGTCTCGGTGACCTTGCCTTCCATTTGTATGGCTTCTTCTTTTGGCACGTAGTTTCACTGTTCGGTTCAGGCCCGCGCATTTTGCGGAAACTACCCGTGCTTTGCAAACAGAATCCGGTCAAACAGACGAATTATCCGGTGTTGGCCATTCATCGATTTGTGCGCTGCTGCGGGCGAGTGCCGGCCAGGGCGGATTCGTCGGTGGGTTCCCGGACCAGTCTCTGAGTTTTTCGAGGTACCGGCGCCGCGACATCGTCTGTGCGCCGAGACTGGCCAGGTGCGGCGTGTACATCTGGCAATCCATCAGTTCAAAGCCGGCCTTGTCGAGTATTCGGTCGAGGCAGGCCATCGCGACCTTCGATGCGTTGTTGCGCTGGCTGAACATGGATTCGCCGCAAAACACGCGGCCCAGTGCGACGCCGTACAGCCCGCCGATCAGGACACGATCTTCCCAGACTTCGATCGAATGGACATGGCCCATGTGGTGGAGTTCGAGATAGGCCGCGTGCATGTCCCGGGTAATCCAGGTACCGGGACGGCCGGTGCGCGGCTTTGTACATCCTTCGATTACGCCGGCGCAGTCCTGGTCCAGGCTAAGCTGATAACGGCCGCTGCGAAGCAGGCGGCGAAGACCACGGCTGATGTGCATCCGGCCTGCCGGTATGACTGCGCGCGGATCGGGTGACCACCACAGTATCGGCTGGCCATCCTCGTACCACGGGAAGATGCCCTGGCGGTAGGCGGCAAGCACGCGCGCAGGGGAGAGGTCCCCGCCGGCGGCAAGCAGGCCATTCGGTTCCGGGAGCGCCTGTTCCGGGTCCGGGAACCGATCAGGCGGATCTGCGGAATCCAGCCAGACCAGCCCCTGTGCGACGCTTCCGCTCATCGTCGGCTACCATAAATCCGCTCGTTCAGCGCAGGCATCAGGATTCCAGCGACTCCAGGTATTTCTCGGCGTCCAGCGCAGCCATGCAACCGAACCCGGACGAGGTGATCGCCTGTCTGTATACCTGGTCGGCAACATCGCCGGCCGCAAAGACGCCCGCGACGCTGGCGGCGGTGGCATCGCCCTTCAAACCCGAGCGAATCTGGATATAACCGTTTTCCATCTCGAGCTGGCCGGCAAAAAGACCGGTGTTGGGGTCATGGCCGATGGCGATGAAAACACCATGCACCGGCAGCTCACGGGTTTCTTCGTCATTCGTGGTTTTGCGCAGGCGCACACCGGTTACCCCAGAGTCATCGCCGAGTACCTCGTCGAGCGTTTCGTCCCAGGCCATGCTGATGTTGCCGTTTTCACCGCACCTGGCAAATATTTTGTCCTGCAACATTTTTTCCGCACGCAGTTTATCCCTGCGATGAACCAGCGTAACCTTCGACGCGATGTTGGACAGGTATATGGCTTCCTCCACCGCCGTGTTGCCGCCGCCGATTACCACCACTTCCTGGCCGCGATAAAAGAATCCGTCACAGGTCGCACAGGCGGATACGCCACGACCCTTGTATTTTTCTTCGGACTCCAACCCCAGGTAGCGGGCGCTGGCGCCGGTCGCGATGATCAGGGCATC
>JAZFYI010000188.1:0-7380 GCA_036443455.1 Gammaproteobacteria bacterium
CCCGAGGAGCAGGTTCGCGATACGATTTTGCAAGCGGAGCTGGCGGCCGAGGCGCGCGACATGGGCGCAATTCGCGAGCTCGTACACGAAGAATATCAGGACCGGAGCGGTCGTGACCGCCGCATGCTGATCAACCAGGTGCGCTTGTACCTGATGGCGCGCCAGTCGCTGGAACTGCTGGTCAAGATCAATGACATCAAATTTACCGCGAACGACTTCGCCGAAGTCGATGTCACGGCCGCCGGGCTGGGGCTGCGCGCCGGCATGGAAGGTCTCGGGCTGACCGCCGATAGTGATCACTACCAGATAGACCTGGCGAGAGACGATGACGGAAACTGGTTGCTGATCGGCGCGCGCGGTCTCTGACAGAAGCGCCGTTACATTCTGATGCATCAAGGGAAAACCATGCCTGCAATGGGAAAGAGTAATTTGTTTTTGACAGTCATATTTTTGAGCGGCTGCATGCTATACGGTGCGGCGGGCGCACAGGAAAACGATTTGTTGTCCCAGGCCAGGGCAGCGACGCAGGATATCGAGGCGCAACTGATCGATTGGCGGCGTTATTTTCACGCCAACCCGGAGCTGAGCAACCGGGAATTCAAGACTTCTGCGACCATTGCGGATCATTTGCGGGCGCTGGGTCTGGATGTGGAAACGGGCGTCGCCCATACCGGTGTCGTGGCCTTGATCCGTGGCAAGAGCCTGCATCCGATGGTGGCATTACGCGCCGATATCGATGCGCTGCCGGTTACGGAGCCGACCGGTCTGCCATTTGCTTCGCTCGTGACCACGACATTCAACGACCAGCAAACCGGCATCATGCACGCATGTGGCCACGATACGCATATCTCGATTCTGATGGCGGCCGCCCAGGTTCTGACCGGTATGCGCAGTCAATTGGCAGGCTCGGTGCTGCTGATTTTTCAGCCGGCGGAGGAAGGCCCGCCGGAGGGCGAGAAAGGCGGAGCGCGGCTGATGCTGGACGAGGGTCTGTTCGAGCGTTTCCCGGTGGATGTAGCGTTTGGTCTCCATACCTGGTCAGCGCTCAATGCGGGTGTGATCGGTTATCGCAGCGGGCCGATGATGGCCAGCTATGACAACTTCAAGATTCGCGTACAGGGCCTCCAGGCGCATGCATCGAAACCGTGGATGAGCATCGACCCGATCGTCGTCGCCTCGCAGATCGTGCTCGGTATCCAGACCATCGCCAGCCGCCAGGTTAATGTTACGCTGGCGCCGTCGGTCATATCGATCGGCAGTATCCACGGCGGCATCCGCAACAACATCATTCCCGACGATGTAGAAATGCTGGGGACGATCCGCGCGTTCGATGCCGGGATGCGCAAGGATATCCAGCGCCGGTTGGTGACCACCGTGGAAAAAATTGCCGAATCCGCCGGGACCACGGCCACTGTCGATTTCCGTTATGGTTACCCGGTGACCGTCAATGACTCGGAACTGACCGAAGCAATGCTGCCAACTTTACGATCGATCGCCGGCGTGGACAACGTCATCGAAATTGATTTGATCACCGGTGCCGAGGATTTCTCCTATTTCCAGCAAGAGGTCCCCGGGTTTTATTTCATGCTCGGAGCCACCCCGGCCGGTCAGGATGCGGAGCAAGCGCCAACCAACCACTCGCCACTTTTTTTCGTCGATGAGAGCACCTTGCTGGTCGGGCTGGATGCCCTGGTCGGCGTCACGCTGAACTACATGGATTCAGAAGGAAGCGATTAATGATCAGGGCTTTTTGTTTTTCCTGCCCAGGATCGCCGAAATACCCTCACCGATAATCGCCGCACCGGTCCGGGTCGCGGTTCTCGTTGCGTTCTCCAGCACTTCCACCGATGGGATGGACGACACGCCATCGATGACGCCCTGGCGAACCCTTCGCTCGATCTCGTCGCCGAGCAGCGCGGATTTTTCATCGAGCAGCCGGTCGATTTCCTGGCTGAGCGACTTGCGCCACCACAGCCACGCGGCGCCGATCGTAAACGCGCTGGCGAGTATGGCGCTCAACAGCATCCAGGCGATTTGTGTGCTCATGATGGTCTCCATCGAAATCCTGCCGTAGGTTCAGTTTAACGGTTTTGCCAGCGGCAAGGTGATGCTGAACATGACGCCGCCATCTCGCGGCAGATTTTCCGCATTCGCCTCGCCACCGTGAAACTGGGTGATCAGGCGCACGATGTAAAGGCCGAGACCCAGGTGTGGTTTGGCGCCTTTTTTCTCGCGCCGCGAAACCATGGAGTCGAATAATTGTCCCCGCAGTTCTTCCGGCAGTGGCGGCCCGGGGTTGCTGACCGCGATGCAGCAGGATTTTTCGGCACAGCTCAAGGCGATTCTTATCCAGCTGCCATCGGCCGCGAAATCCGCCGCATTGTCCACCAGCTTGTCCATCAGTTGCGCCAGCAGATCGGGGGAGGCCTCCACGACACAGGGCCGGTTCACGGTCGCAACCCGGATTTCATGATGCGGGTACGCGCTTTGGTACGCCTCGCCTATATCCTTGATCCAGGCGCACAAGTCGAGCGATTCGATGGCCGCGCCCTTGATGGATGCCTCGACCCGCGATGCTTCCGACATGGCATTGAGAATTCGTTTGAGGCGGTTGGACCCATCCAGCGCCCTGCGGGTGTATTCCCGCGACTCGCGTGACAGCTCTTCGTGCTCGAGATTTTCCAGCGAAGAGTGAACCACCGCCAGCGGTGTGCGCAGTTCATGAGAAAGCTTACTGGCCAGCGTTTCGAGGTACTGGTGATAGCCCCGCAGCCGGTCGAGCATCGCGGCGAAACTGCGCGACAAGTCGCCGATCTCATCGCCGGCATCGGTTCCCGGAATATTGCCCAGGATACGGCCATCCGCGCTGACCGCCGATTCGGCGGCATTTTTTAACCGGCGGATCCGAAACGCGAGTAACGACGCCAGGCCGAGCAGGCCGAGCGCCGCAACGCTGACCGCGATCAGGGTCAGATTCATCAGGCGTCGCAACGCGTTGTTGGTTAGCGTCAGGATTGCCTCGCTGCCTTGTTCGATCACGACGCTACCCACCACCTGGCCAGAAATCTCGATGGGTGCAAAAACCGTGGCCACGGCCCGGTCGCCTTCGGGTAGCAGGTTCCAGGTGCCGGCAGCCTGGCCCGACAAAGCACTCTCACTGGCCGCCGGTGGCAGGCGCCCGGCACGCCCGGTGGCCGCTCTTTGCAGGTCGCCGGTGCCGAGTATCACCTGGTAAAGGCGATCCAGCCAGGCGGAAGCATCGGCGATGTCTCGCGGTGGCGGCGTGCCGATCTCACCGTAGCGGGCCAGTTCCCAGCCCTGGCGATCGCCGACTCGGAGCAAAAGTCCCGGCCTGTGATAGGGCGCGAGGGTGGCGGCCAACTCGGCCGAGGGTCTGACGATCATCCCCGGTTCCGGCCGGGTCGGGTCCATGGTGCCGATCAAGGCGCCATTGGCGCCATGGTCTTTCAGCAAAAAGCCGAGCCGTGCGCCCAGCATCTCGCGCGGAATGCGAATTTCCAGGTTGAACCCATCGCCGGTAGGTTGCCATTCGGCCTGTATCCGGGTTTCACGATCGCCGCCTTGCCAGGGTCGATTCACGGAACTTCGCTGGGCAAAAACCTGGCCGGGCGCCAGTGTCGAAAAGCGGTATGCCTGCAATTCCTGGTTGTTGTCTTCCGTTATCAGCAACACGCTGTCGCCTTCTGAATCACTGGTGGCGTAAACAACCTGCGGATCCGCGACTTGCAGAAACAACCAGGCGAAACGCTGACCCATGCCCAGTGCATAGCGAACTGACTGATCGTTGGCGCCCATACCGGTCAGCGCACCCGGATCCAGCGCCCAGTCTTCAACGAAGCCATCGAGCGTTGGCGAAGTGTGCAATGAAAACTGGTAAACAGAGATTGCGCCGTCGATGGGTTCCGCGAGCCGGGGGTCCGGATAAACCAGCTCTTGCCGATCCGCCAGTTGCCTGGCCACCGCCTGGGCGTTGCCCAGCAGCGCGCCGGTGTGGGAGCGGCGCAGCGCATCTTCCATTTCCCGCACGTACTGGCAACCCGCCCATGGCAGCACCAGCGTCAGCAGGCTTACCAGCAACAACTGCAGTCGCAGGCTCATTCCTCTACCCAGCGATACCCCATGCCATAGACGGTCTCGATGGCATTGAAATCCGGCGCCAGCTCGCAGAACTTGTGGCGAATGCGTTTGATGTGGGTGGTGATGGTGTGGTCATCGAGCACGGTATTGGCGGCATCCATCAGTTGTTGCCGGTTCTTGACATGACCGGGAAAACGCGCGAGCGCATGGACCAGCCAGAACTCGGTCAGGCTCAACGGGATTTTCTCGCCGTCCCAGTGGGCGCTCAGCCGGTCGATATCCAGTTCCAGCTTGCCCTTGACCAGTTTCTGCTCTTGCTTGACCGGCTGGCTCAAGGCCTCGACCCGCCGGAACAACGCGTTCACGCGGGCCAGGATCTGGCTGATGCTGATGTCCTTGGTCAGGTAATCGTCGGCGCCCAGCCGCAGACCCGAGATCACATCGAGTTCGCTGTCCAATGCGGTCAGGAAAATGATCGGCAGTTCCGGGCTCCTGGTTCGTAACTCGCGGCACAGGTCAAAACCGCCTTCCGCCTCATCGCCCAGGCTGACATCGATGATGACCAGGTCGGGCAGGCGCACCGCAAAGGCTTCCAGCGATTGCTTGCGGTCGCTATAGCCGCTGACCTTGTAGCCCTGGCGGGCGAAGGCCGCCGAGTAGTTTTCACGGATAGCGGTTTCGTCTTCGACAATCGCAATATGTTTAGCCATGGGTGTGACTGTAAACGGAAATGGCGCCGCTGTTAATTATTTAGCCCGTGTGCGGACAAGGATCGAGCAACTGCGCGAGCGCATTCATGAATAATCCAGGCTAGGCGCTGCGACTCTCTTCCAAGGGCTGATACAGCGCGTCGATGACCGGGCACAAAGGGATCGAATCGCCGCTGCATTCGGCGGCCATCTGCAACAAAGCTTTTTCGAGGCGCTTGAGGTGGTCTATTTTCTCCCTGATTTCCTCGACATGATCCATGGTCAGCGTCTTGATATCCTGACAGCTGTACTGATGTTCATCGACCAGGCCCAGCAATTGTCTGATCTGCGCCATCGTAAACCCCAGTTTTCGGCAGCGGCGGATGAAAGTCAGTCGTTTCAGGTGGTCTTCTTGGTAGAGTCGATGGCCACCGGCGCTGCGCGGCGGGTCCGGCAACAGGCCCTGCCGTTCGTAGTAGCGAATGGTTTCAATCTTGCAATCGGTTCTTGCAGACAGGGCGCCGATGCCGATCGGGAAAAATTCAGGGTTTTTCATGGGAAATCGCTTGCATCTGTAGTTAGTACAGGTAATAGACTTAGAATCCCACGATTGGTTTCGTCATTTTTTATGTGACAGGGTGTTTTTTTATGAATGAAGACAGCAAGACAGTATCCACAGACATTACCGGCAACCTGAAAAGACTGCTGGTTGCCTACGGCTTGCCAATCGTTGCCATTTCTCTAAGCGCCAATTACCTGCCGGTAACGCCGAGGACTGTGGTCTGGACGCTTTCCTTCCTGGTAATGGGTGGGGTTTGCGTTCGCAACGCAATGAGCTGCCGGCGAGTCCACTGTGCTTTTACCGGGCCCTGGTTCTTGCTCGCCGCACTCGCTTCGCTGCTGCATGGAACGGGACTCGTCGATTTTGGCGGTGCGCGGGGATGGGAATTGATCGGCAACATCGGCCTGTGGGGTGCATTTGCCGTATGGGTCGTCAGCGAAGCGATCTGGGGAAAGTATTTTGCCAAAGCTGGATCCAAATCCAATGCCTAGGCCGAAGGTCCAGTTTCTGAGTTTCCCGGGTTGCCCGCTGGCAACGAAGGCGCGATTGGAACTCGAAAAGGCATTGGCTGAATGCCGGCTGGGTGGTTACGAATGGGTCGACGTCATGGCCGAGGAGACGTCAGAAGAGCTGAAAGTCTGGGGGTCGCCGACCATCCTGGTCAACGGCAAGGATGTAACCGGGAACCAGGGTGGCGATGGCGTCGGTTGCCGGATCTATGGCGGTGACCTGGGCGTTCCCGATGCGCAGACCATTGTCGATTTCCTTGAGCGGAGCACGCAGGATGGATGAAGACAAGAAAATCGTCGCGACTACCGGCAGCGCCATCGGGATCAGCACCTTTGCGTCGTTTATCGGTCTTTGTTGTATCGGACCGTGGGCGGTGGTCCTGTTTGGCGTATCCGGTGCGGTGACGATGGCGCGCTGGCAACCGTTTCGCCCGTACATTCTTGGCGTCGCCGCGGCGATGCTGGCCTGGGCGTTCTGGCGCGTTTACCGGCCGCAGCCGGTTTGTGCAGACGGCACCTGTCCCGCCGGGCCGTCGATATGGCTGAAAGTCATGTTATGGGTTGCCGCCGCGATGATCGTGCTCGCTTTTTTTGCCGATGACCTGCAATGGATACTGGTCGACCCGACTCCTGTGGGGCTGCGAGATGAATAGAAAGCATGTGCTGGCTGTAGCCGCGAGCGTTTTGTTGCTGCCTGCGTGCAGCCAGGATACCGGAGATTCCGGCACTGAGGAATCTGCAGTAGCTGATTACCTGAGCTACGAAGTCATAGATCAAGACCTCGAAAAACTGCGCAGCGATTTCAACGCGCATCGCGGCCAGGTCAGGTTGATGTTTATCAGCGGTCCAACCTGCGGCATATGCCTGCGCGGCATGGCCGATCTGAATGACGAATTCATTGCCGCGAGCCAGAATGACGGACGGCTCGAGACCTTCGTCGTCTATGTGCCGGTACTCGGCGCGAAAGAGAAGCATGTCCTGGATGTCTTGCCATTACTCGCTGGCCCCAGGATTCATCATTACTGGGAAGAAAGCGGGATCATCGGCCGGCTCTATCAGAAGGCCATGGATACCGAACTCTATATGTGGGATGTCTGGATGGCTTACCGGCCCGATGCGGTCTGGGAAGGCGAGTTGCCGCCGTATCCTGATTTCTGGATGCACCAGTTGGGACCGTTGCCCGGGGAGCTGATGCTCGACGCCAGTGTTTTCGCCGTGGAAACCCGGAAAATGATGGACCTGATCGGCGATGCCGAATCTTTCGCCGATGCGCTGGTGGCAAGATCCGCCGCGGAGCAAGTTGCAGACGGACTGGTGATACCTGACATCGCGCAGCCAAAAGGCATTGCGATCGGCACCCACATCCGGGGCCGTGGCGGTTACCTGAATCTGAAAAGCATACAGTCGATCGAGCAACGCGGGACGATTACCGCGGGTGGGGAGACCTTCGACCTGCAAATCAACAGCCAGCGTGGCCAGGGAATCAGCCGAGTTGTAGGCACGGGCGAGCAAGTCTCGGTAG
>JAZFYI010000189.1:0-4145 GCA_036443455.1 Gammaproteobacteria bacterium
CCCCTTAAGTTTTAGTTTTTCGCGGTTCTTCTTTTTCTTTGTTGTTATTTTTCTTTAATCGTAAAATGTATGGCCTGTGGCGAGTCTTCCGTAACCGCTTTGCCCAGACCCAAATAACCTTTGCCAGTCAACTGCACATCATCGCGGCGCAGGAACAACTCCTTGCCATCATTATAGACGAAGGTGCCGTTGGTACTCTGATCGTATAGCAGGAACTTGTTTCTTTCCAGTTCAATTCGCACATGCAGGCGGGAAATCAGGGTGCCCTTGACGACCAGGTCGTTGTTTTGGCCCCGTCCCAGCGTGACCGATTTCTGCTCGGCATCGACCGCGGCCTCGCAGTCCTGAAAACGCAGCAATAGTCGCCCAAGCTTTTGATTTGCATAGCGATCCAGATCGATCATCGGAAGCATTCTGGTCACATCCTCGGTCTGCCAGAGTACCTCGAAGAGCACGATTTCCTCGCTCTGGCCGCGGATCGATGCAATATCGATCTGACGGACATTTTCTATCCAGTCCTTGTCCAGCTTTTCCACCAGGACCTGCGTGGTAATGATCTGGCCAGGCTTGGCCTGGCTGGTCATCCGGTTCGCCGTGTGCACCGCCGCGCCAAAAATATCCCGGTCCTCCAGCACCACCGGCCCGTAATGACATCCGACCCGGATCGTGACTTCGGCATCTCCACCGGCAAAATCAGGATTATCCGAAATGGCCAGTTGCATCTGGCTACCGGCGTTCAACGCGTCATCGGCCGTTGGAAAGCTCGACATCACTTCGTCACCCATGGTCTTGATGACGGTGCCGCTGTTGTTTTCCGTGGCCTGGCGCATGACATCGATGCAATGCCCGACCGTGTCCCTGGCGCGGACATCACCGAGCGATTCATAGAGCCTGGTGCTGCCGACGACATCGGCGAAAAGTATGGCTAGCTCAATTTCTTTACCCACGCTTTGTGCCCGTATCGGTTCGCCCGGTACCATGAAACGACCGGGCGCAGGTTGAAAACATTGCGCTTGGCATGTTGCTGTCTTTGCGGGATTACGTCAAGTCATACCTGAGATTATCGCGCCAAGTGTTTGAGCTGGCTGGTGGTCTTGAGCCTGCTAGGGCTGGGCAACGATATAGGACACGAAAGCCTCGTCCGCCTCGCCTTTTTCGACCGGCATGAATACGCCATCGCCTTCACCGTCTTCATCGGTCCCTTCCCAGTAGACCGTGGATGAGCTGAAACCCGCCTCCGCCAGCAGCTCACGGACCTCGGGCACGCTCCACAACCGCCAATCGTAGGAAAACGCCCGGGTCATCTCGGAACCATCGGCAAAGCGAAAATGAATTTGGCAATGATAATCGCCGGTCACCGGGTCGTAACTGGCCTGGTCCCAGACATAGGTGAAGTCATCGTACTCGGTCTCTTCCTCCATCTCCTGGTAGGCCTCCGAGCCGCCATAAATATCGAGAAAGAACAGCCCGTCATCCTTGATCGCCCGACGCGCCGCCGTGAAATACGATCTAAGCTGATCGCGAGTCTTGAACGTGAAATAGCTGAAGTTGAATGCGGCCAGGATATCGGCAGGCTCGGTCTCCACGGTTAGCACATCGGCATTGACCAGGGATATTCTCTGTTGCGCGTCCGGGCTCAGGGCGGCGACATGCTTGTCGCGTCCGTAGGCCAGCACATCGGCGTCGAGATCCACGCAAATCGCACGGTGCCTGTCGTCGACCCGCACCCACTCGCAGGCGGCATTGCTGGTACCGCAAAAATCCTCCCGCAACAGTGTCGCTTCGCTGCCGCGGATCTCGCGAAAAGTGTCGGCGAGAAATTCAACTTCATGCTCAACGCTCTGCACCGATTGCTCGTACAAATAGTGACGGTCGGCGAGCTCCGCCTGCTTCGGCTGTCGCTTGCGTTTCAGGTATCTCGCTCCCCTGGTCTTGCCCATGTATCTCCCTGCCTGAGTGTGTCTGCCCGTTTGCGAAGGCGCGTATTCTAACCCTTTGCCGACAAAACAATCATCGATATTTTTCAGGTCCGTGCTTACCCACAACGGCCTGGCTTGGATACAATGTGCGGCCTTGTCATTCAATCGGAATATTTTATGCGCATCTTTGCAACCGCCAGTGACCGGCTGATCAGGGCGGAATGTCTCATGCTGCTGGCACTGGCAGCGACGCTGTTTTGTTTGCCCTCGGCTGCGCACGCCGAGGACCCGCAGCAGCCCGCGGTGTTCTCCACCAAACAACTCGGCCAGGCGGCGAAACTACGCGATCTGGCCTTGTCTTCGGCCGATGCTTTTCGCCATGTCGCTTCCCTGACGATGGAAGTCGGCCCCCGGCTGGCGGGTACGCCCGGCGACAAGGCGGCGGTCGCATGGGCGCTGGCAACCATGCGTGAACTCGGCTTGCAGAACGTGCGCGCAGAGGATGTCATGGTGCCGCACTGGGAGCGCGGAGAAATCGAAGTCGGTATCACGATGCCCTACCCGCAGACGCTGGCGGCGACTGCGCTGGGCGGTAGCATCGGCACGCCCGCCGATGGCATCGAAGCGCCGGTTTTCCGGGTCGCCGATCTGGACGAGCTGGCGGCCGTACCGGATGCCGAAGTGGCTGGAAAAATCGTGTTTTTCGATCGTCGCATGCAGCCTGGCAAGGATGGCGCCGACTATAGCCCGACCGTCAAGGCGCGCCGGGACGGGCCGGCAAAAGCGGCGGCCAAGGGCGCAATCGCGGTGATCGTTCGCTCGGCCGGCACATCCGGCACCCGGTTGCCGCATACCGGCAAGACCACGTATGACGATGCGATTCGACGAATTCCGGCGGCGGCGATCTCCAACCCCGACGCGGACATGCTGGCGATGCAACTGGCGCGCGGCGAAGCCGTGACCGTCAAAATGACGCTGAGCGCGCGTTACCTGGAAGACGAACGCTCGGCCAATGTGATTGGTGAAATCCGCGGCGCCGGCAGGCCCGATGAAATCGTACTCCTGGCCGCCCACCTGGATTCGTGGGATCTCGGTACCGGCGCGATCGATGACGCGGCCGGGGTCGGTATCGTCCTGGAAACGGCGGCACAGATTATTCGCAGCGGCAAAAAACCGGCGCGAACCATCCGGGTTCTGCTGGCGGCAGACGAAGAGTTCGGTCTGTTTGGCGCCAAGGCCTATGCCGAAAAGCACCTGGCCGACCTGAATAAGCACGTGGTCGGGATGGAAGCCGATTTTGGCGATGGCAAGGTCTGGCGTATTTCCACGCTGTTCCCGGACGACCGCCTGGAGATCGCCACGGCCATCCATGCGCTGCTGGAACCGCTGGGCATCGAGATGGGTGATAACGAAACCGGAAACGGCGCGGATATCAGCCCGTTCAAGGAGCTAGGCATGCCGGTTATTTCGCTGGGCCAGGATGGCACCGATTATTTCGACTACCACCACACGGCCAACGACACGCTGGACAAGGTGGACCCCGACAACCTTCGCCAGGTCGTCGCCGCCTTCGTAACCACCGCCTGGCTGGCCGCCTCGGGCGACGTGGATTTTGGCTTCCGGGAGCCCGAGGAAGAAACCGAAGAATAAAAAAGGGGACGGATTTATTTTTCGTATTTTTCGGTAGGAGGGCCTTCAGGCCCGATGCGTACGCCAATCGCGATATTCACTGGCCTCGGCGGGAAACCTTATCGGGCCTGAAGGCCCTCCTACGAGCCGCTCCTACAGGGCAAAAACGGCCAGCGATCGTAACAACATGTCGCCGCCGAAATCGGGATTTTGCACCTGCTCGCTGAGAAACCGCCGCCAGCGTTTGCCACCGGCTTCACCGGCATACAAACCCATCATGTGGCGAATCACCGCATGCGGCCGCACGCCTTGTGCCGCACACTCCTGCAAGTAACCATGCATTTGCCGCAACACCCGTTCGCGATCCGGCGCCGTGTAATCGGTCTCGGGATAGACCTGTCGTTGCGCCTCGCACAGCCAGAACGGATGGTGATACGCGTGGCGCCCGATCATCACGCCATCGAGTTTCTCCAGATGCACGCCGACCTTGTCCGTCGAATCGATACCGCCGTTGACGACGATTGCCAGGTGCGGAAACTCCTGCTTGATCCGGTAGGCGCGCTCATAGATCAGCGGCGGAGCCTGCCGGTTCTCCTT
>JAZFYI010000190.1:0-4172 GCA_036443455.1 Gammaproteobacteria bacterium
TTGCTGCAGGCGCGTTATATTTCCAGAGATACCCGGGCAGAGCAGCGATCATGAATATATGCGTATTTGCCGGCTCGAGTTGCGGTAAGCGGGGCAGTTACCAGCAGGCCGCTGAGCAACTCGGTGAACGGTTGGCCCACCGCGCTATTGGGCTTGTCTATGGTGGCGGTTCTGTAGGCTTGATGGGCGCGGTCGCGAGCTCTGCGTTGGCCAATGGCGGACAGGTCATAGGTGTGATCCCCCGATCGCTGGCTGAAAAGGAGATCGCTCACCCCGATCTCACCGAATTGAGGATCGTTTCCTCAATGCATGAACGCAAGGCCCAGATGGCCGATTTATCCGACGCTTTCGTGGTTTTACCCGGCGGTATCGGCACGCTCGACGAGGCTTTTGAAATATGGACATGGTCGCAGCTGGGTATACACCGAAAACCCATCGGGCTTCTTAACATCGCCGGATTTTACGATGGCCTCGACAGGTTCCTCGATCACCTGGTATCAGAGGCTTTTTTAAAGCAGGTACACCGGGATATCCTGTTGTCCGATTCGCAGCCTGACAGGCTGATCGACCGGCTCCTGGCAGTTGAAATGCCAAGCGTTGAAAAGTGGATCGATCCTGCCCGATGATTGGTGTTCACCGAGAGCGAAAGGTCTTGGAGCCAGGTTTTCGAGAACGTGGTGCCGTAATCGTAAATTCCTGATCGTGTTAGCATGAAACCGGCCCGGATTTTTTTGGAGGTGTCATGAGGAATTTTGTTCTTGCGCTCGCGCTGATCGTGAACATACCGGCGGGGACCGCGGCAGCCGATGCGCTGGAGGATGCAGTCCATAGCCCGCAGCGGACGCCGGCATTTCAGGAACGCAACCAATACCGGAATCCGCTGGAAACATTGCGCTTCTTTGGCGCGCAGCCGGACATGACGGTGGCCGAAATCTGGGCAAGTCCTGGCTGGTACGCCGAGATCCTGGCGCCGTATCTCATGGCTTCGGGCAAGTACTATGCGGTGGGGTTTTCCCTGTCCGCCAAACGCACGCCACAATGGCGCCGCACCATGGCGAAGGCGTTGATCGCCAAGTTTGCAGCCGACCCCGACAACTACTCCGCAGTTGAGGTCACTTCAATGTCGGTGCCGGAAGATACTGTTATCGCACCCCCGGGCACGGTCGATATCGTGCTTACCTTTCGCAACGTTCATAACTGGATGAAGGGCGATTACGCGCCAGGCGTTTTCGCGGCGATGTATCGGGCGCTCAGACCCGGTGGCATCCTGGGCGTCGTGGAGCATCGCGCAAAACCGGGGTCCACTGTCGAAATGATGAAACTGAGCGGCTACGTGACCGAAGCGCAGGTTATCGAGTTTGCCCGGGCAGCCGGCTTCGAACTGGACGCGCGTGCTGAAATCAATGCCAACCCAAAAGATACAACGGACCATCCACGTGGCGTGTGGACCTTGCCGCCGAGTCTGCGAATGCAAGACGTCGATCGAGAGAAATACCTGGCGATCGGGGAAAGCGATCGGATGACGCTGAAGTTCCGCAAACCATAGATCGGGAAGTGGCACTCAGAACTGGTTCAGAGACTGGCCTGCTGTTTGATTAGCCGCACCACTCTTTGACCTTGGATTCGCTTTCGGCAAGCGTTTTTGCCGCTTCTTCGTCGGAAAGATATTCTCGCTGACTGTCCTCATTGGTCCGGAACAACCGCGGCGCGTTGAGATAAGTGTCGTGGATCTCTTTGGATTGCTTGCAGTAATACGCCTCCGCCATTTCCCTATCGAGCCTCTCCTCGTCGGTCTCTCCCGGGTACGCGCCGCTGTCCTTGTCTTCTTGAATATCATCGGCGGTCGCCTCGGCCAGGCTGCCGGAAGAATGCCATACGAGTTTTACCAGCTTCGCGTTTTCGTGATCCGGCTTATCGGTGAAATGAACCCTGTCATTCTCATCCAGCCAGGTATAGATCGGGATAACCGTGTCGACAAAGTGGATGCCGCCCTTGATATCCACCCACGTCCATACATCAGCGTTTGCGCTGGTACAAACGGCGAAAAACAGGATTGTAATTGCGGTTAATTTTTTCATGGTCAGCCACTGGATAATGATTATGAATGCTTTGTTTTTCTGCGCCCGTGACCGCTGTCACATTAATTCAGCAATGACTGCCCGGCCCAAAACGCCAAACCGTTGATGTTATTGGCTCGGCCGGACGAAAGGCAACAGAATTCGGTAGCCCGGAATTGTCAACCAGGCCGGGGTAAATCCAGAACCCAATAGCGGCCGCCGTGCTACCATCGCAAGTCTGATTTTGCTCGATACAACGGACGTCAAGCGTATGGCCAATAAAGAAAAGCGGGTAATCGTAGTCATCGATAACCTGTTCAGCGATTTGATCGGCTCGGATCTTATTCTCATGACCTACACCTGGGGAGTGAGGTCCTGCGCGGCCGGTTGGCGATACGGTGATACCGCGGATGACAACACCGATAACAGGTTCTGGGGCGCGACATTGATGAGCAGCGATAATGAGCCCGGCATCCCGTCAACCATGGCAGAGACGAGCGAGCGGATTCAAAAAATATGGGAAAAGGTAGCTGATCGATTGCAGCCATACAGTTTTTTTGTCCGTGAGGTATTTCTTAATGGCCAGACCTACGGGCTGGATAACGCTATTCACACGGATAAACAGACGAACGAGGAAGGCTGGTATACGGTGCTTGTATATTTAAATCCGAAATGGACCATACAGGATGGTGGCGAAACCATGTTCTATAACGAACAACGCAACGATGTCATTCTGTCGGTTTTGCCAAAACCCGGACGCGTAGTTTTTTTCGATGCGCGATACCCGCACTGGGGCAGAGGCCCGACACGAAATTGCCAGGAGCTACGCGTAACTTTGGCATATCGCCTGACTCGACTGGATGACAGCCCGTTACCGGTTTTATGAATGCCGGGGCGACTGGAAGGCGCTGGCTTTCTCGGGCTTCGCGAGCTACCCAATCGTCGCTGATCATAGTTTTAGCCGGAGTTTTTCCAGGCGTCTCGCCTGGGACGGGTTCGCACTAAGCATATGGCGGGTCGCAAGCCACAACCACAAAATGGCGCCATAGACGCGAATTTGCACCGCCAGCCGTTCGCGGAATTCAGACGCTTCGCCGCCGGCATAGGCGTGCAATAGCACATTTGCCGTAGCCGCATCGAGCTCGTGATAAACAATCAGCGATGCCAGGTCGAACATCGGGTCGTTATCGCAGGCATACTCCCAGTCAAGCAGCACGAGATCCGGTGTGGCGACCACGTTGGCCGCCACCACATCGTTGTGGCAACAGCAACAAACCGTGATTTCGCCAGCGCTCTCGACGATCGCTTTGCAGCGCTCGCCAAATGCATGCAACTCCGACCGCGACTCCAGTTTGCCGAGATAGCCGCCAGCCACCGCTACAGGATCGAACCGCTCGCCTGACAACGGCAGTGCATGAATGCGTCGCAGGACTTCGGCCAGGGCCTCGATATTCTCCCGGCTGGCGAGATCGCCTGTCGTCCACACCCTCCCATCGATGTAACGGCTCAGCAGGATTCCCCGTTCGGCATCTGCATAAAAGATATCCGGCGCCAGCCCCGCGGCAGATGCAGCCCGCAAGATGCCGAGTTCACGGGAACGATTCAGACCAAAGACATGGGTTTTTTCGTCATCCAGCCGCAACACATACGCTTCACCACCACGGCCGATCTTGTAAACGCGGTTCGTCAGGCCACCTTTTAGCTCTTCGATGAGGCAGTCCGCAGTATCCCACCCGGGTACCAGGCACAGGGCCTCAGCCGGATCCAGGGTTGCGCTCATGCCGGCGCCGGGATCAATCGAGCGGCTCGGTAAGAGCGCGTCCAGGCCGCGAGACCGAATGGAATCAGCAAAACGTAGATGACGAAAAGGAGGGATGTGAATGGCAACTCCCGCGACCAGTAGATGACGATCGACACCAGATCGATCGCCAGCCAATACCACCAGTTTTCAAGAACCTTGCGAATCACCAGGTACGTTGCCCACACGGCAGCGTACGTTGTCATCGAGTCAATGTAAGGATACGCCGCATCCGTATACCGCTCGAGCAGGTATCCTGTCGTGATCGACAATACGGCGATCACCGCCATGGCAACGATGTGAGTGCGCAGTGGCCA
>JAZFYI010000191.1:0-4186 GCA_036443455.1 Gammaproteobacteria bacterium
AAGAGAAATTATGGTGGGCGTAGCTCAGTTGGTAGAGCCCCGGATTGTGATTCCGGTGGTCGTGGGTTCGAGCCCCATCGTCCACCCCAAATTTTTTTAGCGAAGGCACGAAGGGCGTAGCGGGGCCGCGAAGCGGCAGGGTAGAGCCCCGGATTGTGATTCCGGTGGTCGTGGGTTCGAGCCCCATCGCTCGCCCCAATTCTTTAAGGAATTTTGGGGGACTAGCTCAATTGGCAGAGCATCGGACTCTTAATCCGCAGGTTCGGGGTTCGATTCCCCGGTCCCCCACCAAACACAAAAAGCAGCGCCGGACGCTGCTTTTTCGTTGTTGCGCCGGGCGTTCCGGGTGGGGAATCATTGCGGCGCAGTCCTTTCTAAAGTGATAGACTGCGCGCCGTTTGGCTATCCGGCGGCTTGTCCGCTGGGTATAATCCGCTGCCCGGTGCGGCCATGAGTTGGCGCAGAAGAGGGACAGTTTCAGCGAAAGTGGCGGAACTGGTAGACGCGCAGGGTTTAGGTCCCTGTGGGGTAAAACCCGTGAGAGTTCGAGTCTCTCCTTTCGCACCAGACAGCCGGGACGATGGCGGCAATGGCCATCGACCATGGTTATTAATATGAGGAAAAACAACATGTTGGTGTCGGTAGAAACGACCCAGGGTCTGGAACGGCGCATGAAAGTGCAGGTTCCCGCCGAGCGTATCGACTCAGAAGTCGATCAGCGTCTGCGCAGGGTCGGCAAATCGGCCAAGCTCAAGGGATTCCGCCCGGGCAAGGCGCCGATGAATGTAATCCGCCGGCATTACGGCGGCGAGGTGCGCCGCGACGTGGTCGGCGAGCTCATGCAGCAGACTTATGCCGAAGCCATCGGCCAGGAAAAGCTGCGGCCGGCCAGCAATCCCCGGATCGAAGCCGATGAAGTGGCCGAGGGCAAGGACCTCAAATATACGGCGGTGTTCGAGGTTTACCCGGAAATCAAGATCAAGGGCCTGTCGTCGATCAAGGTCAGCAAACACACGGCCGATATCGTCGACGAGGATATCGATCGCATGCTGGAAAACCTGCGCAGGCAACGTTCCACCTGGCAAAAGGTCGAGCGCGCAGCCGGCGAAGGCGACCGGGTCGTCATCGACTTCAGCGGGCGCATCGATGGCGAGACCTTTGCCGGCGGCAGCGGGGAAAAAGTCCCGATCGTCTGTGGTGACGGGCAAATGCTGCCGGACTTCGAAAAGGGCCTGAACGGAATCTCGGCCGGTGAAACACGTACTTTTCCGGTCGTGTTTCCGGACGATTACCACGCCGCCGACCTAGCCGGGAAGACCGCCGAGTTCGAGGCCAGCTGCGAATCCGTGGAAGAGCAGGTGTTACCCGAGCTGGATGATGAGTTTTGTGCCGCCTACGGGGTCAAAGAGGGTGGTCTCGAAAAACTGCGCAGTGAAATTCGGCAAAACATGCAAACCGAACTCGAGCAGAAAGTTCAGGCCAGCCTGAAAGACCAGCTGATGGACCAATTGCTGCAGAAAAACCCGATCGAAATTCCCGCCGCGCTGATCGACCAGGAAATTCACACCATGCAACACGACGCGATGGAAAGAATGGGGGTCAAGGATCACAAGCAGGCGCCGCCGAGTGAAGTCTTCGAGGAACAGGCGCGCCGCCGGGTAGGCCTGGGTCTGCTGGTCAATGAAATCATCAAGTCACAGAAGCTCGAAGCCGACAAGGAAAGGGTCGCCAGGCGGCTCGACCAGATCGCCAGCGGTTTCAGCGACCCGCAGCAGATCCTGCAGGCATATACCAGCAATCCCGGTATGATGAGCCAGGTCGAGATGATGGTCCTCGAACAACAGGCCGTGGATTGGGCACTCGGGCAGGTCAAACAATCCGACGAGCCCAGGAGTTTTAGCGAAATCATGGATTTCAAGGCCTGAAACCCGACGGCACAAAATCTGCAACAAAGGCGGGCGACATGAGGGAGATTGAAATGAACCTGGTTCCAATGGTGGTCGAGCAGACCGCCCGCGGTGAGCGCGCCTATGACATCTATTCCCGGCTGCTCAAAGACCGCGTGGTGTTCATGGTCGGTGTGGTCGAAGACCAGGTCGCAAACTTGATCGTTGCGCAGTTGCTCTACCTGGAATCGGAGAACGCGGAGAAAGACATACACCTGTATATCAATTCACCCGGCGGGTCGGTCAGCGCCGGGCTCGCTATCTACGACACCATGCAGTTCGTTCGCCCGGACATCAGCACGATCTGCGTCGGCCAGGCCGCCAGCATGGGAGCCGTGCTGCTTGCCGGCGGCGCAAAAGGCAAGCGCTACGCGTTGCCGCATTCGCGGATGATGATCCACCAGCCGATCGGCGGCTTCCAGGGGCAGGCCTCGGATATCGATATCCACGCGAAGGAAGTGTTGCAGATGCGCGACCACCTGAACCTGATCCTGGCAAGCCACACCGGTCAGGCCGTCGAACAAGTCGCCAGGGACACCGATCGTGACAATTTCATGGGCGGAACTGCGGCAGTCGAGTATGGTCTTATAGATACAGTGCTGGAGCGCCGCGGCAAGGCGGGAGATGACCCTGGAAAAGCGCCAAAACAGATCGAAAAAATCAAGAAAAAATAACGAATCTTCAACGAGTTACCGCGAACTTCGCGGAAAAATCCGGTACTATTTCTTTGCATGTCACACGGTGGCCATGCTATACAGGCGGCAACCCGGCTTGCGGCAGCCCGGAAAAGGGATTTTCTATACCGAGGACGGTGTATGAGCGACGAAACAAGCGGCAAAGACGAAGGCAAACTGCTGTATTGTTCTTTTTGCGGCAAAAGCCAGCATGAAGTCAGGAAACTGATCGCCGGCCCGTCGGTTTTTGTCTGCGATGAGTGTGTCGAGCTGTGCAACGACATCATCCGCGAAGAGCTCGATGAACGGGCCGACCAGGCGCGCGACGACCTGCCGCGACCCCACGAAATCAAGCAAACCCTGGATGACTACGTGATCGGCCAGGACCAGGCGAAAAAAGTCCTGGCGGTTGCCGTTTACAATCATTACAAGCGTTTGCAAAATCTCAGTTCCGATTCTTCGCGCGACGATATCGAGCTGGCCAAGAGCAATATCCTGCTGATCGGTCCGACCGGTTGCGGCAAAACGCTGCTGGCCGAGACCCTGGCCCGATTGCTCAACGTACCGTTCACGATTGCCGATGCGACCACGCTGACCGAAGCGGGGTATGTCGGTGAGGACGTCGAAAACATCATTCAGAAGCTGCTGCAAAAATGCGACTACGATGTCGACAAGGCGCAGACCGGGATCGTCTATATCGACGAAATCGACAAGATTTCGCGGAAATCGGATAACCCGTCGATCACCCGGGACGTTTCCGGCGAGGGCGTGCAACAGGCTTTGCTGAAACTGATCGAAGGGACCGTCGCATCGGTGCCGCCCCAGGGCGGCCGCAAGCATCCGCAACAGGAATTTTTGCAGGTCAATACCGCGAATATCCTGTTTATCGTCGGCGGGGCTTTTGCCGGTCTCGAGAAAATCATCCTGAGTCGCTCCGACAAGAGCGGCATCGGCTTCGTCGCCGAGGTAAAAACCGCCGACAAGGATCTGAAGATCGGCGAGCTCTTCCACGAAGTCGAACCCGAAGACCTGATCAAGTTCGGGCTGATCCCCGAGTTTGTCGGCCGCCTGCCGGTCGTTGCCACGCTGGATGAGCTGGACGAGGATGCCCTGGTCACGATACTCCAGACGCCGCGCAATGCGCTGACCAAGCAATACATCAAGTTGCTGGACATGGAAGGCGTGACGCTCGAATTCCGCAAGGACGCGTTGCGCGCGATCGCCCGCAAGGCCATGAAGCGCAAGACCGGCGCGCGGGGTTTGCGCACCATACTCGAGCACGTGCTGCTGGACACGATGTACGAGCTGCCGACCATGAAAAACGTGGTCAAGGTGGTCGTCGACGAAGCGGTGGTGGAAGGCGACACGCAACCGTATTTTGTTTATCAGACCGAAGACGAGCAGGAACAAAGAGCAACCGGCTCCGATCATTGAGTGATGGAAGCTCTGATCTATTCATGAGCGAAGTAGATTGTGATTCAAAATGTTCAGATTCAAGGCGCGGATCGCACGTAATAGCTGGCTATTGCGAAGATTCGCAACGCGGAAGCTGGACATTTTGGACAC
>JAZFYI010000192.1:0-2265 GCA_036443455.1 Gammaproteobacteria bacterium
CCACCGGGACAGCCGCCTGAATCACTTCGCCCTGGTTATTGACGATCACCGAACCTTTTTCCGAGCGGGTCAGCACGAACAGCGTCTCCAGCTCGCGCGTCCTGGCTACTGCATCCTCGAAACTATCGGTCCCAAGCAGGCTCATGATTTCTTTTTCGTTGGCAAACACCATTTGGACGTGACGCTCGATCGCCTCCGCGAATGCGTCGCGGTGACGATCCACACAGTAGGAATCCGACAGCGTAAGCCCGACCTTTGCTCCTTTCTCCTGCGCCAGCCGCATCGCCTCGCCGGCGGCGGCCGGCCCGTGCGGGTTATCCCAGATATACCCTTCGAGCAACACCAGCCCTGCCGCGGCAACCGCCTGCCCAGAAATGTGCGCTGGACTCAACTCCATGCACGCACCCAGGTAGGTGTTCATCGTGCGCTCGCCCCCCGGACTGATCAGGATATATGAACGCGCGGTCGGCGCGCCGTCATCGATCGGCGGCAATACCACATCGACACCGAGCGATTGCATGTCGTGGACAAAAATCCGCCCGAGCTGATCATCGGCGACACAACCGATATAGGCGGACTTGCCGCCAAGATTGGCCAGGTTGGCGATGGTGTTGGCAACCGACCCACCCGACATTTCCGTCGCCGGACCCATCAAAGCGTAAATCTTTTCGGCCTGCTCCTGGTCGATCAGCGTCATCGAACCTTTCGGTGCGCCGATCTCGGCCAGGATTTCGTCGTCGACGTGGGCAAGCACATCGACAATCGCATTGCTGATCCCCAGCACCGTCACAGGTGATGTCATTTGTCGCCTCGCTTCGCTAATCAGTTATCGGTGGGTATGAAAGATGCGAGCTCATCGAGAATAGGCGCGAGGCCCGGTTTGTGTTGCTTTATTTCCTCGACGCCAAGACCGGTCAACTCGTGTGGCAAAACCAGCCAGTCATCGATTTCGTGCAAATAATAGTCCGGTGGTTTGATCGTCCTCTCCGTTGGCCGGTACCAGACCGTTGCAACGCGGATGTCGTGCGGCTGGTTGCGTCTTGTTTTTGCTGCGAGCTGCTCGATCAGGGCGTTGACGCTGGACCCCGTGCTATAGACATCGTCGACGATCAGCAATGAATCCTCGGCACAAATATTCTCCAGCAGGTATTGCAAGCCATGGACGCGAATGCCCGCGGTCCCTTCGGTCCTTCGCCTATAGGAATCCGGTCCGTTATAGGAAGTGCGAATGGCGATATGGTCTGTCTTTACGCCAAAATTCTCGAGCCCTTCCTGGACCGCGATCCCCACCGCGCTGCCGCCACGCCAGACGCCGACGAGATAATCCGGCCTGAATCCGGCCTCGTATATTTTGACGGCGAGCCTGAAGGAATCCAGCAACAGGTCGTTTGCCGCTATGAATCTTTTGTTCATCGCTGTGTCGATGCCGGTCGGCCCGTGCTGTAGAATTGGCTGAATATTATAGCGGTTAATGCAAATCCAGGTAAGCAGGCGACACCACGTGGAAAAAATTGTCATCAGCGCACAGGAATTGCTCGAGGATTCGTTTCGTCTCGGCAGCAAAATCATTCAAAGCGGGTTTCGACCCACGGTAATCATCGCGATCTGGCGCGGTGGTACGCCGGTCGGCATGGCGGTGCAGGAAATTCTCTCGTTTTGCGGCATCGAAGCGGATCACATCGCTATCCGGACCTCCTCTTACACCGGTTATGACCAGCGCGAAAGCATCGTCAAGGTGCATGGCCTGAATTATCTGATCAAGCGACTAAGCCACGACGATCGCCTGCTGATCGTCGATGATGTGCTGGATACCGGGCACACCCTGGTCGCGGTCATCGACGAGTTGCGGCGCAGGGCGCGCGGCAACATGCCGGAAGACGTTCGCGTCGCCGTTCCCTGGTACAAGCCAGAACGCAACCAGACCGACCTGGTCCCCGACTACCTTATCCATAAGACTCCGGCCTGGCTGGTATTTCCGCACGAACTCGATGCCCTGACCCCGGAAGAAATGCAAAAACACCGCCCGGTACTTCACGAACTCATCAGCAACGCGAAAAAGCAGCCTGGCTAGCTGCGATCCAGACTGCGCAGGGTAATGGCCTCGCTGACTTGTTCGACGCCGAGTTCATCGGCGCCATCCAGATCGGCAATGGTCCGGGCCAGCCGCAACAAACGATGATAGACCCTCGCCGATAGCGACAGGCGCGTCATCGCCACGCTGAGCAGCGCACCGGCTTTTTTGGCTGGCCGGCAAAGTTCGTCTAC
>JAZFYI010000193.1:0-4202 GCA_036443455.1 Gammaproteobacteria bacterium
TCCTCGCTACCGGTCAAATCGTCCGCCGGCGGGCCGGACAGGAATTCGGGAATCAGCAGCGCGCCCAGGATCACCAGGACGGCGGCGCCGGTCAGACGTTCTTTGAGTTGCTCGCTCATTATCGTTATAGGAGCCTGTCGGACTTAGGTTATTCTACTGCGGCGGCGGGTAATCGGCCCATTTTTCCGATCCTTTTCGTTAAATAGAACCACTATTCGCCTCAAACGATCGAAAAAATGACCTCGATTCCCCACACGCCTCGCTACGAAAACCTAAGTCCGACAGGCTCCTAGTCCACCGCCTGCGCCGAGGTCTCGCCACGCAACCAGGCGAGCGCCGGGCCGGCCACGGTAAACGAACCGGTAACGACGATCCGGTCGCCCGGCCTGGCCTCGCGAGCCGCCGCGGCACAGGCTTGTTCGACCTGTGGCAGGCAAGCCACCGCGTCGCCGAGCAGACCGCCCAGGCGTTCCGCCAGGACCTCCGCCGCCAGCCCCCGCTCCCCATCGGTGCTGACCGCGTACCAGCAATCGACCAACGCCGCCAGCGGTGCGAGCGCCGCTACATCCTTGTCCGCCAGCATGCCCAGCACCAGGACATTGCGGCCATCCTGGCAACCCGGTTGGCGCGTGAGGTTGCCGGCCAGGTGTTCGAACGCCGCCGCATTGTGGGCAACATCGACGATCCACCGCACATCGCCGGGAAAAACCTGGAAGCGGCCAGGTGGCGTCCCGTGCCGGATCGCCGTCGCCAGCGCCGCCGACCATTGTCGTTCACCGGTAGCCGGTGCGGGCCGCAACAGCTGCAATGCTGCGATCGCGCAGGCGATGTTCGAGAGTATGGGTGTGCTGCATACCGGCGGCAGCGGCAGCTCTTCGAAACGCCACCCCGGCCCTTCGCAAACCCATGTCCCGCTGCTTTCTCCATGCCAGCGAAAACAAAAATCCCGCTCCCTGAGCAACAAGCGCGCGGGCAGGCCGGCGGCGATCCGGAGCAGGCTCTCGGGCGGTTCCGGTTCCCCGCAAATCGCGGGTTTTCCGGCGCGAAATATGCCGGCTTTTTCGCCGGCGATTTCGGCCAGGCTTGCGCCGAGCCAGTCCTGGTGGTCCAGCGCCAGCGAAGTCACCACGGCAATATCGGCGTCTATGACATTGCTCGCGTCCAGGCGACCGCCCAGACCGACTTCGAGCAGGCCGATATCGACATGCTCGCGGCTGAACAGCTCGATCGCCGCCAGCGCACTGAACTCGAAGTAAGTCAGGCTGACGCCGGCGCGCGCCTGGTCGATCGCAAAAAATGCCTCGACCAGTTGCCGGTCGCTGACTTCCGCGCCCGCGATGCGAATGCGCTCGTTATAGCGGTTCAGGTGAGGCGAGGTGAATGCACCGGGCCGGCGCCCCAGCGCAAGCAAGGCCTGTTCCATAAACGCGACGCAGGAGCCCTTGCCATTGGTGCCGGCGACCGTGATCAGCGGCCATGTCGGTGCGCCGTCCGCCAGCCTGCCCAGCACCTCCCGGCAACGCGCAAGACCGAGGTCCATGCGGCTCGGGTGCAGTGTTTCCTGCCAGCGCAGCCATTCAGCCAGCGAGCTGTGTAGTCCAGGATGTGGTGATGGCATGCCGATGCCGGGCCGGATCGGCGCCCGTCAGGCGTCGGTCTCCGGTCTTGGCTGGCCGGCAAGCATGGAGACAATGTCGGCGATCCGATCGCGCATCTCGCGCCGGTCGACGATCTGGTCCAGCGCGCCATGATCGAGCAGGAACTCACTGCGCTGGAATCCTTCGGGCAAGGTCTCGCGGACGGTTTGTGCGATCACCCGGGGCCCGGCAAAACCGATCAACGCGCCAGGCTCGCCGATATTGACATCGCCGAGTAAAGCCAGGCTCGCCGAAACGCCGCCGGTGGTGGGGTCGGTCAACACGGAAACATAGGGGATCCCGCGCTGACCGAGCCGGCCGAGAGCGGCGCTGGTCTTGGACATCTGCATCAACGAGAGCAACGCCTCCTGCATGCGGGCGCCGCCGCTGGCGGAGAAACAGATCAACGGCCGGTTGTCCTGCAAGGCGATGCCGACCGCACGGACAAATTTTTCACCGACGACCGAGCCCATGGAACCGCCGAGAAATCCGAACTCGAACGCGCAGGCGACCACCGGCAGCCCCTTCAAGGTTCCCTTGAACACCAGTAGCGCACTGTTCTCGCTGGTCTTCTTTTGCGCCGCCTGCAAACGGTCCCGGTAGCGCTTGGTGTCCTTGAATCGCAGCGTGTCCACCGACTCGAGGTTGTTTACGACTTCCTGGTAACTGTCCGCATCGAGAAACCCTTCTATGCGCTCGCGCGCACCGATCCGCATGTGATACCCGCATTTGGGACAGACGCTGAGGTTGCGTTCCAATTCGGATTTGTACAAGACCGCGTTGCAGGACTTGCAGTTCATCCACAGGCCTTCGGGAACCGAGCGCGAGCGCTGATCCGTCTTTATCCTCGAGGGCATGAGTTTTTCAAACCAGCTCATCGATCATCCTGTGGTCGGCCGCTTCGGCATGTTAGCAGGGAAACAGTTTGGCGGGCACGATATCGGCGGGCAAGCCATGGCTTTCATCGTACGCGACGCCCACCAGGTACAGGCCCGATGGCGGCGCCTTGCTGCCCGCCGCGCAACGGTCCCTGGCGGCCAGCACTTCGCCCGCCCAGGCCGGCTCGGCGTCGCCGCGACCGATGCGAATCAAGGTACCGGCGATATTCCGGACCATGTGCTGCAAAAAGGCATTCGCGCGGATGCGCAGGCTGACCAGGTCGCCGCGCCGTTCGATATCGATGCAGTGAACCGTGCGCACCGGCGTTTTCGCCTGGCAGACCGCGGCGCGGAATGAACTGAAGTCGTGTTCGCCAAGCAGAAATTGAGCGCCCAGGCGCATGCGCTCGACCTCCAGTTCTTCCCGCACCCAGCTGCTGTGCCGGCGCCACAACCCGCTACGCCTGCTGCAATTGAGGATCAGGTACTGGTAGGTTCTCGAACGAGCGCTGAAACGCGCGTGAAATTCGTCATCGACCGGCTGCACCCAGTTCACGCTGATGTCATCCGGCAGGTTGCTGTTGGCACCCAGCAACCAGCTCCGTTCATTGCGCCGGGCACTGGTTTCTATGTGAGCGACCTGCGCCGTCGCATGGACGCCGGCATCGGTCCTGCCGGCACAAACGACTATCAGCTTCTCGTCCGCCACTTTGGATAGCGCTGCCTGCAGACAGCCTTGCACGCTGCGGCCTTCCGGCTGCACCTGCCAGCCCAGCAAATTACTGCCGTCGTACTCGACGCCGAATGCCAAACGCGCCATCAGGTACGCTCCCACCGGGCCGCAGCACCGGTCGTCAACAAGGGATTACCCGTCAGAAAGAAAATCAGGTCAGGCTATCGAGCAGCGTTTGCGCTTCCGCTTTCTGCTGTTCATTGCCCTCTTCCAGCACATCTTCGAGGATGCTGCGGGCGCCATCGGGATCACCCATGTCCACGTACGCCCTCGCGAGATCGAGTTTGGTCCCGACTTCGCTCATGGTTTCAGCTTCGGACTCGGCATCCGGCAGTTTGATCGTGCCGGTGTAATCCTCATCCACGATGGTGGCCTCGTGAATGCCGGTGACGTCGTGCAGGCCGGTCGCATCCGCCGGAGCATCGGGCAAGCGCATGGTGCCGGTATGCTCCAGGTCATCGCCTTCATCGACGGCATCCATCTCGCGCGTCATTTCCGTGGTCTGGGCGAGCGTATCGTCTTGGTCCGCGGAATCGAAATCGACGCCTATATCCAGGTCCAGGCTATCCGAGATACGCGACTCGTCGTCGTCACCGAATACATCGGTGAACATCTGCTCTTCGTCGTCATCGTCAACATCATCCATCGACAGGACCGGCATTTCCGCGGTCTTGCCCGGGTCGACGGCGGCAGGCTCACCCTTATCGTCAATCTCGAAATCCAGCCCCTCTTCTTCCGATTGTTGCAACGCCTTGTTGCGTATCTGCACGGTATCGTGACCGACGTCTCCTTCCTGGTCTTCCGGTTCGACTATTTGCATCGTGCCGGTGGCGTCCAGCTCATCGCCCAGACCCAGGTCATCGATATTCAGTTCCGCGGTCTGGCTGGTCGCCTCCAGATCGCCATCGTCGTCCGCGGCGGCACCGATCGCCTCATCCAGGTCTGCATCTTCAC
>JAZFYI010000194.1:0-3772 GCA_036443455.1 Gammaproteobacteria bacterium
TGGCCGACCGGGTGGCCCTGTTCCCGGCCAGCGGCGAGATCAACCGGCAGATCGACGATGCGGCCGGGGTCATGCAGAAACTGGAGGCGCATTACGCCGCCGATGCCATTGTCGTGCATAACATCGACGGGCTGAGCATGGAGTTTGCCGAATGGCGCTTTAATATCCGTTCATCCAACACCGAACCGCTGGTGCGGTTGAACGTCGAAAGCCGCGGCGACAAAGCCCTGATGGAAGCGCGGACCGCGGAATTGCTGGAGCTGATGAGCTGAAAAAGGGGACAGATCTATTTTTTGATGTACGAGGGCCTTCAGGCCTGATGGGGAACGCCAGTCGGGTCTGAAGGCCCATCAATTTGGGGTAAATAAGCATAGATCAGGTTTAGTTATTAAACGATAGGGCGTTATCGTTTCATTACGAAATCTGAGAGCAGCCTTAATGAAAGGTTCCAACTCAATTTTTGTTCTATGCTGGTAATAGGGAAAAGAAAAAACCGAATGAGAAAAATAATATTAATTGCCGGGCATAGCCGCAGCGGCAGCACCTTGCTCGATCGCCTGCTGGGCGAGATGGATGGCTTCGTCACCGTTGGCGAGCTCCGTTGCCTGTGGATTCGCGGTCTGCGCGAAGACCAGTTGTGCGGTTGCGGTATGGCGTTCAGGTCCTGTGGGCACTGGCGGGATATCGTTGCAGGCCTGCCGGCGGCTGAAACCCGGGAGTCCTGGGTGAGCCGGGTTCTGCGGCTGCAAAGGGTGGTCGAAAAAAGCAATGCCGTACCGCTGTTGCTGAATCCGTCCCTGCGGCCCAGGGACTTTTCGAATCAACTCGATGAATACAAGCGCGAATTGCGCAGCCTGGTTTCTGGTATTTTCGAAAAAACCGGCGCGCGGGTAATCGTCGATTCATCGAAAAAACCGACCTACGCGTTGATCATGAAGGAACTGTTTGGCGATGACGTGTATGTGGTTCACCTGGTCCGCGACAGCAGGGCGGTCGCTTTTTCCAGGATGCGGACCAAACTGCGACCGGAAATCCACTGGATGGAAAAGAACATGGCGATCGGCAATCCGCTGCGGACCGGCGTGGAATGGCGGGTGGCGAATAGCGTGCTGACCGCGATGCACGATGCGGGCCAGTGCACGCAATTACGCTACGAGGACCTGGTCGACCAACCGCGCGCAACCATTGCCAGCCTCGTCGCCGATGTTTTTGCGGTAAACCCATCGACCGTCCAGGTGCCGCACATTTATGCCGGCGCGGCGGAACTGAGCATGGCGCATTCGGTGGCCGGTAACCCGATGCGGTTTGCGACCGGAAGAATACCGATCACCCTGGATGACGAGTGGGAAAAGAACCTGTCCAGGATTCGGCGTAGCGTCGTCACGCTGATGACCCGCAAGCAACTCAAGCAGTACAACTTCATTTAAAAAAATAAATCCGCCTCCTTTTTCTGCCTGAATTCGTTATTTATATGCCTTGACGAATCTCAAAGTATGACTAATAATCATACTTTGGAGGCGTCCCATGAGCAGTAGCAAAATCGCAATCACAATGGAGTCCGGTTTGTTGGCCGAAGTCGATGCGTTGGTGAAAAAGCGCATGTTTCCCAATCGGAGTCGTGCAATTCAACAGGCGGTCAAAGAAAAACTGAGTCGTTTGAATCGCAGTCTTCTGGCTCAGGAATGCGCGAAGCTGGATCCGGCGGATGAAAAGGCTTTGGCAGAGGAAGGCTTGACGGAGGATTTGTCTGAATGGTCCGAATATTAAGGGGTGAGGTTCGCTGGGCGGAACTCAGCTCAACTCGTGGCCATGAGCAAGCCGGGCGCAGGCCAGTGCTCGTGCTAAGCCATGATATTTTCAACAAACGCTCCGGCACCGTTATTGCCATGGCCGTGACGAGCCAGCTGCAAAAAGCGCATTTTCCGCTCACTTTTCTCCTCGAATCCAGGCAATTACCGAAAACGTCCTGGGTAAAAATCAGCCAAATACGCACCTTGTCTGTGGACAAAATCGGCAGGAAGCTAGGCACCGTCGAGCCTGAGCAGTTGGCGGAAATCATAGATGGGTTAGATCAAATAATCGGAATATAGGGAAAAGGGGACGGATTTATTTTTCTCGCAAAATAAATCCGTCCCCTTTTCGTCTAATCTCTTCAATAATAGTCATTATAAGTCGTAATAACTGACGATATAGCGTATAATAACCATATAACTCGTCTAAGGTGACGACTATGGAAATAACAAAACTCCTCGCCGATGAAGCCATTCTTGCCGAAATGGGCAGGCGGGTCGCGCGTCGCCGTCTGGATCTGTCGGTGACCCAGGCGGATGTCGCGGAACAGGCGGGGGTCTCTAAACGGACGGTGGAGCGAATCGAATCCGGGGCATCGGCGCAAATGTCCAGCTTCATCCGGGTCCTGCGTGTCCTGGACCTGTTGCCGGGGCTCGAGCAAATGATCCCTGAGGCCGGCCCGAGCCCGATGGCGTTGTTACGCCGCAAGGGAAAGAAGCGGCGACGCGCCTCGAAACGCAAACCTTCGGAGCAGGCCGGCAAGGCGTGGTCCTGGAATGACGACACATGAGCATCGTCGCCGAGGTCAAACTTTGGGGACGCACGATTGGTGCGGTTTCGCTTGAAGAGGGCGCCCAGGTCGCTGCCTTTGAGTACGATTCGGCCTTTGCCGGGAGCGGTATCGCGGTTGCACCGTTGACCATGCCGCTTTCACGGCAGATTTATACTTTTTCCGAACTTCCGCATGAGACTTTTCATGGATTGCCGGGTCTGTTGGCGGACTCGCTCCCGGACCGGTTCGGCAACGCGCTGATCGATGCCTGGCTGGCCACCCAGGGTCGCCAGCCAAATTCATTCAATGCCGTCGAACGACTTTGTTATACCGGAGAACGGGGGATGGGCGCGCTGGAATTTTCCCCGGCGATCGGGCCGCGGGCGCGAACGGCGAACCGGATACAAATCGATCGACTGGTCACGCTGGCATCGGATGTGCTCACCCATCGCAACGACCTGAGAGTTTCCTTTGCCGATGACGGCAAGGAACAGGCGCTGAACGATATTCTGCGGGTGGGCACATCGGCCGGGGGTGCGCGCGCCAAGGCGGTGATCGCCTGGAACCCGTCGACCAATGAAGTGCGTTCCGGCCAGGTTCCGGCAAGCGAGGGGTTTGAATACTGGCTGCTCAAGTTTGACGGTGTCGAAGGCAACCAGGACAAGGAACTCGAAGACCCGCAAGGCTACGGCCTGATCGAATACGCCTATTCCAAAATGGCCAGCGACTGCGGAATCACGATGAGCGAGTGCCGCTTGTTCGAAGAAAATGGCCGCCGGCACTTCATGACCCGGCGCTTCGACCGGCCAGCCGGTGGCGGGAAACTCCACATGCAATCGCTGGGTGCGCTGGCACACTACGATTTCAATAGCGCGGGTGCGCATGCCTATGAACAGGCACTGCTGGTGATCCGGCAGTTGGAATTGCCCATGCGTGCGATCGAGGAACAGTTCCGCCGCATGGTGTTCAATGTCGTTGCCCGCAACCAGGACGACCATGTCAAGAACATTGCCTTTTTGATGGACAAAACCGGCCGCTGGTCGCTCGCACCCGCTTTTGACATGACCTACAGTTACAACCCGGCCGGTGCCTGGACGGCCAGTCATCAGATGACCTTGAATGGCAAGCAGGACAATTTCGTATTGGCTGATTTCAAGGCCTGTGCGAAAGCGGCTTCGATGAAACGCGGGCGTGCCGAGACGATTATCG
>JAZFYI010000195.1:0-3523 GCA_036443455.1 Gammaproteobacteria bacterium
CATGTGATTGATCGCCGCCTTGAACATATTGTTGTTCAGCCCGCCGCAAAGCCCGCGATCGGTCGAAATAATGATATAGCCGACCCGCTTTACTTCGCGGGTCACCAGGTAGGGATGCTTGTAATCGGGGTTGGCCTGGGTCAGGTGACCGATGACCGTGCGAATCCGCTCGGCATACGGACGCGACGCCGCCATGCGATCCTGCGCCTTGCGCATCTTGCTGGCGGCGACCATCTCCATCGCCTTGGTGATCTTCTGAGTGTTCTTGATACTCTTGATCTTGGTGCGAATTTCTTTTGCGGCTGACATCGGATACCCCGCCTAGTAGGCGCCGTTCACCTTGAAATCTTCGATGGCCTTGCGCAAGCCATTGGCTATGTCATCGTTGTAATCGCCGGTCGCGTTGATGGTGTCCATCAACTCGGCATGATTGGCGCGCACATAGGCATGCAGCGCAGCTTCGTAATCGACGACTTTCTTGACATCGACTTCATCGATAAATCCTTCGTTGACTGCAAACAGCGATACCGCCATGTCGGCAACCGTCAACGGCGCGTACTGCTTCTGCTTCATCAGCTCGGTCACCCGCTGCCCGCGCTCGAGCTGCCGGCGAGTGGTCTCATCGAGATCGGAGGCAAACTGCGCAAATGCCGCCAGCTCACGATACTGCGCCAGCGCCAGGCGCACGCCGCCACCGAGTTTCTTGATGATCGTGGTCTGCGCGGCGCCACCGACACGCGACACCGAGAGACCGGCGTTGATCGCCGGGCGAATGCCGGCGTTGAACAGATCGCTCTCCAGGAAGATCTGTCCATCGGTGATGGAAATCACGTTGGTCGGGACGAAGGCCGACACGTCACCGGCCTGGGTTTCGATGATCGGCAACGCCGTCAGCGAACCGGTCTTTCCCTTGACCTCACCATCGGTCGCTTTTTCGACGTACTCGGCATTGACCCGCGCAGCCCGCTCCAGCAAACGCGAATGCAGGTAGAAAACATCACCCGGATAGGCTTCGCGACCCGGCGGGCGGCGCAGCAACAGCGACACCTGGCGATAGGCCCACGCCTGCTTGGTCAGATCGTCGTAAATGATCAGCGCATCTTCGCCGCGATCGCGGAAATACTCACCCATCGCGCAACCGGCATACGGAGCGATGTACTGCATCGCCGCCGATTCGGCTGCCGGCGCCGCGACGACGATGGTGTGATCCATTGCGCCATGCTCTTCCAGTTTGTGCACCACAACCGCGATGGACGAATTCTTCTGCCCGATCGCGACGTAAATACATTTAATCCCGGTGCCTTTCTGGTTGATGATGGTATCGATCGCCAGCGCGGTCTTGCCGGTTTGGCGATCGCCGATGATCAGTTCACGCTGACCGCGGCCGATCGGCACCATCGAGTCGATCGCCTTCAGACCGGTTTGCACCGGCTGGTCGACCGACTGGCGCCAGATCACGCCGGGCGCAACTTTTTCGATCGGCTCGAAGCGCTTGCTGTCGATCGCGCCCTTGCCGTCGACCGGCTGTCCCAGCGAGTTGACCACGCGCCCGAGCAGGGCTTCGCCAACCGGTACTTCGAGAATTCGGCCGGTGGTCTTGACCGTGTCGCCTTCGGTGATGTGCCGGTAACTGCCCAGCACCACGGCGCCGACCGAGTCCTGTTCGAGATTCAAGGCAATGCCAAAGGTTTCGCCCGGAAACTCGAGCATTTCGCCGTAGCTGGCATTGGCCAGCCCGTGTATACGAACGATGCCATCGGTCACGGTGACCACGGTGCCTTCATTACGGGCTTCCGTACCAGCCTGGAATTTTTCGATTTTTTCCTTGATCAGATCGCTGATCTCAGATGCCTTGATCGACATAAAACAAACCTCTTAGTGCGTAAGCTCGGTTGCCAGCCGCGCAAGGCGGCCGCTCAACGAGCCATCGATAACCAAATCCCCGGCGCGTATCACCGCACCACCAATAAGACTTTCATCAATCTCGCAATGCAGCCGGACATCGCGTCCCAGCCGTTTTCTCAGCGCGGTAGCTATTTTATCCTGCTGCGCCTGGCTAACCGGCAGCGCCGAAATCAGCGACACATCGACGGAATTTTCGTACTCGGCACGCAGCGCTTCAAACAGGCTGACGATCTCCGGCAGCACGTTCAGCCTGCGGTACTGCGCCAGTACGCGGATAAAATTGCCGGCCAGTTCATCGGCCCGGTCGGCGCAAAGGTCGATGATCAGATCGGCCAGCTCAGCGCTGGTCACCCGCGGGCTGTTCAACAAATCGGCAACCCGCCCATCGCTGACGATGCCGGCGGCAATGCCGAGGAACTCCGACCACTGCGCGAGCTTTTCCCGTTCGCAGGCGAGCGCAAACACCGCTTTCGCATAGGGACGTGCAATCGTGACTTTCTCAGCCATTACAAGCGCCCGAGCTCAGAGCTCGGCAACCAGTTTGTCGAGCAAATCGGCATGGGTCTTTTTGTCCACTTCGCGGTTCAGCAATTTACTGGCGCCGGCAATGGCGATGCTGGCAACCTCGCCGCGCAAGGTGTCTTTTGCCCGGTTGGACTCCTGCTCGATTTCAGAGCGCGCCGCTTCGACCAGGCGTTGGCCCTCGGTCATTGCGTCGCTTTTCGCATCGGTCATGACCTGGTTGGCCCGCTGGCTTGCCTGGTCCACGATCTCGAGCGCCCGTTCGCGAGCCTCCGCGATAATGGTTTCCGATTTTTCGGTCGCTGCCGCCAGCTCCGTATGCGCCTTGTCCGCGGCCGCTATGCCATCGGCAACCCCTTGTTGCCGCTCTTCCAGCGCCTGAATGATCGGCGGCCAGATAAACTTCATGCAAAAATACACGAAGACGATAAACGCGATGGCCTGGCCGATAAGCGTCAGATTAATATCCACGTGGTGGCTCCGAAATCATATTGATGTAATGAGCGTATCGGCGCTTAGCCGCCAAGCGCCTGCTCCAACTGGCCGATAAAGGGGTTGGCAAAGGCGAAATACAGACCGATACCCACGCCGATCATGGCCACGGCGTCGAGCAGTGCAACGACGATAAACATTTTTACCTGCAGCATCGGCACCAGCTCAGGCTGGCGTGCGGCGCCTTCGAGGAAGCGGCCACCCAACAACCCCATACCAATACCTACGCCCAGGGCGCCCATACCGATCAGGATTGCGACGGCGATCGCGGTCAAGCCAATTACGAGTTCCATTAATTTCTCCTGCTTGCAAAATCGAATCAAAAAATCGAAAGATAGTTAAACCAATCAGTGCTCTTCTTGTGCCAGGCTTAGATAAACTATGGTCAACATCATAAAAATAAAGGCCTGGAGCACAATTATTAATATATGGAACACCGCCCACATGAAATGCAGCGGTAGCTGATAAATACCCAATAGAGCAATCAATATAAAGATCAGTTCGCCGGCGTAGAGGTTGCCAAACAACCGCAACGACAAGGATATGGGCTTGGCGATCAGCGAGATGCCTTCGAGGATCAGGTTGAACGGGATCGCGGCCCAGT
>JAZFYI010000196.1:0-25278 GCA_036443455.1 Gammaproteobacteria bacterium
AGGTGGCCGAACAGGCCGCTCTCGAGGGCGTCTGGGACCTCCGTCGCGCGGCGATCGAAAAAGCCAAGCAGGGCATTACCGGTCTGGAAGAAATCAACCGGATCACGATAGATTAGGCAGAGAGAACCAGGCCACCTTCAAGGAACAAAGGACCACCTAGCCATGGCAAACGCAGCAACCAAACAAATCCCCTTTATCTGGGAAGGAACCGATCGCAAGGGCAAGCGCATCAAGGGTAAATCCGTGGCCAGCAGCGAAGCCGCACTACGCTCAACTTTGCGCCGCCAGGGCCTGGTGCCGATCAAGGTGCGCAAGGAAACCACGCTGTTTTCTTCCCAGGGCAGGGTCACGCCAGCGGATATCGCTATTTTCAGCCGCCAGCTTGCGACCATGCTGACCGCCGGCATCCCACTGGTGCAGGCGTTCGAGATCGTCGGCGCCGGTCACGATGTGCCGGCCGTGCGCAAACTGATTCTGAACATCAAGACCGATGTCGAGGGCGGGACGACGCTGGCCGACGCGCTGGCCAGGCACCCGCTGTATTTTGACGATCTTTTCGTCAGCCTGGTGCAGGCCGGCGAGCAGGCCGGCGCACTGGAATCGCTGCTCGACAAGATCGCCACCTACAAGGAAAAAACCGAGGAGCTCAAGAAAAAAATCAAGAAAGCCCTGACTTATCCGACCGCGGTCCTGGTTGTCGCGCTGGTCGTGACCGTTATTTTGCTGATCTTCGTGATCCCGCAGTTTGAAGATTTGTTCAAGGGTTTTGGCGCCGATCTGCCGGCCTTCACCCAGATGGTCATCAACCTGTCCGAGTTCGTCCAGGCCAAGGGCTGGTTCATGGCCATGGTCGCCGGTGGTGGCATGTATGGATTTCTGGAATGGAAAAAACGCTCGCGCAAACTACGCCACCTGCTCGACAGGATTTCCCTGAAACTGCCGATCATCGGCCCGATCCTCAACAAGGCGGCGATCGCCCGCTACGCAAGGACGCTATCGACGATGTTTAATGCGGGCGTACCGCTGGTCGAAGCCCTCGAGTCGGTCGCCGGCGCCACCGGCAATATCGTCTACGAGGTTGCGATCCTGCAGATACGCGAAGAAGTGGCCACCGGTCAGCGCCTGGCGGCTTCCATGGAGAATGTCAACCTGTTCCCCAACATGGTCGTCCAGATGATCGCGGTCGGCGAGGAGTCGGGTGCGCTGGATGATATGGCCTCGAAGGTTGCGGATTTTTATGAAGCAGAGGTCGATAATGCGGTGGATAGCATGAGTAGTCTGCTCGAACCGATGATCATGGCCATCCTGGGCGTGCTGGTCGGCGGTCTGGTTATCGCCATGTACCTGCCGATTTTCAAGATGGGTGCGGTCATCTGATTCGAAAGGCTGCGCATGGTTTCTCGTATTGCCATACGAAGCCGCTGGTGAAGAAAACCAAACGCCGCACGCGATGCGGCGTTTTTATGTTCGTCCGGCAACCAGGCAGAATATGAAAAAATTATGGATGTAATCAACTTCATTGCCGGCCTTCCACTGTTTTACCTGGTCCTGGCTTTTCTGACCGGCCTGATGGTGGGCAGCTTCCTGAATGTCGTCATCTATCGTTTGCCGGTGATGCTCGAACACGATTGGAAACAACAATGTTCGGAGATCATGAACCTGGAGGCCGTGGACGAAAAAGCCAAATTCAACCTGCTGACGCCGGGCTCCACCTGTCCGTCCTGCGGACACCGAATAACCGCCCTGCAAAACATCCCGGTATTGAGCTACCTGGCGCTGCGTGGAAAATGCGCAGCCTGTTCAGCCCGGATATCCCCACGCTACCCCGTGGTCGAATTATTGACCGGCATCGTCTCGGTTTTAGTCGTCTGGCGGTTTGGCCTTACTCTGGAAGCACTGGCGGCCCTGTTTCTGAGCTGGACTCTTATCGCATTGAGCGGGATCGACCTGGATCACAAGTTGTTGCCCGACTCGCTGACCTTGTTATTGCTGTGGACGGGATTGCTGATCAGCCTCGCCGGCAAACTGGTCCCTGCGGAAACGCTTTTTATCAATCCTGCGGATAGCATTGCCGGCGCCGTCATCGGTTACCTGGCGTTGTGGTCGGTTTACCAGCTGTTTCTGCTGATCACGGGCAAGGAAGGCATGGGCTATGGTGATTTCAAGCTGTTGGCCGCGCTAGGCGCCTGGCTTGGCTTTCAGCAACTGCCGCTGGTCATTTTTTTCTCGGCCCTGGTCGGGGCGCTGGCCGGGATTGTCATGATTGTCGCGCTGGGTCGCGACCGGCAGATACCGATCCCGTACGGCCCGTATCTTGCTGCCGCGGGCTGGGTGGCATTAATGTGGGGCAGCGACATCAGCGCCTATTATTTTCAAATTGCCGGTCTGACCTGATGCCGAGGATCGGACAGACTGTGCAACAATAAAGCGAACCTGATACGAGCTGCAAAATGAACCAAGCTGATTTGGAAACCGCTGCCACAAACGTGTTCAGAGTCGGTCTGACCGGCGGCATCGCCTGTGGCAAGACTACGGTTGCCGACATGTTTGCAGCACTGGGCGCCCAAATCATAGACACCGACGAGCTGGCTCGCGAAGTGGTGGAACCCGGTGAGCCGGCGCTGGAGTCCGTTATCGAGCATTTCGGCAGTGCGATCCTCGATGACGATGGCCGGCTCGATCGTCGCGCGCTAAGACGCCTGGTGTTCTCGGATCCGGAGAAAAGACACCTCCTGGAGCAAATCATCCATCCGGCCATCCGCCAGCGCATGATCGAATCCAGCGCCATCGTGCGCGGGCCCTACCAGGTCCTGATCATCCCGCTGCTTGTGGAGAGCCACAGCGATGGCCATGTAGACCGGGTCCTGGTCGTGGATTGCGACGAAGAAGTACAGATCCGGCGGTTGATGAACCGCGACCACGAATCCCGGGAAACCGCCGAAAATATGCTGGCGGCCCAGATATCCCGCCAGGACAGGCTGGACCACGCAGACGACATCATCGACGGCGGAAGCAACCTGGAAGCACTGCAACAAAGGGTAAAACAACTCGATCAATACTATCGCGAACTCACGACAAGTTTGCCGCATATCGGCCCGTAGTAGAGAATACCCGCATGTATATTCCTGCCAGCCAGCATTCACAGCCAGCGGACGATTACCTGGTCTATGAGCAGCCGCTGGCGGAGCGCATGCGTACTTTTCTGCGCATAGAATTTCTCTATCAGCAGTCCCTTTATCATTCAGAAATGGATGCGCCATGGAGCAGCCGTGCGGCGGTCGACAGCCTGCTGGGGATTATGGCCATCCTGACCCGAGGCGATGTGCGTGGCGATGTGCTCAAGGAACTCGAGCGTCACACGGTCGAGCTAAACCGATACCAGGCCAAATCGGGGGTGGACGGCGGTCGTTTGCAAGCCCTGCTGACCAACCTCAGCAGTCTGCGTGATCAATTGAACGGGCAAGACACGCGGTTTTTGCAACGCCTCAAGGCGTCTGACTTTCTTTCCGCGGTCAAGCATCGCAGCGCGATACCCGGCGGCACCTGCGAGTTCGATTTGCCGGACTACAACCATTGGCTCCACCGCGATATGCAGGACCGGCGCAAGGACTACGAAAACTGGATAGCAGATTTGCGGCCGCTTTGCGATGGCGTCGCCGAGCTGTTATGGCTGACCCGGGAAAGTATTTCCGCCTCCGAGTCGACCGCAAAGGCCGGCATGTTTCAGCAAGCCCTGGAGAAAGGATCGTCGGTGCAAATGGTGCGGGTCGCAGTCCCGAGAAGCGCCAACGTATTTCCCGAGATCAGTGGCAGCCAGCAGCGTTTTACCGTGCGTTTCCTCGAATGGCAGGACACCGACCATCGGCCGACCCAGACCACCAATGATATCGACTTCCTGCTTTATCTTTGCTGATTTCCCCGGCCTCCAGGCTGTCTGCACCAGAAACCGCTGGTTCCAGCCACGCCTTGGGCGCCATGACGCCATGCCGTTTCCAGGTCGCTCCGCACGAGGCCACCGAGCGCAAACACCGGCATGGACACTTCTGTCAGCAAGGCGCTAAAACCCGGCCAGCCTGATGGTGGGTGATTCGGATGACCGGGGCCAGGCAAGACCGGCCCGAGTACGCAGAAATCCGCCGCGGCACGCTCCGCCGCAGCCAGCTCGGCAACTGAATGACAGGACGCGCCAACCACGAGTCCATCGGGTTTTTGCAAGCCACCCAGCTGCTCGAGAAAGCGAGCGGGAACATGGCAACCTGCCGCTCCCAGCTGTGCACTGAGCGGCAAAAGCTGTTGCGGAGCGCCATTGAGCAGCAGGCGCGTCCCGTAGGCCTCGCAGCGGCGAACAACGGTTTTTGCCAGCCGGCCGAAGGCGCTCGCCGACCACCCCGGGCAGCGCAGCTGCAACAGCGAAACACCGAGATCCAGGGTTTGTTCGAGCTGGTCCAGCCATTGGGCCGCGGCATTTTCGTCGTCCACCGGCGGGGGCGGCGTAATGACATAGGTGGCGGGTAATTCCAGGCTGGCGATTATGGGCCGGTCTGCGTCCAGCATCCCGATACGTCTCAATTCGGCGGGCTCAACCCAGCACAATTCATGCCCTTCGATATTGCGCGGCTGGCCGGTAAAAGCGGTGACTTGCCAGACTTCGAGGAGCACGTTTTTTTCCGGGTATGCATGCCGCAGGGTGATGCGCCGCCGCGCACCGCTTACCTCGATCCCCAGTTCTTCATGCAGCTCCCGCACCAGGGCGCTGCGGGAATCCTCACCCGCTTCAATCTTGCCGCCGGGAAACTCCCACTGCCCTTCGCGGAATGTGCCAGGCAGACGTTGCATCAGCAAAGTCCTGCCATCCTCGCGCTGCAAAATTCCTACGGCAACCCTGATCATTCAGGCTCCGTCTCTCTACCTGAGGCGGCCGTGGCACTGCTTGTATTTCTTTCCCGAACCACACGGGCAAGGTTCGTTACGACCGACTTTCGGCTGCTCCCGGACAAAGGGCACGGCCGCTTCGGGCTCCTGCACAGGCCGCCCCTGTGCGGTGGCATCGGTCGCAGACGCGCTGCTTGCCTGGGCATGCTCAAATTTCATCCCGCTGGTGTCCCTGCGCTGGCTTTCAACGGCGGCAACATCTTCTTCGCTGCGCACCTGTACGCGCGACAGAATGCTGATCGAATCATGCTTGATCGAATCAAGCATGGACGTAAACATCCCGAAGGCTTCGCGTTTATATTCCTGCTCGGGGTTTTTCTGCGCGTAACCTCGCAGATGAATCCCCTGGCGGAGATAATCCAGCGCGGCCAAATGTTCGCGCCACTGTGAATCCAGCTGCTGTAGCATCACGGCCTTCTCAAAATGCCGCATCACGGGTTCACCGATGGATTTCACTTTTTGTTCGTAGGCTTCTTCGACGGCATCACAAATTTTTCCGCGCAGTTCTTCTTCGACCAGCTCGTCATCGGCATCCAGCCAGTCCTGGATATCGACCCGGGTCACGAAGTCGTTTTCCAGCGCCTGCGACACGCCGGGAACGTCCCATTGCTCTTCGACGCTGCCCGGCGGCACGAAATTGTCTATGACCTGGTCGACGACATCGCGCCGGATGGCGCGTATATCTTCTTCCATGTCGGCGGCTTCCATCAGGCCGTCGCGCTGGTAGTAGATCGCGCGCCGCTGATCGTTGGCGACGTCATCGTATTTCAGCAGTTGCTTGCGGATATCGAAGTTGTGGGCCTCGACTTTTCTCTGCGCTCTCTCGATCTGACGGCTCAGCATCTTGCTTTCGATCGCTTCGCCCTCGCGCATACCGACGCGCGACAGCAATCCCTTGACTCGCTCGGGATCGCCAAAAATGCGCATCAGGTTGTCTTCGAGCGACAGGTAGAACCGGCTGGACCCGGGATCCCCCTGGCGTCCGCTGCGGCCGCGCAGCTGGTTATCGATACGCCGTGATTCGTGGCGCTCGGTACCGATGATCCGCAGCCCCCCGGCATCGATAACGGTCTGGTGCCTTGCCTGCCAACCCTCGGTGTGCTTTTTCTTCTGCGCCTCGTCGATCTCGCCCAGCGCTTGCAATTCACCCGCCAGGCTACCGCCCAACACGATATCGGTACCGCGCCCGGCCATATTGGTGGCGATCGTGACCCGGCCCGGCCGGCCGGCCTGGATAATCATCTCCGCCTCGCGGGTGTGGTGCTTGGCGTTCAGGACCTGGTGTTCGATATTTTTCTTTTTCAGAATATCCGACAAGAATTCGGATGTTTCTATAGACGTAGTACCCACCAGCAACGGCTGCGAACGCTTCTGGCAATCCTGGATATCCTCGATGATTGCTTCAAATTTATCGGCGCGGGTCAGGAAAACCAGGTCCGGCTCATCGTCACGGATCATCGTCATGTGGGTCGGAATAACCACGACTTCGAGTCCATAAATCTGCTGAAACTCATAAGCCTCCGTATCGGCCGTTCCGGTCATGCCGGAAAGTTTGTCGTACATCCTGAAATAATTCTGGAAGGTGATGGAGGCAACGGTTTGATTTTCCTCCTTGATCGTTACGCCCTCCTTTGCCTCGACGGCCTGGTGCAGCCCGTCCGACCAACGGCGTCCCGGCATGGTCCTGCCGGTAAATTCGTCGACGATCACGATCTCGCCCTGGTTGACGATGTAGTCGACGTCTCTTTGGTACAAGGTGTGGGCGCGCAGCGCAGCGGTCAGATGGTGCATCAGGCGAATGTTGGCGACGTCATACAGGCTGTCGCCTTCCTTGATCATCCCGGCCTGAGCCAGCAATTGCTCCACTTTCTGGTGCCCGGCCTCGGTCAGGTGAGCCTGCTTGCTTTTCTCGTCGACACTGTAATCACCCGGCGCATCGACCTCGGACGACTGGTCTTCCGGCATCGCTGCCTGGCGTTCCAGTTTCGGAACCAGCGCATTGATGCGCTGGTATAGCTCACTGCTTCCTTCCGCGGGACCGGAAATAATCAGCGGTGTACGGGCTTCGTCGATCAGAATCGAGTCGACCTCGTCGACGATTGCAAAGCTCCGGTCGCGTTGCGCCTTATCCGCCAGCCGGAATGCCAGGTTGTCGCGCAAATAGTCGAAGCCAAACTCGTTGTTGGTGCCATAAATCACATCGCAGGCGTAGGCCGCGGTCTTGTCGACGGGATTCATCCCGCTCTTGATGACCCCGACCGTCAGGCCCAGGAATTCGTAAATCGGCCTCATCCAGTCCGCGTCACGCTGTGCCAGGTATTCGTTGACGGTGACTATATGCACGCTGTCGCCGCCGAGCGCATTCAGGTAAGCGGGCAAGGTTGCGACCAGGGTCTTGCCTTCCCCGGTGCGCATTTCCGCAATTTTACCTTCGTGCAAAACCAGGCCGCCGATCAACTGCACATCGAAATGGCGCAAACCCAGAGTTCTGACCGATGCCTCACGAACAACGGCAAAAGCTTCCGGGAGCAACTCCTCCAGCGTTTTTCCGCTGGCGGCCGCGGCCTTCAGATCGTCGGTCCTGGCCCGCAGTTCGCTGTCGCTCATGGCCTGGCAGGCCGCTTCATACTTCCCGGCTTTAGCTACGTCTTTTGCATACAGCCTGAGCAGGCGCTGGTTGCGGCTGCCAAACAGTCGGGTAAAGAAATTCTCCATCAATGTTCCTCGTGGCGCGCCCGGATCGAACTGGAGGCAAAAAACCCGGTTTCAAGACCCGTATTCGGCTACGCGACCCACAGGTGCGGGCAGCAAAGGGCGGTATTTTACGGATAAGCCGGGGCTTTAGGTAGCTTGTTGTGGTTTTGTCAGGCCTGGAGAATCAGCGCGTGCCGCGAATGTATTCCAGCGGGTCGACTTTTCTCCCGCCACGCATCACTTCGAAGTGAAGGTTTGGCCCGGTCGCCCGGCCGGTCCGGCCCATCAATGACACGACCTGGCCCTTGCTGACTTTATCGCCGACCGCGACCAGGTTTTTGGAGTTGTGGGCGTAGCGCGTCGAATATCCGTTGCCGTGATTGATTTCCACCATCTCGCCATAGCCATAGCGATTACCGGACCAGGTCACCACTCCGGCTGCGACGGCAATGACCTCCGCCCCTTCCTTGCCGGCAAAATCCACCCCTTTGTGCCTGGTCGCCTTGCCGGTAAACGGGTCGGTGCGCAGCCCAAAATAGGATGAAATCCAGCCTGCGTTAACCGGCCGGCCCTCGGGATGCACTTCGTCACTGAGAGTGCGGTTGAGCATCAGGTCTTCGAGTATGTCGAGTTGCCTGTGGCGGTCCTGGATTTGCATGGCCAGCGTATCCAGCAAAAATTCCATGCCCGGCATCGCTACCGAACGGCCCGGCGCTTCCGGCTCGGGGCCGCCCAGCGCCGGTGTGGAATCGAAGTCAAACTCGCCGTCATCCAGATCCGCCATTTGCGTCAGACGCCTTCCCAGGGCCTCCAGGCGAATCACCTGGGCATTCATTTGCGCCAGTTTTACCGAAAGAGCGTCAATCTTTTCCTGGCTCACTTTGCGGGTTTCTGCCAGCAATTGTTCCTGCGAATTCAGTTCGGCCCGCCAGGCCGCTAGTTGCTCTTCAGGACCACCGGCGCTGATCCGGCCCAGGGAAAATGCCGCCGCAAGGATCAAGCCAAGACCCAGGCTCATAATCAAGACATTGACCGGATGGCGAAGATTGATGTTCCGTGCAGCGCCGTGCCGGCGAGTGACCAGTATCAGGTTCATGCCACGTCCCGTTGTTTCAGATGCGATTGCAAGGCGGGCATAGTCTGGCGAACAAGCACAAACTGCCGGCAGGAAACCGGCAGCTCAAATCGGTCAAGTTCTACTATCCTCACACTGGCAACCCCGCTATCCTAGGTTTTCCCGTAGATCGGTGGTTTTGCGTCCCCGTCTTTCGATGGGTTTGCTTTTTTCAGTTCCACTAATATGCCGAGAAAATTCATGCAAAACAAGCCACTAACCCAAATTTTGTGACCTGGGCCACATTATGGAAAAACCCTCATTCCGATCGCTGGACAAAGTCCTGCAGGACAACAGCAGCGGGCTCTCCCGGATAATCCACCAGGCCAGCCTAATGGTCACCCTGCGCGAATCGGTCGCAGAACTGCTTCCCGAGGACCACCGCGCACATTTACACGGCGTCTCGCTGAAAGAAGATCAGAGTCTGACCTTGCTAACTGAATCTGCGGCCTGGGCCAGTCGTTTTCGTTATCTCGAATCTGCCGTTCGCCAGGGCCTCAAAACAAAAACAGGCCTGACGATCAGCAAGATCATTATCAAAGTGCGGCCACCAGCGAATCATTCTCTTCCTGGTTCCGTCTAGATCGCCATCACCGGCGCTGCGTAGGAAATCGGCGATTCCGCAGCATCCACAAAAGTCACTTCCTCCCATGACTTCTGATCGGCTATCAGCGCCCTGAGTAATGTGTTGTTTAATGTGTGTCCTGACTTGTAGCCGCTGAACTCGCCAATCAGGCTATGGCCGAGCAGATAAAGATCGCCGATTGCGTCAAGAATCTTATGCTTGACGAACTCATCTTCGTAACGCAGGCCATCTTCGTTCAGCACCCTGAAATCGTCCAGCACGATGGCATTATTCATGCTGCCACCCAAAGTCAGTTTCCTGGCGCGCAAGGCTTCGATATCGCGCATAAAGCCGAATGTCCTGGCGCGGCTCACTTCCTTGAGGAAGGAAGAGGTAGAAAAATCGATGACCGATTCCTGGATATGGCCCTCGAAAACCGGGTGGTCGAACTCGATCTGGAATTTGACCTTGAATCCTTCGAATGGGACAAGCTGCGCCCATTTATCGCCCTCTTCGACACGCACCGGGCGCTTGATACGAATGAGCTTTTTCGCGCTATTCTGCTCCTGGATGCCTGCCGATTGGATCAGGAACACAAATGGTCCGGCGCTGCCATCCATGATCGGCACCTCGGGTGCGCTGACCTCGACGATCGCATTGTCGATGCCCAGACCCGCAAACGCTGACAACAGGTGCTCCACGGTCGCAACGCGGACATCTCCGCTGACCAGGGTCGTGCCCAGCATGGTATCGCCGACATAGCCGGCCTGTGCAGGAATATTGACCACCGGATCCAGATCGACCCGGCGAAACACCACACCGGTGTTTTCGGCGGCCGGACGCAGTGTCATAAACACTTTCTTGCCGGTGTGCAGACCCACACCGGTTGCCTGTATCGAATTTTTGAGCGTTCTCTGCCGCAATGAACTTTCCAATGAAATGATAAAAATCAGCCACTTAGACAGAGATAACACTCGGTGCACGCAGACGCTTCACGCGCGCGCCTGTCGCTGCCGAACCATCGATATATCCGGATCCTGCGGCTTGCCAACCCTTAGTTATATATTCTTGACCGCGAAAAATACCACAGTCGGCAAAATCACGCCATTGTCATGCAGCGGCGGCTCGCGCCGCCGCCGCCTCAATCGGCCTGCCGACGCAGGAACGCGGGTATATCCAGGACCTCTTCGCTGGGCATCGCCCGGCTGCCGGACTCATACATCTTGCTGCGCCGGACAGCAGTCGGTGTCTCCAGGTACGAGTAATTGGGGTCGCCGTTCGCGGCTTTCTTGACGACCTCCATTTGCGGCCGCGCCGCCTGGGCGGTTTCCCCCAGCCCGGTCGCAACGACCGTGACCCGGATACTGTCCTTCATTTTCGGGTCGATCACCGTGCCAATCACGACAGTCGCGTTTTCCGAAGCATATTCCTTCACCGTGTTGCCGACTTCCTGGAATTCGCCGATCGACAGGTTTTCGCCCGCGGTGACGTTGACCAGAATACCGTTTGCCCCGGCAAGATTGACATCCTCGAGCAGCGGGCTCGATGCGGCGGCCTCGGCCGCTTCCCTGGCGCGGTCAGGGCCCGAGGCCGTTCCCGAACCCATCATCGCCATACCCATTTCAGACATCACCGTACGGACATCCGCGAAATCGACGTTGATCAGGCCGGGTCGCGTGATCAGTTCGGCGATTCCCTGGACCGCTCCTTGCAATACTTCGTTGGCTGCCCTGAATGCATCCAGCAAAGTGGTTTCACTGCCAAGCACAGAAAGCAATTTTTCGTTGGGAATGGTGATCAGCGAATCAACATAGCGGCTGAGCTCGTTGATACCCTGATCGGCGACCGCGCGCCGCTTTATACCTTCCATTTCGAATGGCCTGGTCACGACGGCGACGGTCAGGATTCCCATCTCCTTGGCAGTTTGGGCGACCACGGGCGCGGCACCGGTACCGGTTCCGCCACCCATTCCGGCGGTGATAAACAGCATGTCACTGCCTTGGATCACTTCCTGGATGCGGTCACGGTCCTCCATCGCGGCCTGCCGGCCAACTTCCGGATTAGCGCCCGCACCAAGCCCCTTGGTGATGTTGCAACCGATCTGCAACGAGGTTTTCACCTTTGCGCTTTTCAACGCCTGTGCATCGGTATTGGCACAAATAAAGTCCACGCCATCGATTCCGGCGGCGACCATGTGCATGACCGCATTGCCACCTCCGCCACCGACTCCGATGACCTTGATAACCGCGGTTTGGCTGTACGAATCCATTAACTCAAACATCACTCCCCTCCTTAGCATCAGCACTTAACACGAAAAAAATATTCAAAAATTTCCCTGGAACCAGGTTTTCATCCGCTCCCAGGCATCCGTAAAACCGCCACCGATTGGCGAGGAAGCCGCCTTATCGGCCAGCGCCTCCTGTGCATAAAGCAACAGGCCCACACCGGTGGCATAAATCGGGTTACGAACCACATCCGACAATCCTTGAACGAATTGCGGAACGCCGAGGCGCACCGGCATGTGAAACACCTCTTCGGCGAGTTCGATCGCACCTTCCATTTTCGAGCTACCGCCGGTCAGGACGATGCCGCCGGCGACCAGTTCCTCGAAGCCGCTGCGCCTCAGTTCGTCCTGGACCAGCATGAATAATTCCTCGTAGCGCGGCTCGATGACTTCGGCCAGCGTCTGCCGCGCCAGCCTCCTCGGTGGCCGGTCACCCACGCTGGGCACTTCGATCGTTTCGTCCGGGTTGGCCAGTTGCGACAAAGCACAGGCGTAGCGAATCTTGAGTTCCTCCGCATACTGGGTAGGCGTGCGCAGGGAGATCGCTATATCGTTGGTCGCCTGGTCTCCCGCAATAGGGATCACCGCCGTATGGCGAATGGCGCCGCCGCTGAAAACCGCAATGTCGGTGGTGCCACCACCGATATCGACGAGGCACGCACCCAGCTCTTTTTCATCCTGGGTCAGTACCGCGTAACTCGATGCCAGTTGCTCGAGAACCACGTCTTCGACCTGCAGTCCGCAACGCTGCACGCACTTGATGATGTTTTGCGCTGCGCTGACCGCGCCGGTCACCATGTGAACCTTCGCCTCGAGCCTGACCCCGGACATGCCTATCGGCTCGCGTATGCCTTCCTGGTGATCGATGATGAATTCCTGCGGCAAGACGTGAATCGTTCTCTGGTCCGCCGGTATCGCAACCGCCTGCGCAGCTTCGATCACACGCTCAACATCGCTGCGGGTCACTTCCTTGTCCCGTATGGCGACGATGCCGTGCGAATTCAGGCTGCGGATATGGCTGCCGGCGATTCCCGCATGGACGGTGTGGATTTCGCAGCCGGCCATCAGCTCGGCCTCTTCCACCGCGCGCTGAATCGACTGGACCGTGGATTCGATGTTCACGACCACACCCTTTTTCAGCCCGCGGGACGGGTGGCTGCCGAGACCAATAACCTCGACTCCTCCCTCGTCGGTAATTTCGCCGACGATTGCGACCACCTTCGAGGTACCGATATCCAGCCCCACGATCAGATTTCTGTCACCTTTTCTCGACATTCTTTTTCCTTAGCCGCTGTGTGCGGTTAACCGGGCGGCTACCGCCGCCTCATCCTGTTTACGCCAGCCGATAGCGAACCCGTTGCTGTAGCGCATATCGACGTATTCGACCTTTCCCGGTTCCGCGCTGACGATATCCAGCACCAGGTCGCTGTAGCGCCTGATCCGCTGATCGACGCGATGGCGCCCCAACCGGATGGCGACACCATTACTGAGCGTCATATCCCACGCGCCGCGCGGGTCGCGCACCAGCCCCACGACATCCAGCCCGTGCGGCAACAAATATGAACGTGCCTCCAGAAAGCGCTTGACGACTTCAGCTTCCGTTCCCGGCGGTCCGGCCAGAAAGGGCAAGCCGGCCGGCACATGACGGCTGTCAGCTATAAACAACTCGCCGCGAACATTGAGCAGGCCCGATTCACCCCAGCGAGCCGCCGGGCGTTGCTCGATCAGCGTAATGTGCAGACCGTTGGGCCATTGCCGCCTGATACGCACCTGGTCCACCCATGGCAATCGTCCGATGGTTCTTGACAAGCCATCGAGATCCAGCGAAATGAAGCCGCCGTGCATGTTGGCGAGAACCTCGGCCTCGATCTGGCTGGCATTGACCCTGGCAAACGGACCATCCACCTGAATGTTTGCGACCGGCCGATCCAGCAGCAGGAATACGAAGATCACCGAGGCGGTAACAGCGAGCAAGGTGCCCCCGGCCAGCGCAAACCGCCTGATCGCGACCCAGTCGATCAGCGGTTCATGCTGTTGGCGTTTGCGATTGCGCCGGTTAAGCATGACCACCCCCAACCGGCTGGCGGGCTATGAAGCTGGTTTCGAGAATGCGCCAGCACAACTCGGGAAAATCGATGCCCTGCTGTTGCGCCGCCATGGGCACCAGGCTGTGGCTGGTCATGCCGGGTACCGTGTTGATTTCCAGGAATTGCGGTTCGCCCCGCTCATCGAGAATGAAATCGACGCGCCCCCAGCCTGCGCCGCCGATATCGGCGAAGACCTGCAGGGAAATCTTGCGCAAGCGAAGCTCCTGCTCTGCGGACAGACCGGCCGGGCAGTGATACCGGGTGCTGTCGCTAAAATACTTGGCCTGGTAATCGTAATAACTGCGGGGTGTTTCTATGCGAATGATCGGCAGGGCTTCGCCTTGCAAAATGCCGGTCGTGTACTCGCCGCCATCCAGCCACAGCTCCGCGATGACGCAATCGTCATGCCGGCAAGCCAACTCGTATGCCGCCTCGAGATCCGCGGCATCGGTGACTTTGCTCATCCCCAGGCTGGAACCTTCGCAGACCGGTTTGATCGCCAGCGGCAAACCGAGCTCGTCTGCCAGGCCAGCCAGATCGGCCACGCCGGTCAGCACCCGAAACGGCGGCGTCGGCAGACCACAACCGAGCATCAGCAGCTTGCTGCGATACTTGTCCATCGCCAGCGCCGATCCTTGTACGCCGCTTCCCGTATAGGGCAGACCCATGAGCTGCAGCGCACCTTGCAGACTGCCGTCTTCCCCGCCGTAACCGTGCAACGCGATCCAGGCCCGGTCAAAACCGCCGCTCGCCAGCACCTTGAGCAAATCATCAGCGGCATCGACGCCGTGGGCATCCACACCTTTTTCCTGCAAGGCCGCGAGCACGGCCTCGCCGGTCAGCAAGGAAATATCCCGCTCGGGCGAGAGCCCGCCATAGACCACGGCGACGCGGCCAAAGGCGTTTGCATCGCGAATCGTCTTACGCGTCTCAGTCTGCAAGACTCTCTCCCACGATCCTGACCTCGGCCACCAGCTCGACGCCGTGTTCCTCGCGTACCTGGCGCTGAATTTTTTCGATCAGGCGTTCGACATCGTCCGCTGTCGCGTCACCGGTGTTGATAATGAAATTGGCGTGCTTGCCCGAAACCTCCGCACCGCCAAGGCGCAAGCCCTTCATCCCGCAGGCGTCGATCAGGCGTGCCGCGTGATCGTCCTGCGGGTTGCGGAAAACGGAGCCGCAGCTACGCAGGCCGATCGGCTGACTCTGCTTGCGCCGCGCGAGCAATCTGCGGATGCCATCGATGCTTGCGTCCGCCTGCTCGGCGAAATCGAACAAGCCGGCGACAAACCATTCAACGGCAGGCATTTTGACGGTGCGGTAGGACACCTCGAATTCAAGCCGTTGCCGGGTCCGAATCCGGCCGGCCCGGTCGACCGTCTCGACCGCGGCAACCTGTTGCCAGGTTTCGCCATCGAAGGCCCCGGCATTCATCGCCAGCGCACCGCCGACGGTGCCGGGTATCCCGGCGAAGAATTCGGCGGGTCCGAGTTTCCAGCGGGCGCATTGCCTGGCCAGCTTGGCGCAGGCAACGCCGGCCTCGGCCCGCACCAACCCGTTGTCGAGCCGCTGCAGCTTTGCCAGGCCGGGGTGAGTCGCGATAACGACCCCGCGCAATCCGCCATCGCGAACCAGCAAATTACTGCCGAGACCGAGCCAGTGGATTTCGGTGCCGCTATCCAGCCCGGCCAGATAATCGGCCAGGTCCTGCGCATCGGCCGGCTGAAAGTAAATATCGGCAGGGCCGCCCACACGCCAGGAAGTATGCCGGCTCATCGGCTCGTTGTGCCGGATCCGGCCGCGGATCGAGATGCCGGCCAGCGCGTTCATGATCCGGCTTCCACGGTCGGCAGATCGCAGTGCGATTGCTTTTGCAGGTCTTCGGCGAGCGTGCCGATATCGCCCGCACCCAGCAACGCGAGAATGTCATCGTCGGCGACTATTTTGGCCAGCATCCCGGGCAAATCAGCGAGCTCAGCCAGCAATATCGGCTCAAGCTCTCCGCGTGAGCCTATGGCTTCGGCCAGCGCCGGGCTGTCGGCACCCGCTATCGGCTGTTCACCGGCGGGATATACCGGACACAACAGCAGTACATCCGCCCCGGACAAAACCTCGGCAAACCGGGCGAACAAGTCCCGGGTCCGGGTATACCGGTGCGGCTGGTAGGCAAGCACCAGGCGCCGTCCCGGCCAGCCAGAGCGGATCGATTCCAATACTGCGCTGACTTCAGTCGGATGATGGCCGTAGTCGTCGATCAGCAGGACCTGGCGACCGCCCAGCCGAATTTCCTGGACCTGGAAGCGCCGGTCGATACCGGCGAATTCCCGCAACGCCCGGGCTACGGCATCGTCGGCGATATCGAGTTCATGGGCGACGCTGATCGCGGCCAGCGCGTTTCTGACGTTATGCACGCCGGGAAGATTCAGGGTAATCGCCAGCGGCTCACGGTCCGGCCGAAGCGCAGTGAAACTGCAACTCGCACCTTGTTGCCGGACATTCTCCGCCCGCACATCGGCAGCCGCGCTCAGGCCATAGGTCGTTACCGGTCTGGCGATCTCATCGAGTACATCGGCAACGCCCTCATCGTCCAGGCAGACTACGGCGAGCCCGTAAAAAGGCAGGTTATGAATAAATTCTATAAAGCTCTGCCGCAGCCTGGAGAAGTCACCGCCATAGGTTTCGAGATGGTCGGCGTCGATATTGGTCAGCACGGCGAGCATCGGTTGCAGATGCATAAAAGAGGCATCGCTCTCGTCGGCCTCGGCAACCAGGTAGCGACCGGTGCCCAGGCGCGCGTTGGTGCCGGCGCTCTTGAGCAATCCACCGACGACAAATGTCGGGTCCTCACCGCCTTCGGCCAGCACCGAGGCGATCAGGCTGGTCGTCGTGGTCTTGCCATGGGTACCGGCCACCGCGATCGCGTAGCGGAAGCGCATCAACTCGGCCAGCATTTCCGCACGCTGCACGACCGGCAGGCGCCGCTGCCTGGCCGCCGCGATCTCGGGGTTGTCTGCGCCGATCGCGCTGGATACGACAATCACATCCGCGGCACCGACATTTTCAGCCGCGTGACCGATGGCAATACTCGCGCCCAGCGACTCGAGCCGCCTCGTGACCCGGCTGTGGCGCATATCCGAGCCTTGAACCTGGTAACCCAGGTTGATCAGCACCTCGGCGACCCCGCCCATGCCGACCCCGCCGATCCCGACAAAATGAATCCGGTTGATCCGCCGCATACGGGTGTTCATGACACACCCTTGTGCCGGCTCGAGGCAGAACCCGGCTCATCGCCCATCGTGCCAAGACAGGCCCGCACGACCTTGCCGCAGGCGCCGGGAGCGGCCAGCGCCCTGGCCCGGCCAGCCATATCGAGCAGGCCTTGCCGATCGCCGGAAAATTTCAAAATCATGGCGGCCAGCGAATCCGCCGACAGTTTTGCTTCGGGTAGCAGTACGGCAGCCCCCGCACGAACCAGCCAATCGGCATTCAGGGTCTGGTGATCATCGACGGCTGACGGGAACGGGACCAGCACCGCGGCCAACCCGGCGGCCGCCAGTTCGAATACGGTCAATGCGCCGGCGCGACAAATCACCAGGTCCGCCCAGCCATAGGCGTCGGCCATTTGTTCGATAAACGGTTCCACGCGCGCATCGATGTCATGCAGCCGGTACGCGGACTTTGCCTGGTCCAGGGTCCTGGCGCCGGCCTGGTGCCACACTTGCGGCCGCTGGCCGCCATCGATTTGCGCCAACGCCAAAGGCGTCATCGTGTTGAGGCGCAACGCACCCTGGCTGCCGCCCAGGACAAGCAGGCGCAGGCTGCCACTCCGCCCCGCCATTCTCCGGCCTGGTTCGGGCAGCGAAAGTATTTCATCGCGAACCGGGTTGCCGACCGTCTCGACCCCGGAGCGGATGTGCCCGGGGTTCGGAAAGCTACCCGGAAACGCTTCCAGGACACGATCCGCGATCCGTGCGAGCGAGCGGTTGGTCAGACCGGCGACGGCGTTTTGCTCGTGTATGACCAGCCTGCGACCGAGCAGGCGGGCTGCCAGCCCGCCGGGGCCGGAAACGAAACCGCCCATGCCGAGCACCACCGACGGCCTGGTTTTTCGCAGGATCGATAAGGCCTGAAAAAGCGCTCTGAGCAATCGAAACGGCGCCAGCAGCCAGCTGACCGCGCCCTTGCCCCGCAGACCGGAGACCGATATCCACTCGATCGGTATTTGCTGCTGCGGAATAACCCTGCCTTCGAGTCCGCGCCGCGTACCCAGCCAGATGACATCCCTGCCCATGGCGGCAAGACCGCGGGCGACGGCAAGCGCCGGGTACACGTGGCCTCCCGTCCCCCCCGCCATGATCATGACCGGACCGCTCATCTGCGAGACCTCCGGCTGCGGGCCACCTGCCGTTTGCGGGCGCCGCCGTGACCGCCGATCTGGCCCAGCTCCAGGCGAATCCTCAGCAACAACCCGAGCGCGACAAAGGTCACCAGCAGGCTGCTGCCACCGTAACTGAGGATCGGCAGGGTCAGCCCCTTGGTGGGCAGCAGACCCAGGTTGACCCCCATATTGATAAACGCCTGCAACCCCAGCCAGATGCCGAGACCGGCGGCCAGGTAGGCCTGGTAATAGCGACCGGCCTCGGCCGAGTATCGCGCCAGCCAGAAAGCGCGCCAGACCACCAGCAGGAACAAAGAGACGATCAGCAGCACGCCGGCAAAGCCCAGTTCCTCGGCAATCACCGCGAATACGAAATCGGTGTGCGCCTCAGGCAGGTAGAACATTTTCTGCACGCTGTTTCCCAGCCCGACACCCAGCCATTCGCCGCGACCCACGGCGATCAGCGACTGGGTAAGCTGGAACCCGGAATCGAACGGATCCGCCCAGGGGTCGAGAAAACCGGTGAGTCTTTTCAGCCGGTATGGCGTAGAGATCGCGAGTACCGCCAGGGCGCCGATCACAGCGACAAACAGCATCAGAAAATCCCGCAAGCGCACGCCGCCGAGAAACAGCAGGCCCAGCGTCGTTCCCAGCAGCACCGTCGCCGCACCAAAGTCGGGTTCCGCGAGCAACAAGGCGCAGGCCAGGCCAACCAGGAAAACCGGTCCGGCCAAACCGGTAAAATTCGTTTGCAGGGCTTCGCGCCGACGTACCAGGTACCCGCACAGGTACATCACGATCAACAAGCGGGCCGGCTCGGAAACCTGCAGCGAAGCAGGCCCGAAATTTATCCAGCGGGTCGCTCCGTTGACCGTGCTGCCGACGCCCGGCAACAAGACCAGGACCAGCAAGGCCAGCCCGAGCAACAGCAACAATGGGCCGGTTCGTTGCCACAGCTGCGTCGGGATCAGCATCGCCATGAAACCACCGGTCAGAGCGAGCAACAGGAACATCGCCTGTTTCTGCAGGTAATAAAACGCATTGCCGGTTTCACTTTCGGCAATGCTTATCGAGGCCGATGTCATCATGACCAGACCCAGCAGCAAAAGGATTGCGGTCAGCCCAACCAGTACCGGATCCAGGCTGGTTCGCCGCGGCAGCCCGGCGTTATGCATGGTGATCGCCGGCGCGTTCACGAAAGCACCTCGGCCACGGCGGCTGCAAAAACCCGGCCGCGTTCGCGGAAATCGGCAAACATATCCTGGCTGCCGCAAGCCGGCGACAACAACACCGTGTCCCCGCGGCGCGCCTGCGCGTGGGCGATCTCGACGGCCTCACGCATACTGCCGGCATGAGTTACGGGGCAAACCGGGCGCAGCACCTCGGCGATTGCGTCTGCATCCTGGCCGATCAGGATCGCAGATCTCGCTTTGCCGGCCAGTGCCGCCGCCAGCGGGGCAAAGTCCTGGGCCTTGGCCTGCCCCCCGGCGATCAGCAGCAACGGGCCTTGCAAACCTTCGGCCGCAGCGACCGCGGCACCGACATTGGTTCCCTTGGAATCATCGACCCAGCGAATGCCATCGCGCTCGACAACCAGCTGGGTTCGGTGAGGCAAGCCGGTGTACCCGCGTAGCGCTCCCACACAGCTATCCATGGGCACGGACAGGACATCGGCCATCGCCAGCGCCGCCAGCGCATTGGCCAGGTTGTGCCGGCCGGCAAGCGGTAGCTCGGCTACGGCGAGCAGCGCTTCGTCACCACGCGCAAGAAAACAGTCTGCGTCGTTCAATCCATCGCCCAGTAAGCCAAAATTATTTTTGCCGGGGGCATCCAGGCCAAAACTCAGGTACTCGCACGCTGGCGGCAGCAGCGACATCACCGTGGCATCGTCGCGATTGACGATCGCTGTTTCACAGCCTTCGAATATCCTCGCCTTGCTGGCCGCATAGGCGGCAAAGCCGGCATAGCGATCCAGGTGATCTGGCGAAAGATTGAGCAAGGCCGCGACCTTTGCCTGCAGACCAAAGACCAGGTCAAGCTGAAAACTGGACAATTCCAGCAAGTACAGTTCGGGGGCGTCTCCACGCAGCAACTCGAGCGCAGGCATGCCCAGGTTGCCGCCGGTCCCGGTCCGGACCGCGGCCTTCTCGAGCATCGCGGCCAACATCGTGGTGACCGTGCTTTTGCCGTTGGAGCCGGTGATGGCGACCAGCGGCACGCCGGTGTCGCGGGCACGCTGTGCCAGCAGACCGATGTCGTTACCCATGGGCAGGCCCCGGGTCTTTGCCTCCAGCAACACCGGGTGGTCGAGGGGAACACCCGGCGAGACCAGGACCCGATCGACCCGATCCAGCCAGCCAGCCGGGTATGCACCCAGCGCCAGCTCGACATCCAGACCCTCTTTTTGCAAAGCTTCCAGCCCCGGCGGTTTCTCCCGGGTATCGGCAATCAGCACCGCATCGCCCTGCGCCGACAGGAAGCGGGCCAGCGACAAACCGGTGACTCCCAGCCCGAGCACCAGGCTGCGGCAACGCACGCCATTGCCGGCCGGCTCGGCGCCCGCCATTAAATGATTTTGTTGACCGCTACCTGGCATTGGGAAAACCTGTCAGCGAATCTTCAACGACGACAATCCGACCAGCACCAGGATCACCGTAATAATCCAGAACCGGACGATAACCTTGGGCTCCGCCCATCCCTTGAGTTCATAGTGGTGATGCAGCGGCGCCATGCGAAAAATTCTCTTGCCGGTCAGCTTGAACGAAGCCACTTGCAATATGACCGAGACCGTTTCGATCACGAATACGCCGCCCATCACCAGCAGGATCAATTCCTGGCGCACGATGACGGCGACCACACCAATCGCGGCGCCCAGCGCGAGCGCACCGATATCGCCCATAAAAACCTGTGCCGGATAAGTGTTGAACCAGAGGAAACCCAGCCCGGCGCCGGCCAGCGAGGCACAGAACACCATCATTTCGCCCGACCCGGCGATATACGGGATACCGAGGTACCCGGCAATGACGATGTTGCCCGAGGCATAAGCGAAAATACCCAACGCACCGGAAACCAGCACGCAAGGCATGATCGCCAGGCCATCCAGCCCATCGGTGAGATTGACCGCGTTGCTGGTGCCGACGATTACGAAGTAAGTGAACACCAGGTAAAAGCCGCCGAGCGGTATGAGCCAATCCTTGAAAAAGGGGATCAGCAAGGCATGTTCGATGGCCGGGTCCTGCGCGTTGTAATAAAGGACCAGCGCGGCCGTGAGCGCGGCCATCGACTGCCAGAACAATTTCGTCCGGACCGACAGGCCCTGCGAGTCTTTCAAAATCAACTTTCGGTAGTCATCGATGAAACCGATGGTGCCGAATGCCAGCGTCACCCCGAGCACGACCCAGACATAATAGTTATCGAGCCTGGACCACAACAACGTACTGAGCGAGATCGCGATCAGGATCAACGCGCCACCCATGGTCGGCGTGCCTGCTTTGGGCAAGTGGGTTATCGGGCCAAAATCGCGAACCTGCTCGCCGATCTGGCGAATACTCAGATGGCGGATCATCAATGGACCCACCAGCAGAGAAATGCTAAGCGCGGTCAACGCACTGAGAATCGCCCTAAAGGTCAGGTAACCGAACAGATTGAAACCCGAATAAAGCTGACTGAGATAATCCGTTAGATACAGCAGCACTTTTTATTCCCCCTGGGACTCGCCGATTTTCTTTTCGTTCCTGCACAGCGCATCGACGACCTTGTCGAAACGCATGCTCCTCGATGCCTTGAGCAACGGAATAACCTGTTCGTTGCTGTCGCCGCTGCCGTTTGCATGCGTGGCCGGCAGATCCTGGCTCAGTGCATCGATCAACGCGTCCAGCCCGTCGAAGCACCGGCTCTCGCCCGGGAAAGCGGCCGCCGCCCTGGCTGCCAGGTCACCGCAGCTATAAACCCGATCGAAACCGAGTTCGCCGGCGGCCAGCCCCAGCTCGTGATGCATGGTCTCGGCATCCGGCCCGAGTTCGCCCATGTCTCCGAGGACCAGCCAGTGCTGCCCGCCAAGACTGGCCGCGAATTCCATTGCGGCCCGGGCGGATACCGGGTTGGCGTTATAGGTGTCGTCGATCAACCAGCCGCCGCCTTTGCGAACGAGCAATTGCAGGCGTCCGGCGATTTGCCGGGCGGCTTGGAGACCCTCGCGAATATCATCGATACCCGCGCCCGCCGCGGCTGCCGCGGCCGCTGCAGCCAGCGCATTCATCACGTTGTGGGTACCGGCAAAGTTCAACTCGAGCGGAATACTGCCGAGCGGCGTGGTCATGGAAAAACTGAGCCAGGGTTGCCCATCGCGGACACCCTGCGACACATCGCCGGCGGTGAACCGGGCGTCCCTGCCCAGTCCAAAACTGATGATCTCCCGGTTGCCGGCCAGCTGCTTCCAGAGCCCGGCGTAATCCTGATCGGTGTTGATGACCGCGGTACCGTCGGCAGGCAACCTATCGAACAACTCGCCTTTGGCCCGGGCTATCCCATCCGGGCTGCCAAAACCCTCGAGGTGTGCAATGCCGGCGTTGGTGACCAAACCGACCGTCGGGCATGCGAGCGCCGTCAACCCGGCTATTTCGCCGGGATGGTTCGCACCCATCTCGATGACCGCGCAGCGATGCTCCTCCGCCAGCTCCAGCAAGGTCAGCGGCACGCCGATATCGTTATTCAGGTTACCGCGCGTACTGAGTACCGGCCCGCGCCGCGCCATGATCGATGCCAGCATTTCCTTGACCGTGGTCTTGCCGTTGCTGCCGGTGACGCCGATCACCGGGATATCGAATTCCTGCCGCCACGCAGCCGCCAGCTGCCCCAGCGCCAGCCGCGTATCGCCGACGCACACCTGGGGCAAGGCAAGCTGTTGCAAGCGATGAACGAGCGCGCCAGCCGCCCCTGTATCAGCGACGGCAGCTACGAAATCGTGACCATCGAAGCGCTCGCCCTGGATCGCGACAAACAGCTCACCGGCCGACAGCGTGCGGCTGTCGATCGACACGCCGATGAATTTTGCGTCGTTGCCATGCAGCTGGCCGGCGAGTCGTGCGCTGATCTTTTGCAAGCTGCCGCCAATCATCAGGACTCCTCCAGGATCCGGAGAATTTCCTGGCTATCTGAAAATGGCAGCTTCCGACCGGCAATTTCCTGATGGGATTCGTGGCCCTTGCCTGCAACCAGCACGATGTCATCGGGTCCGGCCTGATCCAGCGCCGCGGCAATGGCCTCGCGCCGATCTGCAATCGTGACCACGTGGCCGGCGTCAGCTGCACCCGCTTTTATATCGGCGATGATGGCAAGCGGATCTTCGCCGCGGGGATTGTCGCTGGTGACGATGACCTGATCCGCAAACCTGGCGGCAATTTCACCCATCAACGCCCGTTTTCCCTGGTCGCGTTCTCCACCGCAACCGAACACGCACCAAAGTTGTCCCGTCGCATGCCGGCGCAGCGCAAACAGCGCTTTCTGAAGCGCGTCCGGGGTATGCGAATAATCGACGATGGCGATCGGCTGCCGGTCGCCGACGCTCACCACCTCCATGCGCCCCGGTGGTGCGGCCACGCCGGCCAAAGCGTGGATCGCATCTTCCGCCGCAACCCCGTCGGCCAGCAGGGCCGCCAGGACCAGCGCCAGGTTGCCGGCATTGAAATCGCCGAGCAGACTACTGTGCAGGCTGAATTCGCCCCAGCTGCCGGCAAAGCCGAGTTCCAGCCCGCGGGTCGTTTCCCTGACCCGCTCGAGGCGCAGAAATTCTCCGCGCCCGCTTGCATCCGCGTTCCGTCCAACACGCAGCAACCTGATTCGCTGTTGCAACTGGTCGATGATGGTTTCGGCGTAGGGGTCGTCAACATTGATGACCGCGCGATCCAACTCGGGGTTCAGGAACAGCCGGGCCTTGGCCGCCCCATAGCTCGCGAGGTCACCGTGGTAATCGAGATGATCGCGACTGAGGTTGGTAAACAGCGCGGCGCTGAAATGAACCCCATCGACGCGGCCCTGGTCCAGCGCGTGCGAGGACACTTCCATCGCCACATGAGCGGCCCCGAGCCCGCGCAGCTCAGCCAGCCGCCGGTGCACACCGATGCAATCCGGTGTGGTCAGCTCTGCTGCCGACAAGGTAACCGGGAAACCATAACCCAGCGTGCCGATGAGGCCGGCGGACTGGCCGCAGGCATCCAGTGCGCCCGCCAGCAACCATGCGCAGGTGGTCTTGCCGTTGGTCCCGGTAATGCCGGTAACCTCGATTTTCTTCGATGGAGCGTCGAAAAACAGCTCTGCCATGCGACCCAGCCGGCGCCTCAATTGGGGCACCTCCAGCACGGGCACGCTGGTATCGATCGCCGGCGGCCTGGTACCGATTGCAGATTCCCAGGCAACCGCGACCGCACCTTGCGCCAGCGCCTGCCCGAGATAATCCAGGCCATGAGAATGAGTGCCGGCACAGGCCAGGAACAGGCTCCCCGCGACCACCTCGCGGCTGTCCAGCGTGATATCGGTGATCACCGGGTTGCCGGCCAGCCGGTCCTCCGGGATGCCAAGCAACCGGGCCAGTGAGATGCTGGCTTTTGCGGGCGCCGTCATCATCGGGCTCTCGCCGCCACGGCAGCGCGTTGCACGCGAGCCTGGGCGATCACGCCCGGTTCCGGCCGGTATGGCGTCAGCGCATCGGGCGGTACCGCCAGGTAGCGCAGAGCGCCGGACATGACCGCGGAAAAAACCGGCGCGGCCACATCGCCGCCATAATATTTTTCACCACCGGGTTCGTCGATCAGGATAACGATAACCAGCCGCGGATCGGTGGCCGGCGCAAGACCAGCGAACACGGCGATGTAACGATCGGTCGAATACCCGCCCGCCTGGAACTTCCACGAAGTGCCGGTCTTGCCGGCGACCCGGTAACCAGGCACGGCCGCTTTCCTGCCGGTACCGCCGGTACTGACCACCCGCTCCAGCATATCGACCACGGCGATCGCGGTCTCCGCGCTAATCACTCGCTTACCGGCTTCGGGCTGATCCGTTCGCAACAAGGATACCGGCCGGCGGATACCGTCTGCCGCCAGAACTGCGTACGCTTGCGCCAGCTGCAGCGGCGTCAGCGACAAGCCATAACCATAGGCCAGCGTCGCCTGGCCGATCTCGCGCCAGCGACTGTAATCGTTCAGCAGGCCTGCCGATTCACCCGGGAAA
>JAZFYI010000197.1:0-46014 GCA_036443455.1 Gammaproteobacteria bacterium
CCGGGTACCTGGTCCAGCTGGCCGCGAAGGATTTCCGTGCCCCGCAGGATTTCCTGGCGCCGATTTTCAGAAAGACCGTCCAGTAGCCTGTTGTTGTCTTGCAGGCGCAAATGAAAATCACGCCCAAGCGCCTGGAAGCGAATGGATTGACCCGCCAGTCGGGCCGGCTCCTGCAGCCTCGGCGCCGGTACCGGTTCGTAATGTAAGACCCGGAAGCTGCCGTCATCGGCGGAGCGGCCAGCGGCGAAGCTGTTGGCTGCAATCAGCAGTATGGCGCCGCACAGGGCGGCCGGTCGCAAATTGATCATCGTATTCCAGAATCCAAGTATGGGCAGACTATCACCCGACCCAGGCGATCCAGTAAACCACCGAAGTCACAATTACTGCAAAATTTGGGCTGAAAAAGGCCACCCCGCCATCATTCAATAGATTCGACCGCAAGTCCCGGCGAATTATTCGATTTTTTGACCTTATTCGGACTTTATGTCAAGCGGCCGTCCAGTTTTCCGGCGGCCTGCACGCTAATCACACGCCGGGCGGCGTCCGGCCGCCCTGGCCTGTTCATACAGCTCGATGGCTTGTGGCATTCTCTGGCGAAGTTGCCGGATCCGGGTCGTGCTGGCCGGGTGGGTCGATAGAAACTCGGGTGGTCTGCTACCGCCGGTGGCGCCCATGTTTTGCCAAAGCCGGATGCTTTGCTGCGGGTCAAACCCGGCCTGCGCCATCAGGTCCAGGCCGATCAGGTCAGCCTCGCTTTCCTGGGTGCGGCCAAAAGGCAACAGGATTCCGACCTGTGTGCCTACGCCAAGCATGGCCATGACGTTGCTCCGGGTCTGGGCCGAGCCGCCGGCCATCGCGGCGATCAACTGGCTGCCGCTTTGCGCCAGGTAGCCTGTGGAGACGCGTTCATTGGCGTGACGCGCCCGGACATGGGCGATTTCGTGACCGATGACGGCGGCCAGCTGAGCCTGGTTCTCCGTCACTTCCAGCAGGCCGGTGAATACGCCAATTTTCTTTCCGGGCAGCGCAAAGGCGTTCGCCTGGTCTTGTCTGAAAACTCGCACCTCCCAGCTCGAGGTATGCGCATTTGCCCCCGGTTGCCTTAGCAAGAAATCGGCGACGCACTGCACATAGCTTCGGATAACGGGGTCATCCTCGAGCGGCGTCGTGGTCTGGATCTGCTGGAAGGCCAGCACACCCATACGGTTCATTTCCGAATCCGGGAAAAAAACGAGCTGCGTGCGGCCAAGCGGCGAGGTGGCGCAACCACTCAAGATGACCAGTGCGGCGTACAAGGCTGCTACGCGAAATCGATTCATCATCGCATCACCACCGGTAACCGGCGCCGCTAAGGCGTTGAACAAGAACCGATGCAGACAAGCGCGACCGGTTCACCGTGGAGACAAAGCTCCGAACTCTCATGCTCCACAATTATTATTGCTGGCAAGTGCGTACGCAAGCCGTACAATAAGCAGGCCTGGCGCGACCAGAAGGCACGGATTTCGGTCAGGATAGTTTTGCTGGGATTTTGGTCGGCGCGGGAATTGGTTTTTAGCCGGCATTTCTTGCTATGGAAATCAACCTATGATGAAAGCGGGCGGATTTGTGGCTGCAGCGAGCCTGCTGTGGATGATGGCATTGCCGGCACAGGCCGAATATGTCACGGATGAACTGCAACTGGGTCTGCATATTGCGGAAGACACCAGCGATACGCCGTTTCGGACACTGGTCAGCGGCACAGAGCTGGAAATACTGGAACGCAATCGTTTCTACGCAAGAGTTCGTACCAGCGCCGGTGAAGAAGGCTGGGTCAAGGCGGGTTACCTGATCAGCAGCAAGCCAGCCGCGGCGCGGGCGATGGAACTGGAAGCGGCGAACGCGAAAATCAATGACCGCCTGGAAAAGGTGCTGGCGCAAACCTCGGATGTCCGTCAGACCATCGCCGGCCTCGAGAACGAACTGGCAACGGCAAGAACGGAAGGGGCCGCCGCATTGGCGCGCGCAACCGAACTGGAGGTCGACAACACCCGGTTCAACGAGCGCATGGTTAATTTTCGCGGCAGCGTGCCGGTACGCTGGGCCTTTCTGGCCGCCGGGTTGATGCTGCTGGTCGGGTTCTTTAGCGGCTTTTTGTGGTTCGATTACCGCAGCCGAAAACGCTATGGTGGATTCAGAGTCTATTAACCGGAATGTTCCGGGAGCGGGAAATCCTGCATCGGCCTCCCATTATCTTTTCGTTTCCTGCTAACCGCTCCCTGAGCGATGCTGTGCTCGTACAAGTGGGTTCGGGTATACAGTGCGGATGATCCAGGCTTGAAAAGTCGTTTGAATATTTCGACCGACAAAAATAAATGTCTTGACAAAATAATTTGTCGGTAGATAATATATCTCGAAATATGCACCCGGATTTGCCTCGATGAGACAGGAATTAATGGTCGTTTCCGATGCCCGGACCATGGCGTTGCTGGCAGACCCGCTGAAGTCGAAAATCCTGCAGGAAATGGATCAACCCCGGACGACGGCCGAGCTGGCCGTGGTGATGGGCATGCCCAGGCAGAAGCTGGGCTACCACGTCAGGCAGCTCGAGGACGCAGGGTTGCTGGCAAGCGTAGGCGAGAGCCGGCGCGGCAACTGCGTCGCCAGGAAACTCCAGGCGGCGGCGCGGCAAATCATTGTGATCCGGACCGACCCGCAGGGGTCGATCCCGGAGGATCGATACTCCGGCAGTTGGCTCATGGAACGGTGTGCCAGCGCGATTCGAGAAGTCGGCGTTTTGTCATCGGCTGCCGGGGAAAAAGGGGAAAAACTGCCGGTGCTGACCCTGGAATCGGAAATTGCGTTCGATAATCCGCAGGACCAACAAGCTTTCGCCCAGGAACTGAGCGAATTGATCGCCGCCTTGATCGACCGCTATGGGTCAACTTCATCCGGCGCCACGCGCTTCAGATTTCTGGTGGCGAGCTACCCGAAGCTTCCCGACGGGTAGGCAGCGATGATCGGCGCCGCAAAAAGGGAGTGCTCAGGGGTTCGGTGGCATTTGGAACGGTTTCTTGTGCGCCCTGCTGCGCAGTTTGTTCAGGGTTCGTGAAATTATTTTCTGCCTGATCAGGGCTTGCTCCAGGTGGTATTTGCCCGGGAAATTCACCAGCATCATGCCGATCAGGATGGTCAGTAATCCCTGTCCCGGCAAAAACGTCATCAATACGCCCGCCACAATGAACAACAGGCCCAGCAGGTTCTTGACCAGGTTGACAATAACCATCAACACGGGGTGCCCCTTCTGGCGGGCGACAGGCTGGCGTTTTTCGCGAATGAAATAGTCTTCCGGTAACTGCGTGACGATCGCGGGCAACAAAACAACGGCCAGGATCAGGCTAAAAAAAGATGCCAGCGCCATCCATGGTAAGTACGGTTTGAAGAAAGACAGCCAGTCGAACATGGCCCGCAGTATATCCGAAGCACTTCCGATGGTGAGCAAAACTCCCGGCGAAATCGCGGGGCGGCCAAGTCAATCCGGACCCGGAAGGGCGGCCGGATATTTCCGCCGGCCTTTTCGGTGGTGCCGGCGTGGCGATGTGTTACAAATTGAACTGCAGGCGTGCCGCTACGCGCTGCTCGTGAGGCTGGCCGCGGAATACCTGTGGCTCGAAACGCCACTGGGCAACTGCTTGCCGGGTGGCCTTTTCGAAGTAGCCGGTTTTTTCAACTTCGATGATTTCGATTTTGCTGACTTCACCGGTTGCGCTAACCGTGAACTCGACATCCACCCAGCCCTCTATGTTCCGGCGCAAAGCACGTTTGGGAAAGTCCGGCTCCACGAAATTCGTCATTTTCATCTGCGTCGCCGGGATTACGACGCTGCCCTGGTGAGCGGCCCAATCCTGTTCCAGTCCGGAACGTGCAGTGCCTAGTTCTTCGGTGTCGCCACCGAGTTGTTCCGCTTGCTTTAGAAAAGCTTCGGCAGCGGCGTACTCTCGCGCCGCTAGGTCTCGCCACATCTGTTCCAGCAGTTTGTTGGTCAATGTCAGCGATCCGGCGCGATATTCCTCGCCGTCCGGATTCAGTTCTCGCATTTCATTCAGAAAAAAGAGTGCGTTGCCTTGGCGCGGCGTGAGCAGGCGGCTGTCCGCGATGCTGGCTTGGAATTCCTGGTATAGGGCGTTTACCCGATCAGCGATCTGATTCTCGCGTCTTTGCTGCGCGGCCAGCGCGGCGGCTTCTTCGCCCATCGTCATCCGAGCCTTCGAAATGCGCGCTCGCGCCTGCCTGATGGATGACACGCTGGCGACCGGGATTGTTTCGGCCTGTCGCAGCAGGCTCTCCGCGTTTCCGAGATTTCCATTATCGGTTTCAGTGCGAACCTGGCTCATCAGGGACGAATACTTCCGCCCAAGCTGGTCTTGAATTTCGGCAATCCCGCCATAGCTGGAGTTGATCACCTTGACGCGGTCTATCAGGTCCAGTGCCCGGCCAATTTCACCGCCGACTATCGCGGCTTGGGCGTGTTCCAGGACGCCGCCAAGAACGACCTTTTCCATCGCCCGGGGTTTTGCCGAATCGCCGCCGGGGGTTTCGGCCAAAAGACCAAATGCCTGCTCGTATTGGCCGGCTTCGATCGCTCTGCGCGCATTGTTCATGCGTTGTTCCGGTGAAGTGGCGCCAACGAGGGAGTCAAAAAAAGCCAGCCGCGGGTGATCGGGCAGCACATTTCTGATCATGACCAGCGCTTTCGCTGCCCTGGCGGGCCTGTTCTGCAGCAGATCCTGTTCGGTTTGCGCGAGTACCTTATCGGCCGCAGCCATAATCCCACGGTGGGCACCGACATTGTCCGGATCCAGCGTCAGAATCTGATAATAATAATAAATCGCGTTGTTATTTTTTGGTTCAAAATATCGCTTGTCTCCCATGGCCAGCCTGGCCATGTCCAGATGCTGCTCGATCAACGCACCCTGACCCGATTCCAGATAATTGCCGGGTGCTTCAGCAGTATCATTACCCCAGGGAATGACGAAAGCGACTGACATGAGTACGGCAGCAACACTGCCGACGACCAATGCGGGTTTTTTCCAGGAGCGCACAGGCGGTTTTTCCACGCTGTGGTCGACGCCGCGTATCAGCATCGCCTGTTTGATCGCGGCCTCTATATATAGCCGGGTTTGTCCCGGCTGGCATGGCTTGGTGAGCACCCGGAATATCTTGCCGTCGTTCATCAATTTTGTAAGCGCAGGCCTGTCGTTCCCGGTGCCGGCAATCACCTGGACCATGCTTGGCGCGCGACGGCCCAAGCGTTCGATTATGGGTGCAGGATCGCCGCCAAGCATCTCGGAGTCGGCAATCAAGAGAGCGACCTGGCCGAGATGATCAAACCCGAGTGCCTGTTTCAGATCCTTTGCATGGAAAAGCACATAGCGATCTTCTACCGCGTCCGTGACCAGGCCCAAAAACTCCGGGTCGCTGGATAGCAGCAAAATCTTGATTTCCGGTTGTTTGCCTGCTTTCGCCACTTTGTACCTAATCCCGTACGGATGATCGTCTGCGCCTGTTCCTCGGCGAGGAGAAAATCAGCACAGCAGCAGGGCTTCCGTCTTGGACCCTGCCGGAATATGGAAAATACCTTTCGCTGCGCCATAAAATCTTGACCCAGTTAACAAAATACGGGTTTGGACCCCAAAAACTGACTTATTTGGCCTCGATTCAGGCGGCCGGCGCCATTTTCCTCAGGGAAAAGCAGGTCGGACTTCGGTACGATGGCGGCTGCGGTTTTGGACGGTCAGCCACGCCTACTGTGCAGTAAAACCACCGTCAACGCACAAGTCCGTACCAGTCACGAAAGACGATTTTTCCGAGCAAAGCCACAGCACGGCATTGGCCACCTCATCCACCTGACCAATGCGTCCAATCGGATGCAAGGTACTCAAGTCGTCTTTGGTGGTCTCGAGACTTTCGGCAAGCCGATCGACCATCGCTGTATCGATTACTGCCGGGTTGACTGTATTGACGCGAATCCCCTGCGCTGAATACTCCAGCGCCGCGCACTTGGTGAGTCCCATCACGGCATGCTTTGAGGCACAATAAATTCCCAAGCCGGGAAAACCGACCAAACCGGCTACTGAAGAGTTGTTGACGATCGCCCCACCACCGGTCTCCAGCATCTGCGGGATCTGATACTTCATCGACAACCAGACCCCTTTGACGTTTATATCCATGACGTATCGGAAGTTATCGTCCGTCTGATCCGCGAGCGGGGTAACCAGTCCTTCAACACCGGCGTTGTTAAATGCCACATCGAGCCGGCCATAGGTGGACACCGCATGCTCTACAAGAGCCCGAACATCGTCTTCTGATATTACGTCCGTTCGCAGAAAGCTGGCCTCGCCACCGCCAACCTGGATGGCTTTGACAACTTCCTCGCCACGCTCGACACTGCGGTTGCCGATCACAACCTTGGCGCCTTCACGCGCAAATGCGAGTGCCGTTGCACGGCCTATGCCAACACCACCGCCTGTAACCAGCGCTACCTTGCCATCGAAGTCTGCCATTTTCCATCCTCCACACATGCGTCTGTAATGCCAAAAATCGCTACCCGGCAGGATCGGTTAACTTGTCGATACCAGACCAAGCACCATTCAAAAAAGCAACATAACCCGATAGCCCGGAAGTGTCATCCAGACCGTGGCAAGTCCGCTGCGCACATACAAAAGGGCCACATCAAGAATGACGCAACCCTTTGCAAAAGATGGTGGGCCTGGAAGGACTCGAACCTTCGACCAAAAGATTATGAGTCTTCTGCTCTAACCAACTGAGCTACAGGCCCCGGTTTGCTCTGGTGCGAACAGTATATCCGCTGATTCCTCGCGGCTAGTAGCTTCTGCAGGCCGTGGAGACCGCTAGTCTTCGGCAAGAAAACTGCGCAGGCGTTCCGAGCGCGTCGGGTGACGCAGTTTGCGCAGCGCCTTCGCTTCGATCTGCCGTATGCGCTCTCGCGTGACATCGAATTGCTTGCCGACTTCCTCGAGCGTGTGATCCGTGTTCATGTCTATGCCGAAGCGCATGCGCAGGACCTTTGCTTCCCGCGGTGTCAGGCCCCCGAGGATATCGTAAGTGGCCTCCCGGAGCCCTTCCGTGGTCGCCGAATCGACCGGGGAATCCACCGTCGCATCTTCGATGAAATCGCCCAGGTGAGAGTCTTCATCGTCGCCGATGGGGGTTTCCATGGAAATGGGTTCCTTGGCAATTTTCATGACCTTGCGCACTTTGTCCTCGGGCATTTCCATGCGGATCGCAAGTTCTTCAGGCGTGGGTTCGCGGCCAATTTCCTGCAGCATCTGGCGGGAAATGCGATTGAGCTTGTTGATGGTTTCAATCATGTGTACCGGGATGCGGATCGTACGGGCCTGGTCGGCGATCGAACGGGTAATCGCCTGCCGGATCCACCAGGTTGCATAGGTCGAAAACTTGTAACCACGCCGGTATTCGAATTTGTCGACCGCCTTCATCAACCCGATGTTGCCCTCCTGGATCAGGTCCAGAAACTGAAGCCCACGGTTGGTGTATTTCTTGGCAATGGAAATCACCAGGCGCAGATTCGCCTCGACCATTTCTTTCTTCGCACGGCGGGCCTTGGCCTCACCGATGGACATCTGGCGGTTGATTTCCTTGATCTGGGAAATACCCAGGTAGGTCCTGATCTCCAGTAAGATCAGTTTTTTCTGCGCCCGCAGAATATCCTCCTTGAGCCTGGACAGGCCGGATGAATGCTTGCGCTTGGCGCGAATATGTTTGTCCACCCACTGCTGGTTGGTCTCGTTGCTTGGGAAACTGGCGATGAAATCCTTGCGCGGCATGCCGGCTTCCGCGACGCAATAATGCATAACCTGGCGTTCCTGTGCGCGAATGTTTGCGATGTGGCCGCGCAGGTTCCAGACCAGCGCGTCAAAAAACTTCGGCGCAAGCTTCAGTTCCATCATGTCCGCGGCCAGGTCGCGCCGGACCGCCATCGTTCGGGAATCTTCGGGGCCATATTTGTCGATGTACTTCAGGGATCGGGTGAAAAATTTCCTGATTTTTTTCATCCGTGCCCTGACCTCATCTGGATCCGGGCCTGTGTCGACAGGTTCTTCCACCTCGCCCCGCAGTTTCATTTCTTCTTTTCGCTTGGCTTCGGCTTGCAGCTCGGCTGCCGTTGCGGGTTCGTTCGAGGCGTTTGGATCGATGAACCCGGTGAGCATATCCAGCAGACGACCGCTGCCGGTCGTAATGTTGTCGTAAACACCCAGTAACATCCGGTAGGTATCCGGGAACATTGCCAGCGCACCACGAACCTGGTTCAGACCTTCCTCGATTCTCTTGGCGATGCGGATCTCGCCTTCGCGCGTCAGCAACTCGACGGTTCCCATCTCACGCATGTACATGCGGACCGGATCTGTCGTCCGGCCAAATTCGCTGTCCACGGTGGCGAGAGCGGCAGCCGCTTCAGCGGCATCGTCTTCGTCGGCCGAAACCGCGCTGTCCGACAACAGCAAAGTCTCGGCATCCGGCACTTTCTCGTACACGGTGATACCCATATCGTTGATCATGTTGACAATATCTTCGATATGTTCGGGATCGACGATGTCATTCGGCAGATGATCGTTGACTTCGCCGTAGGTCAGGTAGCCTTGCTCCTTGCCGCGGGCAATCAGCTGCTTCAACTTTGACTGGCGGTCATCCGCGGGCGGGCTAACCGCTTCCTGGGTTGCGCTTTTGTTGCTCAAGTTCTTTTTCCTCGTCGTCATTCTGTGCTCTCCGTCGGCCCGGTTGCGCACGCAAAGCTAATCCACCAGTATAGCACAAGTGACTATATTCCTGGCTCCCAAACCCCGATTCCGGCCATAAAACATGCCCCGATTGATGGGCTCATCCATCGACCGCGACCCTCTCGGATTGCCGTTTGGCCAGTAAATCCTTTAACTCCGCTTTTTCATCTGCGCTGAGCACGTTTTCGCGGGCAGTGTCCAGCAGCGTGTCCAGCCTGGTCGCAGCGGATTGCCGGCTCAATATGTTCAGGGTGTCGCGAAATTCGGCGATCGCTTCTTCCTCATCCACCAGTGATTCTGATGCGGCAAGCTTCATCAGGGCCGCAGACTGATCATCATCGCGGTGTCTTTCCAGCAACATCGCGGTCGTGATGTCGGGGCTTTGCAAGGCATCCTCGAGTAGCATACGCAGAATCCGGCATCCTTCGCCGTCCATCTCCAGCAACCAGCGGGTATCGCCGGCATGAGCCGCCACCGCGGGATAACGCAGCAGGGTTGTCACGGCCTGGCGGACCAGGTCACCCCGGCCGCTGCTGCGGCTACGCTGAAGGACCCGTTTCGGTCTGTCGTCATCTTTCGCCAACTGCCGGGCCAGGCGATTGCCAGCGCCCGCAAGCTCCGCGATCTCGTTGGCGAGCAATTCCCTGAATGCGCCGGCCGGTATCTGCCTGAGAAACGGCCTGGCGAGTTCGGCGAAGCGAGCCTTGCCATCCAGTTTGTTCATATCCACCTGCTCGCTCAGGTGTCGTATCAGGTATTCGGACAGGGTTTCTGCCTGCGCCATGTAGCTTGCGAACGTCTCGGCGCCGCTTTCGCGAACCAGCGAGTCCGGGTCCTGGCCATCGGGCAGAAACAGGAACCTGAGCTGGTGGCCCCCGCCGGTCTGCGGCAGGGCGTTTTCGAGCGCTCGCCAGGCTGCGGCCCGACCGGCCCGGTCGCCATCGAAACAAAAAACGACTTCCTCGGAAGCCTGAAACAGGCGTCTCAGATGTGCGTTAGTCGTTGCCGTGCCCAGGGTCGCCACCGCATTGCAAATCCCGTGCTGGGCCAGGCCGACGACATCCATATAGCCTTCGACCACGATCAGTCTGGCCAATTCCCGGTTTTCCTGGCGTGCTTCGTACAGGCCATACAACTCGCTTCCCTTGTGGAAAAGGCTGGTTTCCGGCGAGTTCAGGTACTTTGGCTCACCTTTGTCCAGCACCCGCCCGCCAAATCCTATGCAACGGCCGCGACTGTCGCGTATGGGGAACATGATGCGGTCGCGAAAACGGTCGTAGACCTTGTTTTGCTCTTTTTCAATCACCAGGCCGGCCAGCACCAGCCGCTCCTTTGTCTTGCTGTCGGTCCCCAGTTCCTTGAGCAATTCGTCCCAGGAATCGGCGGCGTACCCGATGCCGAAGCGGGCGGCTGTTTCGCCGCTGAGGCCTCTTTTTTTCAGATAAGCGATCGCGCGATCATTTTCCTTCAACTGCTGGCGAAAAAAATTCTCCGCGTCGGCGAGCAACGGGTACAGATCCGGGTCCCGGCGTGGCGCCGAGGGGCCGCCTTCGTGCGGCACTTCCATGCCCATGCTGGCGGCCAGCGTTTCCACGGCCTCGACAAACTCCAGCCGATCGTATTCCATGATGAAGCCCAGCGCGGTGCCATGCGCGTTGCAGCCAAAGCAGTGATAAAACTGCTTGGCCTGGCTCACGGTAAAAGACGGTGTTTTCTCATCGTGAAAAGGACAGCAAGCCTTGTACTCACGACCCGCCTTTTTTAGCTGGATACGGGTACCGATCAGGTCGACGATATCTGTCCGACCGATCAGTTCATCAATGAAATGTTTTGGAATGCGGCCTGCCATCTGAATCCCGAATGGAAAAAACTGCTGCCGCCGCGGCGTTTCGGTCTGGCGGCTCCATACTGAATATAGTCAACGACGCTTGATATCGCTGTTTCGGTTCAGTCTAGCCCGGATTATTCACGAATGCGCTGGCGCTAGACGCGCGCGGACCTGCGGGCTGACTTTTGCCATGTCTGCGCGACCGTGAGCGCGGGCTTTGATTTGCCCCATCACCTGCCCCATGTCCTTGATGTTGCTGGCTCCCGTTTCGCGAATGACTTCGTCGATCAAGGCGGCGAGTTCCGCCTCGCCGAGCGGCTCCGGAAGATAAGCTTTGAGGATCAGAATTTCTGATTCTTCCTTGGCAGCCAGCTCTTCGCGTTCCGCTTTCCTGTACAAATCGGCCGACTCGCGGCGCTGCTTGATCAGTTTCTCGGCCACGCCGATAATCTGCACTTCGTCCAGTTCGATGCGCTCATCCACTTCTTTTTGCTGGATCGCCGCCAGCAACATGCGGATGGTCACCAGGCGTTCTTTTTCGCCACCCTTGAGGGCGGTCTTCATATCGTTCTCGATATCCGACCGTGATGGCATGGAGGTCAGTAAAGGCGTGTGCGGCGGGAGTTGTCCCTCGACAGGCGCTTCATGTGGCGCTTGACTGCCGCGGCTTTCTTGCGCTTGCGTTCCTGGGTCGGTTTCTCGTAATACTCGCGCCGGCGGAGCTCGGTGAGAATACCGGCTTTCTCGCAGGCACGCTTGAAACGGCGCAACGCGGCGTCAAAATACTCGTTCTCTTTAACTCGAACGCTGGGCATCTAAATCACAACCTTTACACTAGTCCGGATTGCCGGGTCAAAAAATCCGGGCCTGGCCCGGATGCAAGACGCGGAATTCTAAACGCGGCCGTGTAGAATTGCAAAGATTCAGTTACCTGAAAAGGCTTTTTCCAGGGACCCCCCAATGCGTGTACTGGGTATAGAAACCTCCTGCGACGAAACCGGGGTCGCGGTTTACGATGGCGATCAGGGCCTGGTCGCAAATGCCCTTTACTCGCAGGTCGGTCTGCACGCCCGGTATGGCGGCGTGGTCCCGGAGCTGGCATCGCGCGATCATGTGAGAAAATTGACCCCGATGCTGCGCGAGGTAACCGCGCAGGCGGGGGGCCGGATAGATGGGATCGCCTATACAGCAGGGCCAGGGCTGGTTGGGGCGCTGATGGTCGGTGCGGCGGTCGCCCGGAGCCTGGCTTATGGATGGCAGGTTCCGGCGCTGGGGCTGCACCACATGGAAGGGCACTTGCTCGCGGCCATGCTGGAGCCGGACCCCCCGCAATTTCCCTTCGTTTCGCTGCTGGTGTCCGGCGGGCATACGCTGTTGGTCGATGTCCTTGGCCTTGGCGTCTATCGCGTACTGGGGGAAACACTCGACGATGCGGTTGGCGAGGCGTTTGACAAGACCGCCAAGCTGCTCGGACTGCCTTATCCCGGGGGTCCCGCGCTGGCCAAACTGGCTGGCGCAGGGCACTCTGGCCGCTTCGATTTACCCCGGCCGATGCTGGATCGTCCGGGGCTGGATTTCAGTTTTTCAGGCCTGAAGACTGCGGCGATGCTGGCCTGGAACAAGTCCGATCAGAGCGCCGCCTCGCGGGCCGACCTGGCCTGGGCGTTTGAAGACGCTGCAATCGATACGCTGGTCGGCAAATCCCTGCGCGCGCTGCAGCAGACGGGTCGCAAGACCCTGGTGGTCGCCGGCGGCGTCGGCGCCAACCAGAAACTGCGCAAAACACTGGCTGATGCGATCGGCGAGTGCGGCGGGCGGGTGCATTATCCCAGACCCGAATTTTGTACCGACAACGGGTCGATGATCGCCTATGCGGGATACCTGCGGATGAAGGCCGGGGAGTCGGATTCGGGTGGGATATGCGTGCGTACGCGCTGGCCGCTGGACCAGCTTTCGCCGCCATGAAGCAACAGCACGGAGACGCCACAGTGGACAAAGTTTTTTTGCATGACCTGAGGGTCCAGACCACGATCGGGATATTCGATTGGGAGCGTCGCATCAGGCAAACCATCGGTATCGACCTGGAAATGGCCAGCGATGTGCGCAAGGCGGCGGCAACTGACGAAATCGGCGAGGCGCTGGATTACAAGAAAGTCGCCAAGCGCATAATCGCCTTCGTCGAAGCCGCGGAGTTTCAACTGGTGGAATCGCTGGCCGAGGCGATCGCGAAAATCGTGACCGATGAGTTTTCCGTGCCCTGGGTCCGCGTTTCCGTCAACAAGCAAGGGGCGGTTCGAGGTGCGGCCGGCGTCGGCATTATTATCGAGCGTGGGGAAATTGCCGGTGGCTGAGGCCTTTGTAGGCATCGGCAGCAATATCCAGCCGCAGCGGTTTCTGAGCGCCGGCATCGGTTTGCTGCGGGAGCGATTCGGCCCCCTGGAATTGTCGCCGGTCTATCGGAACTCGGCGGTGGGATTCGATGGCGACGATTTCTTTAACCTGGTGGCCGGTTTTTCCAGCACCCGGGAACCGCTGGACCTGGCGACCGAGCTGCGCATGATCGAAGATCGCTGCCAGCGGGACCGCAGCCTTCCCCGCTATGCCCCGAGAACGCTGGATCTCGATTTGCTGCTCTTTGGGGACGCCATGATTAGCGTTGCCGGCCTGGTACTTCCCCGACCGGAAATTTTGCAACGATCCTATATCCTCAAGCCTATGGCCGATCTGCGGCCGGACATGCTGCACCCGGCTGGCAAACTGAGTTTTGCCGAATTGTGGCAACGCTTTGACGCCGCCAGCCATCCGCTGCACGAGATCGCTATGGTGTTGTGAGGCTGCGGCCGCCATCCACGGCAATGACCTGACCCGTGATATAGCCGGCGCGGGTCGCCAGAAAGACTGCGAGGCTGGCAATATCGCCGGCGTCGCCGGTTCTGCCCATCGGGGTCTGCGCCAGGATCGCATCCTTCTGCTCGGCGGAAAAACCTCGCGCAGGCCACAAAATGGCGCCGGGCGCGATGCCATTGACCCTGACCTCGGGGGCCAGCTCAAGGGCCAGCGAGCGGGTCAGCATCGACAGGCCGGCCTTGGCGACACAGTAAACCGAGTATCCCGCCAGCGGTTTGTCGGCATGGATATCCAGGATGTTGAGGATCAGGCCGCCGGATTCTTTCAACGGCGGCAGCACCGCCTGGCTGAGAAAAAAAGGCGCGCGGAGATTACTGTCGATCAGGCGATCCCAGGCGTCTTCGCCGACCGAGCCAAAAGGCGTGGCAAAAAAATCGGCTGCGTTGTTGACCAGGACATCCAGCCGTCCGCCATGTTCCCTGACCTTTGCCGCGAGGCCCGCCGGGGCCAGTGGATCCTGCAGATCGGCGTGAATTGCAACGGCGGAGTCTGCTCGGTCGGCGTTCAGTTCCCTGGCCAGTTGCTGTGCCTGTTCCCTGGAATTGCGATAATGGACGAGCACGCGGGCGCCCGCACGATGGCATTCGCGAACTATCGATGCGCCGATTCGCCTGGCGCCACCGGTCACCAATACGGTTTTTTTCTCCAGCCCGGTTGGCGTGTTCTTATTCATTCATTTTCGCTTGGTCGATAGTGCAAAGGTATCACTGCGGAATGGTTGCGTGGATGATTACAATACAACTCCCGGCTGTTTGCAGGCTATGGCAACGAGGCTGGCCCATTCGACAGACACAGGACGCTTTATGAGCGCTGCAAGATTGCCGGTTCCGGCGGCAGACGCACAGGTGCTAAGCCAGGCTCTTTGCGCCGCGCTGCGCAAGGAAATCAGGGCCATCGGCGAGCTGAGCTTTGCCCGTTATATGGAAATCGCTTTGTATGAACCCGGGCTGGGTTATTACAGCGCCGGTAGCCGGAAATTTGGCGAGCATGGAGATTTTGTCACCGCGCCGGAGATTTCTCCGCTGTTTTCACGCTGCCTGGCCAGGCAGTGCGCGCAGGTGTTCGGCGCGATCGGCGACAGCGAGCAGCGAACCATACTCGAGCTGGGCGCTGGCAGCGGCGCAATGGCTGCCGATATCCTGGCCGAACTGTCAGCCATGGATTGCCTGCCGGATCGTTATCTCATCCTGGAAGTCAGCGCAGACTTGCGCGATCGCCAGCAGGCCAGGCTGGCAGACTATATGCCCGGGTTTTTCCCAAGCATCGAGTGGCTGGTGGATTTTCCCGCGATCCCGATTCATGGCTGCATCGTCGCCAATGAAGTGCTCGATGCGCTGCCGGTCGAGCGTTTTGTTATTGCGGATGGACGGCTGCAACAAGTCATGGTCGGGCTGGAAGATGAGCTTTTTTGCTTGCGCACGCGGGAAATGCCGGCGAAGCTGGCCAGCCAGTTGAGCGGTCGCCTGGCATTGCCGGTGGCGAATTATCCACCCGGTTACACCTCTGAGTTTTGCCCTGCGCTGGGCCCGTGGGTCGCATCGATCGCGGCCAGCCTGGCCGAAGGAATGCTGCTGTTTAGCGATTATGGCTTCAACCGCGCCGACTACTATCACCCGGATCGCGCCGGCGGAACGCTGATGTGCCACTACCGCCATCGTGCGCACGCCGAGGTTTTTTTCTGGCCGGGGTTGCAGGATATCACCGCCTGGGTCGATTTTTCCGCGGTGGCAGAAGCGGCTGCGGACAGCGGGCTGGAACTGGCCGGCTTTACGACCCAGGCACACTGGTTGTTGTCGCTGGGTCTGGATGAACTGGTGGCGCAGTCGGTTGCCGGCGATCAGAAAGAGCAGCTGGAATTGGCGCAGCAGCTAAAAACCCTTACCCTGCCCGGGGAAATGGGCGAACGGTTCAAGGCGATCGCGTTTACCCGCGGGCTGGATATCGCCCTGCGCGGGTTCGCGATGCGCGATTTCAGCGACCGCCTGTGAACCAGGCCGGCAAGAGGTAATTCAAGGGATGGATTTACTGCACAGCTTTTGGCTGGCCCTGGTCCAGGGGCTGACCGAATTCCTGCCCATATCGAGTTCGGCCCACCTGATTCTGGCGCCAAGGTTGCTGGGCTGGTCCGATCAGGGGCTGGCCTTCGATGTCGCCCTTCACCTGGGTACCCTGTGCGCGGTGACCTGGTATTTCCATGACGACCTGGCGCGTATGACACGCGCCTGGCTGGCGACATTTTCGAGCGGGGAAATAACGGCCGATGGCCGGCTGGCATGGGGTGTTTTGCTAGGCACCATACCGGTCGGGATGGCGGGTCTCGCCATCGCCGCTTATGCCGACCAGCTTCGCGACCCGATGCTTATTGCGGGAGCGACTGCGGGTTTCGCTTTGCTGTTGTTGCTGGCCGATGTCGCGAACAAACCTCGCCGGGATGAATACGGCATCGGTTTTCGGGAAATCATGTTGATTGGCCTGGCCCAGGCGTTCGCGCTGATCCCCGGTGCTTCGAGGTCGGGGATAACGATTACCGCCGGGCTGGCGCTCGGCATGACCCGCGAGGCAGCCGCGCGGTTTTCGTTCCTGCTGTCGATTCCGGTCATCGCCCTGGCAGTCGTGCTCGAATTGTGGGCGCTGCTGACACAGCCGGAGACGGTCGACTGGCGCGGGCTCGTCATCGGGGTGCTGGTCGCTTTCCTTAGCGCCTACCTGACGATCCGCTGGTTCCTGTTGCTGCTCGAACGAATCGGGATGCTGCCTTTTGTCATATACCGGTTGTTGCTGGCCGCGGTAATTTTTGGCGTCTTCTGGTCAGGCTGAGGTCAGCCCGGCCCGGCGGCTTGCTTTTTTAAGGCATCGGCTATGGCCCGGCAACGGGCCGTCGACAGCCTGGCGCCGATTTCATCTCCCTTCAGGCCATCGAGGTCCAGGGTTTCGGCCGCAATTCCGCCGCTCAGTTGCGCCATGTTTCTGACCCGGTCGGCCTGGGGATAGGCGCGCTCGGTGTATCCTTTGCGGCCCCTGTAGTCGGCTTCACAGGCGGTCAGAAAATCCTCCAGCCTTTGTGGCCGGCGCCAGGCATCGGTCGCCTCGATCAATTTCAGCAGCGTCGCGGGTCGCAATTCCAGGGCTCGATGACAGTGCCCATGCCACTGTGCGACCAGCCGGGCCAGTCCCTGGTAGGCATTCGGTATGCGCAGGCGGGCGCCCATTTCCAGGATCAGTTCCACACTGCGTTTTTCATGGGCGATGTGTCTTGGCAGCTCGTCCTTCGGCGTTGTCCCCTTGCCAAGGTCATGGACCAGGACGGCAAAGCGAACGACCGGATCATCGCTGAGTCTGGCCGCAAGCTGCAGCGCCATCATCATGTGCACGCCACAGTCGATTTCCGGGTGCCATTTTGGATTTTGGGGAACGCCAAACAGCGCTTCCAGTTCCGGGAACAAGACCGCCAGCGCACCGCAATCCCGCAGAACCTGGAAAAAAACCTGCGGGCGCAATTCCAGCAGGGCGGTATGCGTTTCCTGCCATATCCGTTCCGCCACCAGTGTGTTCGCCTCGCCGTCGGCGACCATGTCGCGCATCAGGTCCATGGTTTCCTCGGCGATCGTGAAGCCGGAATCCGCGAAGCGCGCCGCGAAGCGCGCGACCCTCAGCAGGCGAACCGGATCCTCTTTGAAGGCGGCAGAGACATGGCGCAGTTTCTTTTTTTCCAGGTCTTCACGCCCGCCACAGGGATCGATCAATTCACCCTCGCTATCGACCGCCATCGCATTGATGGTCAGGTCCCTGCGTTGCAAATCCTGCACCAGGGTCACATCGGGTGACGCGTGAACCGTAAATCCCTTGTAGCCCGGCGCGGTTTTTCTTTCGGTCCTGGCCAGCGCGTATTCTTCACCGGTTTCGGGGTGAATAAAAACCGGGAAATCCCTGCCGACCTGGCGATAACCCAGGCGCAGCATTTCCTCGGGGGTCGCCCCGGTGACAACCCAGTCTTTTTCCCGGACCGGCAGCCCGAGGCAGCGGTCACGAACCGCTCCACCGACCAGATATATTTCCATGCGGGAATATTAACCGAATGTCCGCCTGCCGTTCGGCTACAGTACAATGTCAAGGGCATCGTTCGGTGCACGGGACCACACTGGCCAGGGAAAAATATGCAAAAAAGACGGGCCGGAAACTGTTTTTTTGAGGCGCCGGTGCGCCCGCACTGCCTTTTTTCCATGCTCGTGATTTGCCTGGTCCTGGTCGCCATCAATGGTTGCAGCCTGGGCTATTACGCGCAGGCTATCGGCGGGCAGATGCAGGTGCTCGGCAGGCGGGAATCCATCGACAAGTTGCTCCGTGACCCCGATACCGATGCGGAATTGAAGGAACGCCTGCGGCGGGTGCTGGAAATCAGGAATTTTGCCAGCGATACCCTGGGTCTGCCGGAAAATGGCAGTTACCGTTATTACGCAGATCTGCAAAGACCGTTTGCGGTTTGGAATGTATTCGCCGCCCCCGAGTTTTCGATCGAGCCGGTTGAGTCTTGCTTCCTGGTCATCGGCTGCGTTGCCTACCGGGGGTATTTCAAGGAAGCCAGCGCGCAGCGTTACGCGCAACGAATGGCGAAAAAAGGCAACGACGTCTATGTGGCCGGGATTAGTGCTTACTCGACACTGGGTCGTTTTAACGACCCCGTTTTCAACACGATGATCTATTGGGACGAATGGCAACTGGCCGGCGTCATTTTTCATGAATTGGCTCACCAGTGGTTGTATGTCAAAAGCGATTCTGCGTTCAGCGAGGCGTTTGCCACGGTAGTCGAGGAATACGCCGTCACCACGTGGCTGCAGTCGCGGCAATCGAGCAGTGAACTTGCCGACTATCACGAGCGACACGCCAGCCGTGCGATTTTCGCCAGGATTACCGGCGCTGCCCGCGCAGACCTCAAAATCCTGTTTGCCGCGGATGACACGGAGGCGCATAAACGGCAGGGGAAAAGCCGGATATTTTTCGCACTGAAGGAAGAATTTCATCAGCTCAGCAATGAGTATCCGGACTTCGAGAATTTTGCGGCATTCTTCGAGCAGGATTTGAACAACGCACACCTGGTCTCGGTGGCGACCTATTACGAATTAATGCCGGACCTGCGGTGCCTGTTGCAACAGGCCGCGGCGGGTCAGCTGGATGTTTTCCTGGCGCTGGCGACCGAGCTGGCTGCGATCAAGGACAAGGAGTCCCGGCGGCAGCGCCTGCATGCCAACTGTCAGCGTCCGGCAGCTCGCCGCGCTACATCGCGCTTGTCCCTGGCCATGGCGGGGCCAAGCCAGCCGGGAATCAACCGGGAAAAATGATGCGGGCTGATGCCGGTCCGCGCAAAACCATCCTCGCTGCACAGGCTGTGAACCTTCAGTGAACGGTAGTTGTCACGGGAAAAGGGCTTTCCCGGCCAGTACTCAAGCAAAGTCGCCTGCAGGCTGGACAAGCTGTCCGGCAGACCGACCACCAGGCGCTTGCATTGCATCGATTTCGCAATGAGCTGGACGATCTCCCTGAGCGAGAAATCCTGTGGTCCGCAAAGTTGCAGCGTCTTGCCGTCCAACGCCTGATCGTCCAGGCAAAGCATGATCACGCTGACCACATCTTCGACATAAACCGGCGCCATGCGGGCGCGGGGAGCTGCTAGCGGAAACACCGGCGATAATCGCAGCAGGCTGGCGAAGCGATTGGTAAAGGAATCGCCGGCGCCAAAAATAACCGATGGCTGCAGTATCGTTGCGGTCAGCTCCCGTGCGGACCGGCGAATAATTTTCTCCGCTTCCCCCTTGCTGCGCAAATAATGGCTGGCGCCTTGTTCGCCATCCGCATTCAAGGCGCTGAGATAGACCAGGCGCGGCACCTGGTTTTGCAGGCAGGAGTCGACGACTTTCTTGCTCAGTTCCGTGTGCACCTGCCTGAAGCCGCGACCGTCATGGCCTTTCTCATTCAATATTCCGACCAAGTTAATGACCGAGTCGCAACCTTCGAACAGCGAGTCCAGCGTTTCCTGCCGGTGGATATCGCATTGCCTGAGCTCGAGGTTCGGGTGGACCAGCAAATCCCTGTGGTCCTCGCGATAGCGGGTCGGTACCCGGAGGTGATGGCCCTGGTTGGCGAGGCGAGCGAGCAAGCGGTGACCGACAAAGCCGGTTCCGCCGAGTACGCAGATGACAGATTTTTTCATCGTCCAATCCACAATCAGTTTTGACCGCCTGGCGAGGCAAATTTCACGGACTCGTATTGTGCTTTAATCAGCGCATTATCAACAGGATGAAAACTTGGAAAACCAGGTTATTGGCTTGCTCGAGATTTTCGCAAACCTGCCGGGCTGGTGGATTTTCCCGCTAACCGGATTGCTTGCCGGTGTGCTGGCGGGCTGTTTTGGTATCGGTGGCGGTCTCGTGGTCGTGCCCGTGCTGGCGTGGGTGTACGCGGGGATGGAGCTTGCCGAGCCGGTGCGCATGCATCTGGCAATCGGTACTTCTCTCGCGACGATCGTGCCGACCTCGCTCAGCTCGATTTATGCTCATCACCGGCGTGGCGCAGTCTTGTGGCGGGTTTTCAGCCGTTTGGTGCCAGGCATATTGGCGGGAGGGCTGGCCGGCGCGGCACTGGCCAATGCGCTGGATTTTCCGCAACTCAAATTCTTGTTCAGTTGCCTGCTGTTGCTGATTGCCCTGCGCATCGCGATCGATAGCAAACCCGTCGGACGCCGGGAGATGCCGGGTCGGGCCGGCATGACGATGGCGGGGATCGGTATCGGCACGGTTGCGGCTTTGGGCGGAATCGGCGGTGGAGTGCTGACCAATCCCTACCTGCTCTGGTGCAGCGTCGATATCCGCCGCTCGGTTGCGACGGCCGCTGCCTGCACGCTGCCGGTCGCCCTCGCCGGCAGCGCGGGGTTCATCCTCGCGGGTCTGGACGCCGATGGCTTGCCGCAATTCAGTAGCGGCTATGTGTACTGGCCCGCGGTGGCCGGCATGGCGGCAGCCAGCCTGTTCGGCGCGCCGCTGGGGGCGGCGATCGCGCACAACGCCCCAACCCGCGGCCTGCGGCGGGCCCTGGCTATCCTGCTGATGATAGTGGGCCTGAAGATGCTGCTGTACTAGGAGCCTGTCGGACTTAGGATTGTTCTACTGCGGCGGTGGGTAATCGGCCCATTTTTCCGATCCTTTTCGTTACACGAACCACTATTCGCCGCAAACGATCGAAAAAATGACCTCGATTCCCCACCGCCTCGCTACGAACACCTAAGTCCGACAAGCTCCCAGTCGCTTACTGGATCGGTATCCGCAGACGACTATTTCCGCGTCTGATGGTTAGCAGCAATACTTCCGCGCCGGCGGCCCGCTCGCGGAATTGCTGGAGGTTTCCCACGTCGCGACGATTGACTTTCGTAATGATGTCGTCAGGCCTCAGTCCACGTTGTGCGGCAGGACTGTTTGGCTCGATGCCGACTATCCGCACGCCGTCGTGTTCATCCGCCGAGCTGGTGCCGATGAAACTGGCTCCTTCCAGGCCGCGGTGTACCTCCTCGCCTGCCAGCGGGGTGTTTTGCACCTGCTCACCCAGGCGCGCAAGGACGATCCGGGTTTCTCCATCGCGCCAGACCCCGATTCGCACCGTCTCTCCTACAGGCTTCATGCCGATGGTGTTGCGCAACTCGGCCGAATTCTTAACGGTTTTTCCGTCAACCTCGATAATGACGTCGCCAGGCTCAATCCCGGCCTTGGCGGCGGCCGAATTTTCACTGACCTCGGAGACCAGGGCGCCCAGCGCGTCTTCTTTTTCCAGCTCTTTCGCCAACGCCGGTGTAAGCGAATAAATCTGCACGCCGAGCAGGCCTCTGCGAACCTCACCAAACTCGATGATCTGGTTCATTACTGCGTTGACCATGTTCGATGGAATGGCAAAACCGATACCGATATTGCCGCCGCCACCCGAGATGATGGCGCTGTTGATGCCGACCAGTTCCCCATTCAGGTTGATCAGGGCGCCACCGGAGTTGCCGGGGTTGATCGATGCATCGGTCTGGATGAAGTCCTCATAGCCGTCCGGGTTGATGCCGTGCCTGCCCAGAGCGCTGATGATGCCGGAGGTCACCGTATGCTGCAGACCGAAGGGGTTGCCAATCGCGACCACAAAGTCACCGACGCGGGCGGCATCCGAATTCGCCAACGGGATATCCTGCAGGCCTTCGCTATCGACCTTCAATACCGCGAGATCCGAAGCGGGATCCCTGCCAACCACGGTTGCCTGCAAAACCCGATCGTCAAACATCGTTACGGTGATCTTATCCGCATGCTCGACCACATGATTGTTGGTAATGATGTAACCGTTTTCCGCGTCTACGATGACGCCGGAGCCAGCGCTTTGAAAATGTCGGGGCTGGGGCGGTGCGTTAAAAAACCGGCGGAAGAAGGGGTCGTTCTGGAACGGGTTGTTGCTTCGGCCCGCTGTTTCCACGGTGCCCGTGGTCGCAATATTGACCACGGCGGGTGAAGCTTTTTCGATCAGCGGCGCCAGTGTTGGCGTACCGTTTTCATCGCTGGTCGGAAATATGGTCGCACCGGCAGGCTGGATAACCAGGAAGAATAATATTGCCGTTGCCAGGAATTTTCTGTTGCTTTTCATGCATGCTCCGATTCTGTTTGGTCCGGTCGCTCACCGGAACCCCGATTATACAACCGCTAAAGGCGGACAGGAAAAACCGGTGGAAAGTTCCACCCGATTTTAATGACCCAAATGAATTACGGCCTTGATCGACCTCGATATCGATCTTTTTCGGCCGGTTTCCCGCACGAGCTTTTTTAGGGCCAATTGGCAGGATTTCAAGTCACCGACCGGTTGCGTGGGGATAAAGCTGTTCACCAGCTGTGGAAAAGGTGTCAGAATCCGGTGAACACAATATCTTGTGGTTCAGCAAAAACAGCGCTTTTTTCATACAGACAACTGAATTTAATAGAGAAATTCATGTTTATGCTATAACTTATTGACACTTATAGAGTTTTCCATAGATAAAAATACCTTGACAGCCGATAGGCGGCGGCATAATCTTCCTTCCCCGACACTACATATTGTGTTTTCCTGAATTGTTATGGCGAAGGCCCAAATGCCGTTCAGGAACAGGGAAAATGGCACGTCGACACCGGAAAAACGGCTGAGACGCGCAAAAAATAACAAGCAATGCCAGGCATTGCATGGAAGGGGAAACCAAGCCGGACTATGAAAACAGCTAGAAAAATCGACCCAAAGGACCTGGGCGAAATTGCTTTCCAGGCCGCCTCACTGGATATCTGGGACACCAAATACCGGCTCAAAGCCAAAGACGGAAAAATCATCGACCAGAGGCTCGATGACACCTATCTGCGGGTCGCCAACGCGCTGGCCGCGGTTGAAACACCCGAAAAGCAGGACTACTGGGCCGAGCGGTTTATCTGGGCTCTGCGCAAAGGCGCTATTCCGGCTGGCCGCATCATCTCCAACGCGGGCGCTTCCGAGCACAAACCGGCGACTTCGACCATCAACTGCACGGTCTCCGGAACCATTAACGACTCGATGGCCGAAATCCTGGACAAGGTCAAGGAAGCGGGCATGACGTTGAAGGCCGGTTGTGGAATCGGCTACGAGTTTTCGACCTTGAGGCCTCGAGGCGCCTATGTCTCCGGTGCGGGAGCCTATACATCCGGACCGCTGTCGTTCATGGATATTTACGACAAAATGTGTTTCACGGTGTCGTCGGCGGGGGGGCGTCGCGGCGCGCAGATGGGCACTTTCGATGTCGGTCATCCGGATATGCTGGAATTCGTACGCGCCAAGCGCGAAGCGGGCCGCCTGCGCCAGTTCAACCTGTCCTTGCTGATTACCGATGAATTCATGCGGGCGGTGAAGGATGACCAGCCCTGGCATCTTGCATTCCCGGTCAGTCGCCGGGAGGCGGTCAAGGAAAATCTCGATTTGCAAAATGCCGATGAATATATCTGGCGCGAGTGGCCGGGCGAGGGAGATTTTGTCCGCAACGACGAAGGATTGGTGGCCTGCCGCATCTACAAGACCATGCCGGCTCAGCGGATGTGGGATGTCATCATGAGTTCCACATACGATTTTGCCGAGCCGGGGTTCATCCTGATCGACCGGGTCAACGAGCAGAACAACAATTGGTGGACGGAAAATGTGCGCGCGACCAACCCCTGTGGCGAGCAGCCATTGCCACCGTATGGTTCGTGCCTGCTTGGATCGATAAACCTCACCCGCTTCGTCAGCGAACCGTTTACCGCTGACGCCAGCTTTGACTGGGAGGAGTATCGGAAAGTCGTCAAGGTGTTCACCCGCATGCTCGACAACGTCGTGGAAATCAATGGCTTGCCATTGGGTAAGCAGCGCGACGAGATTATCAACAAGCGACGACATGGCATGGGGTTCCTGGGTCTGGGTTCCACGCTGACCATGTTGCGCATGATTTACGGCGAGCAGGATTCGCTCGAATTTACCGAAAAAGTCGCCTGGGAACTCGCGCTGGCCGGTTGGCAAACGGGGCTGGAGCTGAGTCGTGAAAAAGGCCCGGCGCCGATCATGAACCAGGAGTTCAAAGTCACGGCGGAAATGTTGCGCAAACGACCGGAGATGAAACGCGACGGTTGGCAGGTCGGCGCCCGGATCGCCGGCAAGGTTTTGCATGCACGCTATAGCCGTTATATGCAGAAAGTCGCCGAGGTAGCGCCGGACCTGGTCGAAGAGCTGGCTGAAGTGGGGAGCCGGTTTACCCATCACAACTCGATCGCACCGACCGGAACGATATCCTTATCGCTGGCCAATAACGCCAGCAATGGGATAGAGCCGAGTTTTGCACACCACTATTTCCGCAACGTGATCAGGGAAGGTCGCAAGACCAAGGAAAAAGTCGCTGTTTACTCGTTCGAATTGCTGGCCTATCGGGAGTTGGTGGATGCCAATGCCGGCCCGAACCCGGAGAATGCCGATAACAAGTTGCCGGAATATTTTATCACCGCCGATGATATCAGCCCGCGGCAACATGTCGATATCCAGGCAGCTGCACAGAAATGGATAGATTCATCCATTTCCAAGACAGCCAATATCCCGACGGATTTTCCCTACGAAGAATTCAAGGACATCTATGTCTACGCCTACGAGCGGGGACTCAAGGGTTGTACGACGTTCCGCTTTAACCCTGAAGCGTTTCAGGGCGTGCTGGTCAAGGAAAAGGACCTGAAAAACACGACCTATGTATTTACGCTTGAGGATGGCAGTCAGATGGAATTAAAAGGCGACGAAGAGATTGAATACGATGGCGAAGTACACAGCGCGGCCAATCTTTTTGACGCATTGAAGGAAGGCTATTACGGCAAGTTTTGATCACGACAGGGAACAAGCGCTCCTGACCTGGAAGGCGGGTCGTTGAACCGCAACCGATTCAACGGTCCCCTTCGTTTTTGGCAGCAGCGGGGACCGTCGCTTTAACTGGGCCAGGGAGAAAAAGTGGGCGTTTATTTGCGTAATTGGAAAAAACGGAAAGAGCAAGTGGCATTCGAAAATTGGGCGGGCCGTCAGAACTGGCTTCGTGCTGGACTGATGGTCAAGGACGACCAGGACATACCCGTAACTTCCTGGCTGGAGCGGCATGTGGCTGACGGCTTGCCCAAACCTGACAACATTAGCGACGGGCCTGACGCACAGGTCCGGGAGATTGAAGAATGAAACCGGTCAAGATCAAGGGGAAAATTGTTGACTATCGGGTCGATAGAGCCAATGCCGAGCAATCAGCCGGCAAAGCGAACCGGGGTGCGGTGGCCAAACCCAAGGTTGTCCAGATGCACGAAAAACTGGAACGACCGGAGATGCTGGAGGGGTCTACTTACAAGTTGAAAAGCCCGGGCATGGATCACGCGATGTACATAACCATCAACGACATCGTGCTCAATGCCGGTACGGAGCATGAAGGCCGCAGACCATTCGAAATATTTATCAATACAAAAAATCTGGATCATTTCCAGTGGATAGTCGCGATGACGCGGATGATGTCCGCGGTGTTTCGAAAAGGGGGGGATGTCACGTTCCTGGTAGAGGAAATGAAAGCCGTTTTCGATCCGCGTGGCGGTTATTGGCTGCCAGGCGGCAGATTCATGCCATCGGTGATTGCCGAACTGGGTCATATCATCGAAAGGCATTTACAGAAAATCGGTTTACTTGGAAAAATCGACCTCGATGAGCATCAACTCCGGATGGTTGAAGAAAAACGTGCAGCATTTATCGAGCAAAACAGGCAGACCGATGCGTTTGTCAACACTGAATTTCCCGAGGGCGCTCAATTATGCACCAAGTGCAACACCGCGGCCCTCGTCCTCCTCGACGGGTGCATGACCTGTCTGAATTGCGGGGATTCCAAGTGCGGCTGATGGGCTGCAGGATGCGGCCTGTCTGACTTTAAGCGGCCTTCGGGCCGCTTTTTTTTGCCGAAAAACAAGGGTTTCCTCCACAGACCGGCAGCGGGCCATTTGCTAATATCGGTCCGAATCAGGAGAGGTCAGACCAGCCATGAGTAGAAATCAGCCGACTATCGGGACCGTTGCGCGCCAGGTTGGCGTCAATGTTGAAACCATCCGCTATTACCAACGTATCGGCCTGGTCAAGGAGCCGCCAAAAAACGGCGGGTTTCGCTTGTACTCGGATAAGGCGGTCACGAGATTGTTATATATACGCCACCTGAAGAAACTGGGGTTCACGCTGCGCGAGATAACCAACCTGCTGGAAGCCCGCGCCAAAGGTTGCGCCGAGGTCGGCGCAATTCTGACCAGAAAGCGCTCGGAAGTACTGCAAAAAATAGAGCAGATGCGCGCTGCCGCCGTGGAACTCGAACAGATGGAAATTGTTTGCCGAAAGCCATCATCCAAAGGGTCGCGGGCTTGCCCGCTGATTCCCGAATCTGACTAGGAGTCTGCGCGGCAGAAAGTATTCCTGCTCGGCAACTGCTCTTGCGTTGCTCTGCCTCCTGCGTCCCTGCAGTCGTGCGAAAGCGCCACAGCGGCCTGTCTTGCCGATTTTTTTCGTTGCCTGGCCCCATTGTGCGCCGCAAAAGATCGAAAAACTGTCCTCGCTGTGACACTGTCTCGTTGCGGATATTTCTGCCGCAAAGACTCATGGAAATACTTTCTACCGCGCAGACTGCTAAAGTAGTTGTACCAGCCAACGACCAGGTGCTGCAGTGGGCCGATTTGTAAGCAAGTCATGCTTGTTCCTGATTCTGTTATGGCCTTATGCACCGGTCAGTGCCGAGGCTTACCTTAGCGTGGGCGACTACCGGCAACTTGATGCCAGTCATCAACGAGCCTGGATTGCCGGTGTCGTGGATGGCCTGCTGCTGATGTCGCAGGGCAGCATTTTAAGCGGCCGGCGCTGGCTGCTCGATTGCATCCGCGATCGCACGATGGATCAACTGCACCAGGCGTTTTCGAAATATATCAAGACCAACCCGGATTATTGGCAGTATGCGGCGGCAGGTGAGTTCGCCATGGCGATGAACGAATCCTGTCCAAAAACCCCTTTCTGGTGATGGTTCTTTCCTGTACGGGGCTGGATCCGCTGGCTTGTCAGGCCAGGTTTTTTCTCGGATCAAAGCCGAGTTCGTCCCGCATCTGCCGGTAGATGCTGCGGGATTTCTCGCTGTCCGCCGGCGGCGTTACGATTTTGAGGACGGCGAATTGATTACCCGCGGGGTTTCCCGGCAAGCCCCGACCCTTTAGCCGCAGGCGTGAATCCGTTTGCGAACCCGGCGGAATTTTCAGCGATACCATGCCGCCGAGCGTGGGAACCTCGATCGTGCACCCCAGCGCAGCCTCCCAGGGAGCGACCGGTAATTCAAGGTAAATGTTCTTGCCCTCGTCGCGGAAGGATCGATGCGGCATGAACTCGAGTTCCAGAAACAAGTCTCCGTTTGCACCACCACCGGTGCCCTTGCCGCCCTGGCCGGCCAGCCGAATCTTCTGGCCGTTGATCACGCCTTTGGGGATTGTTACATGCAGCGTCCGTGTCGCCGATGACATGCCTGCCGCCTGTGTCAATTCTATGCTGCGGCTGCTGCCATGATAGGCATCCTCCAGGCTGATCCTGACTTTGGCCTGGTGGTCCGTGCCGCGGGCAGCGAAACCGTGCCTGAATCCATGACCCGGAGATGGTGAGCGGCCGCCGGCCGCGCCACCAAAAAGCGATTCGAAAAAAATCGCTGAACGTGCCTGTGTTGCCTCTTTGGGCGAACGAAAAACCGGAATTCCAGCTTGGTGGTGGTCTGAATTCCTGACCCTGTTTCCAGTTACTGCCAAACTGATTGTAGGCGGTTCTTTTCTCCGGATCTTTCAGGACTTCGTAGGCTTCGCCAAGTTCCTTGAAACGATCTTCGGCGTTCTTCTCCTCGCTGACATCGGGATGATATTTCCTGGCGCTCCGGCGGTAGGCTTTCTTGATCTCATCCTGGCTCGCGTTTCGGTCCACGCCGAGAATTTTGTAGTAATCCTGATATTTCATTTCGAGCCTTGTCCGCAGCGAGATAATGGCCCACCAGTTGCCGGCGGTTTTGCCAGCCGGCCCATGGCGCTCCATCGTGACCCATGTCTTGGGGCACTTTGTCAACGAACTCAAGTCTAGCTGTTTATGCAAAGTACAGGTTGCAAAAACTGCTACAGTCCACGGATGCCCGGTCTGCAGGAAAAGATTGTCAGAGTACCCTTGATTGGAGCCGCGATATTGCTTGCTGCAGGGGCATGCACAAGTGTCACGGTCGGCGGGTCCGACTCCCCCGGGCCGCTATCGATCATCTCCGGTGATCTCAGGTTGCGTTTTAACAGCCCGGTGAATGTATATTTGCGCAAGGTTGACGATACCCGGCTTGGCATATTCAAAAACCGGGTACGCGTGCCCCCGGGCGCACACGTATTGCTGGTCGATTGCGCAGTGGAGGATGCGGGCGGCACATCGAGGTATGTCCTGAACGTAACCACCGTTGCCGGCGTGGATTACCAATTGCAGGCGGTGCTGGCCAGCGGCAACCGCAGCTGTTCGGCCGTGGAAATGGTCGAAACTCCCCGCTGAGCCAGCCCCGCTGTTCGTAGCGTGGTCCACTGCCCGGCGGTAATGCGAACTGCGTCACACTGTGCGTTTTTGCGGCCGCTTATTATGTCTGCTCTTAAGCCGGGGTTTCCGGCCAGTCTTGGGCAAGAACCAACAGCGAGAGCGACCATATGGAAGCCACGATCGATGGCCGCAAGGGAATGTCGATTAATTGGGAGGGTTCCGCGATCACCCGTCCCAGACTGGTGGTCAAGCCCGAACGCATTTCCGAACTGATAGACATCGTCAAGAACGAGAAAAAGTATCCGGCGCCGGTACGGGCCGTCGGGTTTCAACACTCCATCACCCGTTGTGCGGTCGCCGATGGCGGCACGATCATCGACATGCGCAACTTCAACCGGATACTGGAATTTGGCCAACGTCACGTTCGAGTGCAGGCCGGGGTACGCATTTACGACCTGGTCAAGGCGCTGGACGGTCGCGGGCTACAGCTTTGCGCCTGCCCGGAATTCGGCGATATCAGCGCCGGCAGCGTTGCCTGCACATCGAATCGATACATTTCCTCGCGCGGCATCCTCGGACAGATTTCTTCGACCGTCGTCGCCATGAAGCTGGTGACCCCGCTGGGAACGAAGCTCGATGTGACGGCCAAACAGCCGGACATGCTCAACATCATGCGCAGCAGCTTCGGTCTGCTGGGCATCGTTTACGAGGTAACATTTGCAGTACGCGACAAGATCGGCTTCGTCGTCGAACGCCGGCAAATGGATCTCGATGAGCTGTCGCTGGCGATGGCCGGGCTAAACATTGACGGCACCGGTGTCAGGCTGACTCTGTACCCGTTCTCCAATAAGGCACAGCTTGAGATTCGGCATTCGGTAAAGCTGGAAAGCAAAACCAGGCAATGGGTCCCGAGCTTGCGGGCATGGGGCTGGAATTGCTGCATGCCGTTCGTGGCGCAGCTACTGAGGCGACTGGTGCCGAACAGCGGCCTGCGCGGCAAACAGCTCGATATCCTGTTATTCCAGGCACAAAAGAGGCTCGCAAGACTGTTTCACGAGCGTACCGCAGAAATGTCGGCGGTTTGCCTGCCACGCTGCCGTCTGCCCAAATGGGGCAGATGCACCTACACGACCTGGGCATTTCCGGCCGACGATTTCCCGCTGTTGATTGAAAAATATGTCGCCTTTTGTCGACTATACAAACGCGCCCATGGTTTCCGCTGCGATCTCCCGACCCAGGCTGTTTTCGTGCCAAAAGACCCCGCAAGCTTGCTTTCCTATGCCGCTGACGGGAATGTTTTTACGCTCGATGTGTTTAGCACCGGTGGCAAGGGCTGGGAGGATTTTCTGATCGATCTGAACCTGTTTTGTTCAGCCAACGGCGGGGTGCCGCTGCTCAACCAGACCAAACTCCTGTCACAACGGCAGGCGGTCAGGGGGCTGGGCCGCAAGCTGATGACTTTCAAGCGGCTGCGGCGGAATGTGGATCGTAACAACCGCCTGTCGAGTACCTTCTACCAGCCCCTGGTCGGCTGAATAAGCACGCACGATATTCTGCCGGCAACCCGCGCTCTGTTATGATCTGTCCGGCGGGGTGTGTTATGGGACCAATCAGTTTGCTGGGCAATCTCTTGTGGCTGTTTCTGGGCCCGGGGCTGGTTTGTTTTTTCTTTTGGGTGATCGCCGGCAGCATCATGGCGCTGACGATCGTCGGTATGCCTTTTGCGATCGCCTGTTTCCGAATTGCCGGGTTTGCAGCGCTGCCATTTGGCCGAACGCTGGTCGATGCCGAGGAAGTCGGTGAGCAAAGAATTTTTGGCACGACGTTTTTTGCCATACTCTGGATGTTGCTGGCCGGTGTCTGGCTGACCTTGTTTCACCTGATCGTCGGATTCGTGTTTTTCATCACCATTATCGGCATCCCATTTGCGCTCGCCCATTTCAAACTGGCGATGGTCTCGTTCAACCCGCTGGGGAAACGGATCGCCTACCCCGGATAGTCGCTCCGCAGCTTGTCGTCGCGGGCAAAACGCCGCCTGGCAAGGACCCCCGGCAACAGAGTCTTGTCGGCGGCCGGCACGACTGGCTACAATGCCGCTCCGCCAGCGTGGCCAGCTCAAGTCCCGGAAGAATAAATGTCCAGTTCCATTGTCAGCACACCCGCCCCGTTCAACGAAGCTATTGGCACTTTTGCGCCAGGGAGCGCCGAGCGTGCATCGTTGAAAACCAGGCTCGCCGCCTTGATGGACCAGCAGCTGGAGATTCCGGTCTTGGTCGGGGAGCGCGAAATTCACACCGGCAGGGTGGCAGAAAGCAGGACGCCGCACGATCACGGCCATGTGCTGGGCAGATATCACGAGGCCGGGGAAAAAGAAGTTGCACTCGCGATCGCAGCATCGGCCAGCGTGAAGAGCCACTGGTCTGCCATGAACTGGGAAGACCGCGCGGCTATTTTTCTGAAGGCGGCCGACCTGCTCGCCGGACCTTATCGCGACGAGATCAATGCCGCGACCATGCTCTGCCAGAGCAAGACGGTATTCCAGGCGGAAATAGACGCGGCTTGTGAGCTGGTGGATTTCTGGCGCTTCAACGTACATTTCATGGAGCAGCTTTACGCGGTGCAACCGGAATCCGCCGATGGCATGTGGAACACGATGGACTACCGGCCTTTGGAAGGCTTTGTGTTCGCCGTGTCGCCGTTCAATTTCACATCGATCGCCGGTAACCTGCCGACCGCGCCCGCGATCATGGGCAACACGGTATTGTGGAAACCCTCGTCGACCCAGACCTACAGTGCCTGGGTGATCATGAAAGTCTTGCACGAGGCGGGCCTGCCCGCTGGCGTGATCAGCTTCCTGCCGGGCGAAGGGGCTGCGATCGGCGGGCCGGTCCTGGCAAGCCCCGAGCTTGCCGGGATACATTTTACCGGCAGCACGCCGACATTCAGGCATCTATGGCGAACGGTCGGGGAGAACATCGAGCGCTATCACAGTTATCCGCGGCTGGTCGGTGAGACCGGCGGCAAGGACTTTGTCTTCGCCCATCCCAGCGCCCACATCCAGTCACTGGTGACCGCTTTGGTGCGTGGGGCCTTCGAGTACCAGGGACAGAAATGCTCGGCGGCGAGCCGTGCATTCATCCCGGCCAGCCTCTGGGATGAAGTCATATCCGGTATGCAGGAACAAATGAGCCGGATCAAAATGGGCTCGCCGCTGGAGTTCAGCAATTTTGTGTGTGCGGTCATCGACCGGAAAGCATACGACAAGATCAGCGGCTATATCGCGCACGTAAAGGACAGCGATGATCACCGGATACTGGCAGGTGGCGAATGCGATGACAGCCAGGGGTATTTCATCAGCCCAACCCTGGTCGAAGCCGATAGCCCGCAGTCCAGGTTGATGTGCGAGGAAATCTTTGGTCCGATCCTTACCGTGTATCGTTATCCGGACCAGCGTATGGATGAAACGCTTGCAGAAGTGGAGAAAGCGAGCCCTTACGCACTGACCGGCGCGATTTTCTGTCGCGACCGCGCCGAGATCACGCGCATGAGCATGCTGCTGAGATCCGCGGCCGGAAATTTCTATATCAATGACAAACCAACCGGCGCCGTGGTTGGCCAGCAGCCATTCGGCGGTGGCCGCGCCAGCGGAACCAACGACAAGGCCGGCAGCATCTACAACCTGGTGCGCTGGATGTCGCCGCGAGTCATCAAGGAAACCTTCGCCCCGCCGCAGGACTTTCCCTATCCGCACATGGGCGAGGACTAAAACCCGGTCCATGCTCGCGCTGGGTTTTGGTAGCGGCGACGAATCGCCTTGGACCCGCTATGATATCGAGCGACAAGTCCGGCGCCCACAGACCATACCGAGGTACCGCATGAGTAAGGAATTATTCCCGGGCAGGGTTTTCACGCTGATCGCCATGCTGGCGCTGAGCGCCTGTGGTCAGCCTGGCGACCAGCAGGACCAGGCGCTGCAAGGCTCGGCCGAAGCGACCGCTAGCGATGCCCGGCTCGATCAGGATAGCCGGAAAAACCGGCTGGAAAAGCGCAAGGGAATATACGCGCCGTTTACGCTGACGGCCGACCTCTCGAGCCTCAGCGATCGGCAAAAGCAAATGCTGGTCAAGCTGATCCGGGCATCCGAAATCATGGACGAGTTGTACTGGGACCAGGCGCTGGGTGCAAAGCAAGCGTTTTTGTCTGCGATCGATGACCCGGACGCGCGCAAGTTTGCCGAGTTGAACTATGGACCCTGGGACCGGCTGGCCAACGAAGCGCCATTCATCGAGGGGTATTCCGTAAAGCCGCTGGGGGCAAATCTTTACCCGTCAGACATGACGGCGGAGGAATTTGCAGCAGCCGAGCTGCCTGGAAAAGATGATCTTTATACGCTGCTTAGAAGAAACCCGCAGGGTGAACTCTACGTGCTGCCATACAATGTCGCCTACGCGGATCAGTTAACGGCAGCCGCGAAGCTGCTGCGCGAAGCTGCGGCGCTGGCCGATGACAGCCAGTTTTCCGCATACCTGGAAGCCCGTGCAGAGGCATTCCTCAGCAATGACTACTACGCCAGCGACATGCTGTGGATGGATATGAAAAACAACCCGATCGATGTCGTCATCGGGCCGATAGAGACCTACGAGGACCGCCTGTTTGGTTACAAGGCGGCCTTCGAATCCTACGTACTGTTGAAAGACCTGTCCTGGTCCAGGCGGCTGAGCCGCTATGTCGGTTTTTTGCCGCAACTGCAACGGGGTCTGCCGGTGGCGGACGAATACAAGGTTGAAACACCAGGAACCGATTCGGATCTGAATGCCTATGAGGTCCTGTATTACGCGGGTCGCAGCAATGCCGGTTCAAAAACGATCGCGATCAATTTGCCGAATGACGAGCGCGTGCAACTGGCGAAAGGTACCCGGCGTTTGCAGCTAAAAAACGCGATGCAGGCGAAGTTCGACAAGATCATGCTGCCGATCGCGGCCGAACTGATCATTGCAGAGCAGAGGCCTCATGTGACCTTCGCTGCATTTTTTGCCAATACCATGTTTCATGAAGTGGCACATGGGCTGGGGATAAAAAACACGATCAATGGCAAAGGCACGGTTCGCATCGCCCTCCGGGAGCTTGCCTCTCCGATGGAAGAAGGCAAGGCCGATGTGCTGGGGGTTTATATGATTACCAGCCTGTACGAGCAGGGCGAGCTGAGCGACGGCGAGTTGATGGATTACTACGTGACTTTCCTCGCGGGTATATTTCGTTCGGTTCGTTTTGGCGCGTCGAGCGCCCACGGTAAAGCGAACATGGTGCGCTTCAATTTTTTCCACGATCTGGGAGCGTTTAGCCGCGACCCGGATAGCGGTCGGTATCGGGTCGATTTTGAGCGTATGCAAAAAAGCATTACGGCGTTATCGACGCTGCTGCTGACTCTGCAGGGCGATGGCGACTACGACGGCGTGAGTCGCTTGCTGGCGGACAAGGGGAATATCGGCGATGAATTGCAGGCGGATCTCGACCGGCTGGCAGCGGCCGGTATTCCCGTCGATATCGAGTTCGCCCAGGGCCTCGCCGTGCTGGGGCTGGACTGAGCAGGCCCATGCGAGCCGCGGCCGGCAATCAGCGCATGTGGCATGGCGCCAGGCCGGTCTTGTTGTTGCTGCTTTTGTTTTCGGTCGCTGCGACCGCGAACGCAGAACAAAGCGACTGGATGGCCGACAAAGTGCTGGTTCTGAAGGCGCAACGAAAGCTGTTTCTGATCAAGGACGATCGCATTCTGAAAGCGATCGATATTCGCCTCGGTTTGGCCCCCGAAGGGGAAAAGCTGAGCGAAGGGGATTTTCGCACGCCGGAAGGTTCATATTTACTCGATCGCCGAAACCTGGACAGCGATTACTTTTTGTCGATCCACATCAGTTATCCCAATCCCCTGGACCTGTCGGCGGCGCGTGGCTCGGGGTTATCGCCCGGTGGCAACATCATGATTCATGGCCGGCCCAACGAAATGCAGCATGAGCGCGAATATTATGCCGCCTGGGACTGGACCGATGGCTGCATCTCGGTAGCCAACACCGACATGGTCGATATCTGGATGATGACCGGCGTCGATACGCCGATCGAAATTCTGCCCTGATCCGCACCGCCCGCGGTTCTCGCGTCGGTGATGCTGAGTCGCCGGAGGCGGCTGTTTTTCCCGTTTCCGGACCCTCATACAGGCCATAGGCTTTTCGATAAATCGTTGAAAATCAACAAGTTCAGTTGACGCTGATTGTGAACCAGTTCCTGTTTTGAGACCGGCGCGACAATTACTGTAAGAGTCAAGGATTTGCCAGGATGGTGTGTATGGGCCAGCACGACAAAAATCGCGATTTGCAACGCTCACCGACAGTCCGCAAGCCCGCCAGGGCCGACGACGAAGGCTGGGCTGCGTACCGCAGCTGGCTGGGTCAGGTCGCCGGAACGCGGGGGCGTCGCGTTATGGCCGATAGTTCGATTTACACGCTGCAAGGTTACAAGGACTGGGCCCACCAGGTGCGCAAGGATTGGGATCCGGATTCGACCGAGTAATCGGCGAACTGTCAGATGACACCCACCGATGGCAGCGCGCTCGTCGGTCTGCTTTTCTCCCAGCTAAGAATCGACTTCCATTGTTCCAGGTCTTTGCGGACTTTATGTGGTTTCATTTCATGAATCCCGATGCCTTGTTCGGCACAGCGAACATAGGCCTGGGAGTCCCGCAATACGCCGACGATGGGTATGCGTAAATTCCTCAAGAATCGCATCAGCGCCTGGTAAATCAAAGTATTGCTTTTCACGCGGTTGGCCAGCACGCCTATGCGGCCATCGCTGCGCCTGATGCGTGCGATCAGCAGCAGGTTTGAAATCAGGGCGGTCGCCGCATGAATGTCGATATCCGATGGCACCACGGGGATCAGGATCGCCTGTGCACCACGGGTAATATCCGGCAGCGCCTGCGGATCGATCGCGGCCGGCGTGTCGATGATGACCCGCCGGGATTGCGGAGGCACGCGCATCTGCCAGCTCCGGGTCACCCGCATTTGATTTTCGTAGGCCGCTACGCCGTGAATGACCGGAAGATCGGCAAAGCGTTTGTCGAGCCAGTGCATGCTCGAACCCTGCCGATCCATATCCATCAGCGTCGGTTCCATGCCCTGGGTAGAAAAATAGGCCGCCAGGTTGGTGGCAATCGTGGTTTTTCCGGATCCGCCTTTCGGATTCAGCACGACGATCTTTTTCATCAGCAGACCATACGCCAGATTGGGGTCCGGCAACAGCGGTTCTCTGCATTATGTATAGGCGAGGCTGATTAATCTTGATTCTTTGTGAACTGCAACACAGCGCATATCGATGCGCTTTTCTAAAGTTGCTACCGGAAGCTGGCGAATTGGAGCGAGACTGAAATGAGTAAGGAGTCCGACAACAAACGGGATCGAAAGCCGTTGAAAATGGACCGGATGAACTGGGTTGCCAATGCAATAGCGGCAGCGACCCGTGCGCTCGAACGGGAGCATGGCAAGGATTGCGACGGGCTGGGTATTGTCGATAGCCCGGACCGATCGCGGTTTGTCTGAAGGCCCGCGAATCCACAGCGCTGTAAAGGCCTGGCCGATAACGGGCCAAGGAGCAGACATGGAAGTGCTTATTCAATGCCTGGATGAAATCGAGGACCTGGTGGTCGGGTTTGCGCTATGGGCAGGTACCTGGCCGAGGATGATGGTCGTTGGCGGTTTGGCGATCTACTTCGTGGGCGTGCTGTACCTCTTGTTTGCCTGAGCGGAGGTCGCGGACCGTGTGATCCGCGTCACATCTTGCAAAACCGCAAGAAGTTATTATGTAGCGTGGTTTGAATATCAACGGCAGGAATCGTGGGCAAACGGATCGACACAAGCAGGCACAGTTATCGCGGAGACCTGGTGGGCCAGGGAATCACCGGTTCCACGAAAAAAAAACCGTCCCCGGAAACTGATTCCGATGCGGCGGAAAATGCGCCGGATGACGATTCCATGATAGACCAGATTTCGGGCGACCCCTACCTGGCTAATCTCATCAGAAAGCATCTGCAGGAATAAGCCCCTTGCCTACTCGCCGGTGGCTTTTTCCGCCGGTTTGGTCAACGATCGCAGGAACTCCAGCAGACCCAGTTTATCGCCGAGGCGGGCAGCCGCGACCGGGCTAATGCTCTTCAGGACCATCAGCGGCCGCACCGGCATGCTGTTGACCAGGATTTCCGGCTTGTTCGATCGCAGCGCTTCGACAACGGCCTCCGCGACCTGCCCGGGTGTGCAACTGCCGAGACTGCCGGGTGCATCGCGCCCCTTGCGCGCGAACATACCCGAGCCGGTGACGAAGCCCGGGCAAATGGTGGTTGCCGTTACGCCGGTACCTTGCAATTCCATCCACAATGACAGTGCCCATTCAGACAGCGCGGCCTTGGTACCCGAATAGGCGCTGCCGAAGGGCATCGCCAGCCGGCCCGCCATCGATGCGATGCTGATGATATGGCCGTCACTCCTTGCCAGCATCGCCGGCAGCAAAATACGCGTCAGCAGCAATGGCGCCATCACGTTTATCAGCACAGTGGCCTGGATCTGATCCGGCTCCTGCCGTTGATAAGGGACGACATCCTCGAGACCGGCATTGTTGATCAGGATATCTATCTGCCCCAGCGCGCCAACGGCTTTATCGGCGAGGTCTTCCAGTTCGTCCAGACGGGTCAGATCGGCAGTCGCCGTTTCGATACGCACCGACTCGGAGCGCAGCTCCGCCGACAATTCCCGGAGGCGATCCGCTCGTCGGCCGCTCAAAACCAGGTTTATTCCGTTCGCCGCCAGCGCTCTGGCGATGTGGGGCCCGATGCCGCCGGTCGCACCGGTCAACAACGCGTTTTTGCCGCTCATTTGATTCATGCCGACTCCCGTCCGATTGTATTGGGCCACCCGCGGGTGACAGTGTAGTATTTGTTTGCTTGGAGAGGGCGATGGATAGCAAAAAAAAACTGCATGCAGGACCGGGTAGTTCACCGCCGCCCGTTGCGGATGACCTGGAGTATCGGGTAACCCGGGAGAAGGCGACCGAAACTCCGTTTTCCGGCAAGCTGCTGTATAACAAGGCGGCAGGCACGTACGCTTGCGTCGCCTGCGGGAACCCTCTTTTCAGCTCGCAGACCAAGTATGACTCCGGGTCGGGTTGGCCAAGTTTCTGGTCGCCGCTGGCCGAGGGGAACGTTAAAACGAGCGCGGATAGCAGCCACAATATGCTGCGTATTGAAGTAAGCTGTGCGGACTGTGGTGCGCACCTCGGCCATGTCTTTGACGATGGCCCGCAACCCAGCGGCAAGCGGTTTTGTATCAACTCAGCCGCATTGAACTTTGCACCCCGGGAAGCATCCTGATCGCTGGATGCCGGGCAATGCTTTGCCCCCGGCAGAACCAGTTGGCAACGGGTTTGTCCGACATTTACCGGCGCTGATGCGCCGATCAGAGAGGAAACACGATGACAAACAAGATTGTATTGATGAGTTTCATACTGCTGGCGGCCTGTGGCTCGTCAATGGCGGAAGACGAAACGGCAGTAACCGCAAGGCAAGAGCCGGCGCAGCCGGAACAGGACGTATCGATCGTTGAATCAAGGGAGGCTCGGATGGAGTTGGTGGAACTGGATAATGGCCTGAAATACCTGCCCCTGGCCGAAGGCGCGGGAGCGGCGATCGAGGCCGGACAGAGCGCAATGGTGCATTACACCGGCTGGTTATATGACGAATCCCTGCCCGAGGGCAAAGGAGAGAAATTCGACAGTTCCCGTGACCGTGGCCAGCCGTTCAGTTTTCAGCTCGGCGCAGGCCGGGTCATCAAGGGGTGGGATCAGGGTGTGGCAGGCATGAAGGTGGGCGAGCGCCGCATGCTGATAATCCCGGCCGACCTCGGCTATGGCAGCCGCGGCGCCGGTGGCGTCATTCCACCGGATGCGGACTTGCTGTTCGATGTCGAGTTACTGGGAATTCGTTGATGCCGGTTCGCTGGCTGATGGCGGCTTTGCTCATCGTCGTGTCACCCAGTACTTCGGCTGATCCGGCAACCGCCGATACCGATGTGCCGCTGCGAAATTACCATGTGATTTCAGAACGGCTGGGTACCGGCGGTACCTTGTATGCCGGCGGGGTAAGTTGGTTGGCGGCGAATGGCTACCAGATGATCGTCGACCTGCGGGATGGATTCGACGAGATCGAAGCGAACGCGGTGCTGGCCCAGGGTGCAACCTATGTGCACGTACCCGTCAGCTGGCACGCACCATCGGCTGCCGAACTCGAAACGTTTCTCCTGGTGATGGCCGCCAACCCCGAGAAAAAAATCCTGGTCCACTGTTCTGCCAATTACCGCGCATCGGCGATGACCTATCTTTACCGTGTACTCGAACTCGACGCGGACCCGGAAGAGGCCATGGCCGATGTCCGCGCGGTCTGGGAACCAAACGAAACCTGGCTGAGTTTTTTCGCCAGGTCGATCGATCCACGAGCATCAGCAACGAAATAAACAGAAGGGAAGAAAACATGCATGGAAGGATTACTGGATGGGCGATCGGCGCAATGCTCGCGATGCTGGCCCAGGCCGTTGACGCGAGTACATTTATCCATGCCGGTCGGCTGATCGATGGCGTTGCCAAAAATACTCGCTCCACGATGACCATCGTCATCGATGGTGAAAGGATTACCGCAGTCGAGGACGGGTTTCTGCAGCCCGATGACGGCGATACGTTGATCGACCTGTCGGCCCAGACGGTGCTGCCCGGGCTGATGGATATGCACACCCACCTGGATCACCAGAATAATCGCCGCAGCTACATGGAACGGTTCACGCTGAATGGCGCGGATTATGCGTTGATGGCGGCGTATTACGCGAAAGTCACCTTAAATGCCGGATTTACGACGGTTCGTGACCTGGGCGGGTCGTACAACGCCGCCATCGCGTTGCGCAAGGCGATCAAACGCGGCGAAGCAACCGGGCCGAGAATATTCAGCGCCGGGAAATCGATTGCCACGACCGGTGGCCATGGCGACCCGACCAATAGCTGGGCAGAGATCCTGGGAGGACACCCGGGCCCGGCCGATGGCGTCGTCAACGGGCCGGCGGAGGCGTCACAGGCAGTCAGGCAACGGTACAAGGATGGCGTCGATCTGATAAAAATTACCGCGACCGGCGGCGTTTTGAGTCCTGCGAAAAACGGTCAGAATCCACAGTTCAGGGACGAGGAACTCAATGCGCTGATGGCAACAGCGAATGACTATGGTTTTCATGTCGCCGCGCACGCGCACGGCGCCGAGGGCATGAAGAGAGCCATACGCGCCGGGGTCAGGAGTATCGAGCACGGCACCTATATGGATGATGAAGTCATCGCCCTGATGAAAAAGTACGGTACCTATTATGTGCCGACGATTTCAGCCGGAGAATTTATTGCCGAGAAAGCCGCGGAGCCGGGTTATTTTCCCGATGTGGTCAGAGTCAAGGCGGCGGCTATCGGCCCGGTTATCCAAAGGACATTCGCCAGGGCGTACAAAAAAGGCGTGACCATCGCTTTTGGCACCGATAGCGGCGTCGGACCCCATGGCTCTAATGCCAGGGAATTCGTTTACATGGTTGAAGCCGGCATGCCGGCCATGGAAGCGATCATGTCGGCGACTTCGGTCGCGGCCGAGTTGCTCGAGGAGACGGAAAATCTGGGATCGATACGCGCCGGCAGGTATGCCGATATCATCGCGGTCGACGCAAACCCGTTAAAAGATATCTCGGCGTTGCAGGACATCGTGTTTGTCATGCAAGGCGGGGTCGTGGTCAAAGACGAGACTCGGCGCAAGGAATTCTAGGGAATTGGTCAAGGCGTACAGAATACTGGGATCATCCGTGGCTGCAACCGTCGTGGTTTTTTTGCTGATGACGACTGGCCTCTGGATTTATGGTCTGTTCGATGATCCTGAGGAGGATGGGCTGGTTGTGCACCCGGTCAGCTTGCTCGATGACTTTAGACGCCGGGAGCTGGCCAGTGAACTCGGCGAGGATCGTCCGCCACCGATGCCCGTGGCCGTGGACAGACTCGAATTGCCCGGCATGGACACGGATATCGCCGGTCGCGGTTTTGTCGAGCTGGAAGTCCTGGTCAGTGGCGATGGCAGCGTCACTAATGTTCGGGTCATCGACTCTTTCCCGCAGGGCATCTATGAAGAACAGGCGATCCAGGAAGTACGTCAGCGGCGGTTCGAACCGCCACCGCCGGGCACGGATACCATGACTCGCGTTGAAGTCGTCGAGTTCAGCGTCGCGGATGACGGTTCATAAATCGGCGCCGGCGCCTGAAGGTTTTTCAACGGCCTGCCAGCCCGGGGTTGAGCGTATAGCTGCCGATTACCCGCGCCTCTTCGATGATGTGTCCTTTTATGGCTGCGCGGACATCGCCGCCGGTAAATCTGGCGTCCACGGGGCAGCGTTCGAGATCTGTTGCATACAGGACGAAATGATAGTGATGGAGCAGGCTGTCGTTCCACGGTGGGCACGGGCCATCGTAACCGAAATAATCACCCGCCATTTTCTCATCGCCGGCAAACCAGCTCGTGTAGTCATTGATACCCTGGCGCGAACCCTCCGGGCCCGGCGGTTGTTTTTTCCCGCCGGTGGTAATGCCGTCTGAGCAAAACCCACCGGCAATGCCGCCGACCGATGGCGGGATATCCACCATCACCCAGTGGTAAAAATCGGCACGCGGCAGATCCGGGGGAATTTCTCTCCCCTCCTGGTTGACATCATCGGCTTTGCTGGGCACATCGACATCGACGCACAGCAACACCAGCGAACGGGTGCCGGCGGGCAGTGCATTCCATTCCAGGGTCGGGTTGCGGTTGGCGCTGAGCCTGACATGCTTTTTCGCATCGATGACGCCGAAGGCCAAATCGCCGGGTATGGCGTGCTGGTCCTCAAACTCTTCAATCCGCAGGTACATGAGTCTTCTCCCTCGGGTTGCCGCCGGCCGCTCTCAGGATGCCTTGGCGACCCGATCCATGTCGGCCAGCACATCCCTGATCTGATCGCTTGCCCAGGCGAGCTGTTCGCGGTTTACGATCAGCGGTGGTGCGAAACGGACCACGGTTTCATGCGTTTCCTTGCTCAGCAGGCCCTTTTTCATCAGGCGTTCGCAGACTTCCCTGGCCGTCGCCAGCGCCGGGTCGATTTCCATGCCGATGAACAACCCCTTGCCACGCAGATCGCTGACCAGTGGACTCTTGATGGTCTGCAACAGACCGAGGAAGTATGCGCCCATTTCCCGGCTGCGCTCGACCAGCTTTTCCTCGACCAGGATATTGAGCGCTTCGAGACCCACGGCGGCAGCCAGCGCATTGCCGCCAAAAGTGCTGCCATGCGTTCCGGCTTGAAAAACTTCCATCACTTCACGTTTGGCCAGGAACAACGATACCGGGAGGATACCGCCGCCCAGCGCCTTGCCCAGTATCAAGCCATCGGGTTTGACGTCGTCGTGCTCACAGGCAAGCAGCTTGCCGGTGCGACCGAGACCGGTCTGCACTTCGTCGCAAATCAGCAGAACATTGTTCGCGCGACAGATTTCGGCGCATCGACGCAAATAACCATCCGGCGGAATATTGATGCCGCCTTCACCCTGGATCGGTTCGACCAGGAAAGCCGCCGTATTCTTGTCGATCGCCGCTTCGAGCGCTGCCGGGTCGCCATAGGCGATGGTCCGCATGCCGCTGGAAAACGGACCGAAACCCGCCTGGTACCCAGGGTCGGATGACAGGCTGACGATAGCAATGGTCCGGCCGTGAAAATTGCCCTCGCAAGCGATAATTTCGGCCCGGTCCCGGTCCACGCCCTTGACCTCATAGGCCCATTTGCGTGCCGCCTTGAGCGCAGTTTCAACGGCTTCCGAACCGGTGTTCATCGGCAGGGCCATGTCCTGGCCGGTCAGTTCACAGGCGCGTTCGAGGAAGCCAGCCAGCTTGTCGGTATGAAAAGCCCGCGACACAATACTCAAGGTTGCTGCCTGTGCGCTGAGGACCTTTACCAGCCGCGGATTCGCATGGCCATGACTGACTGCCGAATAGGCGCTCATCATGTCGACGTATTTATTGCCCTCGTCGTCCCAGACATGGACTCCCTCGCCACGAACCAGCACCACCGGCAACGGGTGGTAATTGGGTGCGCAATACCGGTTTTCGAGTTCTATCGTTGAATTCATGAATTCCTCCGCAGGTGGGTTTGCCAGCCGGCGTGGCCACGGCAGGCAGGCAGGTGATTTTAGGGCATACGCCACCTCCATTTCCAGCTATGCGGATGGTGCCGGGTGTGCCGGCAGCCAGACGGCATGTAATACTTGCCCGGCCGCATTTGCCGGGGGTACAGCTTGCACGAAACAGACCTCCTTCCTGGACCGGAACGGACGCCGGATCCGAAGGCGGAAAAACGGGAGTCAGCGAAAAATGATACGGCTACCCAAAGCTGAGCGCGTTATCGTGCGGGGTCCGGCCGGTGGCCTGGAATCGATACTGGAAGTTCCCGAGCTGCAGATCGAAAAAATTGCCGTCGTTTGTCACCCGCATCCTTTGTATCACGGCACCATGAACAACAAGGTCGTGCATACACTGGCGCGGACCTTCCAGCGCATGGGCGTCGCCTGTCTGCGATTCAATTTTCGTGGCGTTGGCGCCAGCAGTGGCGCCTATGACGAAGGCCAGGGTGAAACACGGGACGCGCTGGCGGCAGCCAGTTTCATGCGCGACCGGTTTCCAAAGGCGAAACTATGGATGGCGGGATTCTCCTTTGGCGGCGCAGTCGCCTTAACGGCCGCCCGGCTGGCATCGGCGGACCTGCTGGTGACCGTGGCGCCGGCGTTGGAAAAAATGGCGGCAGTACAGACTACGATTCCCGACTGCCCGTGGCTGCTCATCCATGGCGACGAGGACACCACGGTCAGTTGCCGGGGGAACATCGAATGGGTGAGCAAACTGGATCATCCGCCGGAGATTTATATTGCCCGCGGAGTCGATCATTTTTTTCATGGCAAACTGAACCTCCTGCGCGATGTCGTAAACGAGAGACTGGAGAAAATGGGCGTAATTCAAAGCGGGTAACAGATCACCAAAGACGGAGCTGAACATGCTGAAATCGGTTTTTATCGCGATAAAAAAACAGTTTGACGTGGCTGACGAGGAGCACGGCGGGAATCATGAAAATGCGCTGCGCCTGGCGACAGCGGCGCTGCTTGTGGAGATGGGCCGGGCCGATCATTACAGCGATGGCGATGAGGCGGCGTTGATACTGGAGCTATTGCGCGAGCATTTCGTGATGGAATCTGAAGACGTCGGCGATCTTTATGAGTTTGCCACCGAGAAGGCCGACCAGGTCGTGTCCTTGCATGAGCTGACCAGCCTGCTGCATCGATCGCTCGACGAGGACGAGCGGGGCAGATTGCTTGAGATGATGTGGCGGATAGCCTATGCCGACAAACGCCTGGATCCGCTGGAAGACTCGCTGGTCAGAAAAGTGGCCAACTTGCTTTATGTGCGCAATACCAGCCTGATGAAAATTCGCGAGCGGGTCAGGTCTGCTATCCCGGATTATTCATGAATAAGCCGGGCTAGCCCAGCGCCATGAGCAGCGCCTGCAAGCCGATCAAGACAAACAACGGCGCCAGGTCGAGCCCGCCGATCGGCGGTATCAGGCGGCGTACCGGTCTGATCAGCGGTTCGGTCAGCGAGTTCAGGATCGCGCCGATCGGGTTATAGCCACCTTTGCTGACCCAACTGAGTATCGCCCTGACCAGCACCGCGAAGAAAAACAGGCGAATGGTGTTGAGGGCCAGTCTTCGCAGGACAATGAGCAACAGCAATCCGGTTGCTGGTACCGGGTTGCCACTGAGCGTAATTAGAACCAGCGTAAGAACCAGTTCCAGCAGCAGTGCCACCAGCACGGTCGCCAGATCCAGACCCCTCCACCCCGGTATGACTTTCCTGACCGGGCGGATAAGCGGCCCGGTGACCGCCACGATGAATTGCGACAGGGGATTGTGGAAGTCTGCCCTGACCCATTGCATCAGAAAGCGCAGCAAGTAACAGCTGATATAAAGTTCGCCGATCGTGGATACGAGGAAAGAGAATGCCTGCAACATGTTGTTGGATACCTGCATGCGATTGGGCTGCCAAGATAGCATGGCGGCCCTGCATTTCAATCGCTGGCTAGGTCTGTGGATCGATCCCGGAGGGGCGCAGCCCGAATACGGCGGTACCCAGGCGCACCAGCGTCGAGCCCTCCGCTATTGCAGCTTCCAGGTCATTGCTCATGCCCATCGACAACGTGTCGAAACCGAGGCCCAGCTGGTTGAGTTCGTTCTGCAAGCTGGCGAGGCGGGCGAACCAATGACGCTGACGGGATGATTCCTGGCTTGCCGGCGGTATGCACATCAGGCCACGCAGCCGCAACCTGGGAAGCGCTGCGACCTGGCTCGCCAGATCGGCAAGACGATCCGGCTGCACGCCCGATTTGCCACTTTCGTCGGACAGGGAAACCTGTAAACAGACATCGAGATCCGTTTGTTCGGGCGGGCGATGCGCGCTCAGTTTTTTCGCCACCTTGAGACGATCGATGCTGTGGACCCAGTCGAAGCAGGCAGCGATTTCGCGGGTCTTGTTGCTTTGGATGTGGCCGATGAAATGCCATTGGATATCGAGATTCTGCAACTGTCGCTGCTTGCCCAGCGCTTCCTGCACAAAATTTTCGCCAAAAGCTTTCTGACCTGCCTCGAAGGCGACCCGAATCGCAGCGGCGGGATGTTTCTTGCTGACCGCCAGCAGATTCACTTCTGCGGGGTCGCGGCCGCATCTATCGCAGGCTTGCTGGATTCTCTGGCGGATTTTCAACAGGTTCTGTGTGACGTTCGTCATGTTTTACTTAAGCTGGGTTGGTTATACTGAGTCTCGTTGGAATCAGACAATAGTGGGCTGATAAAACCATATTTAACGCATAGATCATAGGGATTTCGATGTGGCACCAGATATTGCACAACTCTTAACCTTTTCGGTGAAAAATAACGCCTCTGACCTTCATTTGTCAGCAGAAATGCCGCCATTAATCCGTGTGGACGGGGATGTCAAAAGGCTCAATATGCCGGCGCTATCGCACAAGGAAGTCCACGCGATGATGTACGACATCATGAACGATAAACAGCGTAAGGATTTTGAAGAATTTTTCGAAACCGATTTTTCGTTTGAAATTCCCAAGCTGGCACGATTCAGGGTCAATGCGTACAACCAGCATCGTGGTGCAGCCGCCGTATTCAGAACGATTCCCTCGATAATCTTGTCGTTGGATGACT
>JAZFYI010000198.1:0-3402 GCA_036443455.1 Gammaproteobacteria bacterium
ATCAGTCCTAAGTCCGACAGACTGCTAGTTCCAGTACTTGTGAACCTTCTGCCTGTGCAGGCCCAGGCGCCGCAAGCCATCGTCGCGGCAGATCCGGTAACTGATGGCACCCGACGTGGCCGTATTCAGCACCTCTGCGCCTGCGCTCACCCATGCGTTGACGATGTCCTCCTTCGGGAATCCCCAACGATTGTCGAATCCGGCGGATACGATGGCCACCTTTGGCCGAAGGGTGCGGACGAACAGGTCGCTCGATGAGGTGCGGCTGCCATGATGCGGAATCAGGACGATATCGGCTGAAGACAGAGCGCCATTTCGAGCCAGTAAGGTCTCTACCGGCGATTCGATATCACCGGTCAGAATAACGGTGTGGGCTGCAATGCGAACTTCCAGTACACAGGACGCATTGTTGCCTCGCCAGCGGTCAAGGTCCGATGGATGAATGATCGAGAAGTCGATGCCATCCCAATGCCAGCTCTTGCTCGCTTGACAGCGGTATTGCGGCAGGTCGATATCGTCCAGCGTTTCGCCGCCCAGCAGCGTGTTGACTTCGATTTCTTCGGTCAGGGACCGCACGCCACCAGCATGGTCCTGATCCGCATGACTGACAATGAGCAGGTCGAGCGATTCGATGCCTTTGCTTCTTAGAAACGGTACCAGCACCAGCCGGCCGGTATCGGTGCCTCCGCGAAACGATGGCCCGGTGTCAAAAACGGCTGTATGCCGGTGTGTTCGCAAAACAAGCGCGAGCCCCTGACCCACATCGAGCACATGTAGATCGACGCACTCCTGCGGCGGTGGTGCGGGCCTGTAAAGAATCGTTGCAAGTGCGGCCACCAAGGCAAGTTTGCGGCCCGGCCAGCCAGGCGGCAGCAGCGACCAAAGCGAGGCAAGCATAAATACGATGACGAAAAGGCCCTGGGGCCGGGCGATGTGCCAGTGTGCGAATGGCAGGTCCGCAACATGACGAACAATCCAGAGCACGACACCGATACTCCAGTGCGCGATGTCCAGCGCAAAGTTACCGGCCGGTTGAAACGGCCCGTCCAGTATCAGACCGAGCAGGCAGGCAGGAATCGTTATGAAATTGAAGATGGGCAGCGCTACTAAGTTGACGAACGGTGCGACCACGGCGACTCGATCGAATAACAGCGCCGTCAGCGGGAAGAGCCCGAAAAACAGCGCCAGTTGGGCCGAGGAAAAACGACGCAGGCCGTTCAGCACCATCGCAGCCAGGCGATTGTCGACGGTGAAAGGCGGTATTCGCGTATTGCGAAGATGCCAGAACAATATTGCAACAGCGGCGAAAGACAATTTGAATCCGGGCGCCAGGATCGCGAGTGGATCGGACAACAGGATTGCCAGGCCGCAGATCGCAAGCAGGCGCGCAACAGACAGTTGACGACGCATTAGGCCTGCCAGGACAAGAAAAACAGCCATTAGCAGGGCGCGTCGGGCAGGCACCGCAAATCCGGATAATTCTGCGTAGGCGAAGGCGGCGAGTGCCGCGATGACGACTGCTCGGTCCCTGATGTTACTGTGGCGGCATACCAGAGCCAGGGCGCACCAGCTGAGAAAAAACATGCCACCGGCAGCAAGGCCGATATGGAGCCCGGATATCGCCATCAGGTGACTTGTTCCTGTGGCTGCGTAACGTTGCCATTGCTCGCGGGTAATCGCCTGTCTCGCACCCACGCCCACTGCCATCAGGACGGCCGATGCATCGTCCTCTGGCAATTGCGCGCCAACGCGCGCAACGAATCGCTGACGTAGCCGGGAAATCCGGTCGACGGGATCATCGTTGCGGCGAAAGTTTTTCGAGCCGTTTACGACGTAGCCTGTCGCACCGATCCCCTGTCGAAACAGCCAGCCCTCGTAGTCAAAGCCGCCGGGATTTGAAAAGCCGCGTGGCCGGCGCAATCGCAGCTCGAACTGCCATGTCTCGCCGAGCCTCGGTTGCATCGGCGCGTCAAACCAACTCAACCTGAGGCGCTTGGGCAGGTCGTCACGATCGAGAGTCTTTACCTGGAAACTCAAGGAAACGCCGTTGTCCTTTGGAAAATCGCTGACGCGTGCGTCGATTCTGATGGTCTTGCCCGAAAACCCGAGATCCAGTCTGTCGTCAATGACTGAATGCGAGGCGATCGCGAGAACAACGAACCCTGACAGGAAGGCGCCGGCAAGCCGCACCTGGGGGATGAGGAAAGCGGCAAGGGATATTGCTGCAACGACAGCGAGCATGTCGGGACCCGGTAACTCACTGCACAGTTGCAGCGCATAGGCGCCCGCCAGCGCGCATAAGCAAAACAATGCCATACTCCGCTTCCCTGCGGTTTATCGTTATGATGCCGTTAACTATCGAAGCGGAATCAGCAACGGATGCCAAGGCGGTTTTTTAGGAAGTTCGGGTTCAAACGTCACAAGATCAGCCAACAGTGGTATCTGAGCCCGGTTCGTCACCTGCTCCACAACCCGGCTTACTGGGGCATACGGCGAAAGACCGTCGTTCCGGGATTTTCGCTCGGCCTGTTCGTCGCATTCACGCCGATCCCGGCTCATACGCTGCTCGGGGTACTCATGGCGCTTGTCCTCAAAGTCAATATTCCGGCGACGATCATCGGTACATTGCTGATGAATCCACTGACGATGGTGCCGATGTTCTTGCTGGCGTATCGCGTCGGTTTATTCCTTCTCGGCTTCGAGCCGCAACCATTCGAGCCAGAACTATCCCTCGAATGGCTGACACACGGATTTATCAACGTCTGGCAGCCACTGCTGCTCGGTTCCATACTGTGTGGCGCGCTGGCCTCACTGATTGGTTTTATCGGGCTCGACCTGATGTGGCGAGCGTCGCTTGCCAATTACCTGGCAGCTCGCCGGCGTAGAAAATCAGCCGAATAGCCGTCTCCGAACCGCCTCGGCCCCTGCCTCCGGAATCCAGATCTTGGATGTTAACTGATTGTTTTTCATTGAATTTGAAAAATCGTTGCGGAGCGGCCAGTATGCACCCGATAGCGGCCATTGAACTGGCAGGATTGCGAGCGGCCGCTACCGACCCATTCCGGACATTTGGCAACTGGTCGTGATCAGTAGAAAAATACTGTACGCATTACAATAGAGGCAACACGATCATTAACGAATAAAACAAATGAGATACACATTGCGGGGTGCATCTGTAGCTGCGTTTGGCGGAGCGTTACTACTATTTGGTGGGACGATTCTGCATCCATCAGGGGCCGATCCCAACGACGCAGTCGCAGCTTTCAGCGAATACGCCGATGATCAGTTTTGGATTGCTAGTCACCTTACGCAGCTACTGGGCGTAGCGCTGATAGTGTGTGCTCTGATTCAGTTGTCGCGCCTTCTTGCGAGCGGTTCCGCCAGGGGTTTGGCGTGGATCGG
>JAZFYI010000199.1:0-4679 GCA_036443455.1 Gammaproteobacteria bacterium
GGCGTGATTTCATAGGCCCACGCAAACACCAGCGCGACCGGGAAACCGAGGGCCATCAGGAACGTGAATACCTGCATCACCCATTCGGGCGCGTTAAAGGTCGGTAATACGACCGAGGCGATTTCAACGACGAGCCAGGCAACGGCGAAATACATCACCGCAACGCGGAATACATTTCTACGTTTGAGTTCCCGGAAAAAGCCGCCGTTTCGGGTCAAAACAAAACCTCACCCAATGGAATACCGGTCGAAATCATAGCACCAACCAAGGCCCTACTCTTGCGCTTCGGCCTGCGCGACCAGCCATTCGATCACCGCACGGATCCTGGGATTGTCGGCGTTTTGCTCCGGACAGACTACGTAAGCCGCGACGCTGGTGGCCAGAACGATGTCGAACGGCTGTACCAGCTTGCCGTCACGCAATTCCGTTTCTATGGTACGCGGGTTGGCCAGGGCGACGCCCTGCCCCTGTATTGCCGCCTGGAACATGACATTGGGGTCATCCATGACCCAACCCTCGTGCGGATCCACATTGCTGATCCCGGCAAATTCCAGCCATGACTTCCAGTATTGATAGCTGCCGTCATGCAACAGCCGGACGCGCGCGAGGTCCTCGGGGGATCGCAAGGCGTCAGCTCCTTCCAGCAGCGCCGGGGCACAGACCGGTACCTCCTCATGGTCAAACAATCGGGTAATAAACAGTCCCGGCCAGTTGCCACGACCATAGCGAATGGCCACATCGATGCGCTCGCGCTCGAAATTGACCAGCCGCGTGGTCGAACTGATACGGATGCCATATTGCGGGAAATCCCGCTGGAAAAGATGCAGGCGCGACATCAGCCAGCCGACCGCGAACCTCGGCGTGGTACTGATCGTCAGGATCTGTCTCTCGTCCGCACGCGTCCGGATGGCGTCCGACGCCTCCGCCACCTGCTCAAAGGCGCGTCGGACGACCGCGGCGTATTCCCTGCCTTCATCGGTCAACTCCACGCCCCGGGGCAGTCTTTCGAACAGCCGGAGGCCCAGAAACTCCTCGATCTGCCGGATCTGGCGGCTCACCGCGCCATGGGTCACGAACAGATCGCCCGCCGCCGCGGTGAAGCTCTTGTGGCGCGCGGCGGCTTCGAAGGCGCGCAGCGCTTTCAGTGGTGGAAGTCTTTTCATAGCTGTGATTAAAACTCACATTAACAAGTGAAATTATATCGATTTCTAATGTTTTATCAAGGCATTACTATAATTCCCGTGATTCAGATGCACATCTTTTGAAGGAGAGAAGCCATGAACCTTTACCAAGCGAAGACCCAGACCCCCGATGAAAATCTGGCAGCCCGGGAACAAGCGCGGGTCAGGCGGATGCGTCGTCGTCACCAGAACCACAGCTACTTCGGCACCGCGCCGAGCGCTCCGTCGCTATTCACGCTGCGCTGGTGAGCGACACCAGGTCCACCGACCCCATGCAGGTCAGCAAAACCCCGCCACGGAGGGCGGGGTTTTGTTTAAACACAGGATTCTTCCCCCGTCCCGCTAACCCGATGGGCTGATGTTCGCATTAAGGCGGAACATGTTCTTTGGGTCATAACGATCCTTGATTGCAACGAGCCGCGGATAATTGGCCCCATAGTTCGAATGGGTCCTTTTCTCACCCTCTTCGTTGAGGTTGGTGTAATAGCCGATCGTATGATCGTGCCAGCTGTTGTAGTAACCACGTACCTTCGCGATATTGGCTTCATTCCGGGCCGGTTCCGCCCATACACCAAGAACTCCGATCAGGGCAAAGGCATTCCGGTGCGCAAATGCGGTGTCATCCTGCCCGACCCTGGAAATGGCTCCGCGCAGATGATCTGTAAAAACCAGGACCGCCGCATCCTTAGGTAAATTGCCAAGCAAATCGTCAATCAACTCGGGTGTGTATTCGTTCACAAAACCGGATTTCAGGTAGTACATCTGTCCGTGGCGCAATGCTTCATCGTCGCCAGTTTGCAAGGTGTTGTATTGCATCAGGCCGACATTGTCCGACATCGGTCTGCCATATCTTCGCAGTGGCTCGATCGCACGTTCGCCAGCGGCCGGGGCCCCAGCATAAATAATGTTGATGCTTACGAAGCGCTCGCCTTCCGGTGAAGTACCCAGTGAAAATGCCACATTGAGTTCGTCCGACGCATCCGCCGCGAATTCCTGGTAAAAGCTCAGGAGATCCCTGCCCTGCTCGTACGGATAAACGATACTCCCTGCCAGTACTTCCGGTCCGACCGGATGCAAATCGTATTCGAACGAAGTCACGACGCCGAAATTTCCGCCACCACCACGCAACGCCCAAAACAAATCCGGGTTTTCATCGGCGCTGGCATGGCGATGCCTGCCATCGGCCGTGACGATGTCGGCCGATCTCAGGCTGTCGATCATCAGTCCGTATTTGCGGCTGACGCGGGAAAGACCTCCGCCGAGGGTCAGACCGGCGATTCCGGTATGCGCGACGGTCCCGGTCATCGCTGCCAGCCCGTGCGGCTGGGTTTGCGCGTCGAGCTCGCCGCCGAGTACGCCTGGCTGGACCCTCGCGATACGCTTTTCGGCGTCTACATCTATACCTTTCATGCCGGACAAATCGATCATCAGGCCGCCATCGCACGAGGACTTGCCGGAAAAGCTGTGTGCGCCGCCTTTGATCGCGACCAGCAATTCATAATCGCTGGCAAAAGAAACGGCGTGAGCGATATCGGCGGCGTTGGCGCAATAAGCGATTAACGCCGGGTGCTTGTCGATCATGCCGTTCCATAGCCTGCGCGCGACCTCATAGGCGCCGTTACCGGGCATCAGCAATTGTCCTTCCAGGCTGTCGCGAAGCTCTTTGACGGCAGCCTTATCGATGACCGTCTGCTGACCGGTGAGCCGGGTCGCGGTAATCGATGACAACACCGACATGGAGTCCAGGGCAGCCGCCATGGCCTGCGATATCGGCAGCGATGCCAGCGTACCGGCGGCGACAGCGGTCTTGCAAAATTCCCGTCTTTTCATGTTTCTCCCCTGATTTTGTTGTTGTGTCGGCTGAAGCCCAGGCAAGGCATCAAACCTTTAGTTGAATATAGACTATGTCCAGGGTGTTCGCTGGCGGATCGATCATGCCCGGATCCCTGATTCCTTGCGGCCCGAACGACCCTTCGTTGCTATCATTCGTACCCATGCCACTCATTCGCCTCGACAAAGTCTCGCTTGCCTATGGGCACCGGCCCCTGCTGGACCAGGTCACGCTGGAAATCCATCCGGCGGAACGGGTGTGCCTGGTCGGTCGCAATGGCGAAGGCAAGTCCTCGCTGATGAAACTGATCAGCGGGGAAACCGCGCCCGATGACGGCGAGGTCTGGGTCCGGCCCGGGATCCGGGTCGCACACCTGGCGCAGGAAGTGCAGATCGAGAGTGAGGAGACCGTGTTCGAAGTCGTGGCCGGCGGCCTGCCAAAGCTTGGCGCCATGCTGTCCGCTTATCACCGGGCGGCCGCGGATCTCGCTAGCGATCACACCACGGCCGCTGAAAAACGCCTGGCCGAGCTGCAGCATGAACTGGAAGCCGCCGATGGCTGGCAACTGGAGCAAAAAGTCGAAACCGTGCTCTCCCGCCTGGGGCTGGATGGCCGCGAAGGCATGAACACCCGTTCCGGCGGCTGGCGCCGGCGAGTGATGCTGGCGCGCGCGCTGGTCAGCGCGCCCGATTTGCTGCTGCTCGACGAGCCGACCAACCACCTGGATATCGCGGCCATACGCTGGCTCGAAGAGTACATGCTGCGCTACCCGGGTTCCCTGCTATTCATTACCCACGACCGCGCCATGGCCAGGCGGCTGGCCACCCGTGTCCTCGACCTGGATCGCGGCGCCATATCGTCGTGGTCCGTCGGTTACGACAAATACCTGGAGGGCCGGGCAAAACAGCTCGAAGACGAAGCAAAACAGCATGCCGCGTTTGACAAGAAACTGTCGCAGGAAGAGGCCTGGATCCGCAAGGGCATCAAGGCCCGGCGCACGCGCAACGAAGGCCGGGTCCGCGCGCTCAAGGCCATGCGCGAAGAACAGCGCCAGCGCCGCGTGCGAACCGGCAAGGCACAGCTGAAACTGGATGAAGGCGAGCATTCGGGCCGGCTGGTGTTCGAAGCCAGGCATGTCAGCTTTGCCTATGCGAATACGCCGATCGTTAATGACCTGAATCTTCGCGTGATGCGAGGCGACCGGGTCGGCCTGATCGGCGCCAACGGATCGGGAAAATCGACATTGATCAAATTGCTGCTCGGTGAACTCGAACCTGGGCAGGGGACGATACGCAAAGGCACGCACCTGCAAGTCGCTTATTTCGATCAGCAACGCGAGCAACTGGATTTCGCAAGATCGGTCATGGACAACGTCGCCGATGGCAGCCAGTACGTCACCATCAATGGCCATCGCCGCCACGTGGCTGGTTATTTGCGAAGTTTTCTGTTCCCGCCCGAACGTTTCGAGTCACCGGTCAGCACCTTGTCGGGCGGCGAGCGCAATCGCCTGATGCTGGCGAAAAAATTCGCCCAGCCAGCCAATTTGCTGGTGCTCGACGAGCCCACCAACGATCTGGATGTCGAGACCCTGGAGTTGCTCGAGGAACTGGTTGCGGATTACCCGGGCACCCTGCTGCTGGTCAGCCATGACCGCGCCTTTCTCGATA
>JAZFYI010000200.1:0-9513 GCA_036443455.1 Gammaproteobacteria bacterium
TACGCAACGAAAAAGATCGGAAAAATGGACCGCTGTGGCGCTTTCGCACGACTGCAGGGACGCAGGAGGTAGAGCAACGCAGGAGCAGTTGCCGAGTAGGAATATTTCTACCGCGCAGACTCCTAGCCCAGCTTGAGGACGCGGCAACCGGGGCATTTCAGCGGGCGCAGCCCAAGGATGTCGTGCGGGTACCAATTGTTGCAGACCGCACAAGAGCGCAGGGCCAGTTCGTTTGCTTCCAGTAGCGCCTCCAGAAGGAACCAACCATGGTCGAAGCTGATGCGTGGTGACGGATGAAAGTCGAGAAAGCGATCATAGACCCCGCAAAAAGCGTGGCCAAAACCGAGGTTTTTTTCCGGAATAGCCGGGCTCGTTTTCTCGACCAGCATGCCGCCGGCAATAAAAAGCGCGGCGAGGGTGGCCGCTTCAAATTGCGTTGCCAGCGTTTCGACAAAATATTCACAACGCCTGGGCGCCTTGCCGCGGTGCCGGCGGACATCGGTCGAGGCTGAGAATTTAAAGAAATTGCGGTAAAGCTTGCGAATCCGGTCTTCGGACAGGCGGGTGCAGCTTTGTATGGTCTGGGTTCTTGCCTCATGCCCGATCATCCTGATTGCAAGGTCGAAACATTGTCGCTCCCTGAGATATCGTTCTTCGGTAACTTTCATGATTTTCGCCTTAAATGTTCCTTTTTGACCAATTTAGGGAGATAATACCCTTTATATGGGCTTTTTCAACCACTATTTTTTGTGCAAACAGGGGAGATTGCACTATGGACACCAACGAATATGGCCAGACAGGCCGGCACGAGATGATTCTCAAGGCGGAACAATGCATGGACTTGATGGATTTGAACCTGTCTTTTATCGACCGCTGTATCTCATCGCCGGTGCGGCATGAAATACGCCGGCCGCCACCGTGCGGCCTGAGAAAACTCGATGCACGAGCGATAAACCGGCTGGCGGGCGGCCCCTTCGCCCTTTTTCGGGTCGATTTTTCGGACCGTTTGCTCAGTGCGGAACCGTCCTCGGTATACCGGGAAAGTGCAATGCGCGATGGCTCTGCGCTGGTCTTGCTGGCGGCAACATTTTGCCGTTCGCTGGCTGGCGCCGGCAGCGAGACGAGTTCGCTGGTTCTGGGTGTCGGTGAAGCCGAGCGCCAGAAGCTGCTGGCGTGTTCGATCAACATGCTCAGAGCCCAGGAGTGCCAGGGCACGCTGCATCTGCGTGCGAATTTTCTGTGGGCGCCTCTTTTTTGGCACGGCCTGGTCAGGGCGGCCAGGGACCCGGGAGAATTTGTCCTGAAATCGATCCGCCTGCAGGGAATGCAATTGCTTGCTGCGGCAGCGGGAGGCCTGCATACGACAAGGCGCTAGAACTCCATGCCGGCTTACGCATCATATGACAGGTAGGCGGGAGGAGAAGTCATGATCAGATTATTGGTTATCGCTATGGCATTGTTATACGGGCAGGCACTGATCGTCTGTGGTGTTCCGGAAGACGAGGTCTTGCGTGGAGCGGAGCAGCTCAGAGTGGGTACCGAGATTGATTCAGTTCGATTTCACGACGCGGTGACACGGGCAATGCCTCTAAAAATTGCAGCATCGGACGCTGGAGATTGCTATTTTCAAAAGATTCATCGCCTCTGATCCCGGCCACCGATCGTCAGGGTCTGCGGAAGCGTCTGAACAGCCGGATCAGCCAAACGGCGATGACCAGAAAATACAAGCCCAGCGCCACGAGGAACAGCGTGGAGTCCAGGCGCACCGGCTGACTGAGATTCGCCCTCAACACCTGCTCGCTGACCAGCAACATCAGGATCATCGATAGCAGAAACAATTTCCGATAACTGTTTTCTATCCAGGCCATCGTTTGCTCTTTTCTTTCCCTGGCCAGCCAGTAGTCGCGGTTTGGCAGGCGAAACTTCATGCCCGGTCTGAGCCCCCACAGCGGTGCAAACGCCGCAAATAGCGTTAGCGTGACCAGCAGACCGATCTGTATGGAAAAATAAACTTCACGGCTCGACCAGCCGTTCGCCAGCCCGTCCCTGTTGAAGTGAACGGACATCGTCTCCGGCAATTGCGGGTAGTAGACGGTCAATTGCGCCATGCCAAGAGCGAGGAGCACCAGGAAGGGCCAGATGCGTTTGAGAATCATATAACTCCGGGTGCTCCTAGCCGTTCAAATAATGGAGCCACAGTATGCGCGCAGCCGAGGAACGATAGGGCCGCCATTTCTCGCCGATCCGCTCCAGTTTTTCCGGCGTCGGCCTCGCTTCCAGGTTTTTCAGCGATTGCGCGGCGGCCTGCAACGCAAGATCTCCGCTCGGCCAGATATCGGGCCTGCCCAGCGCCATCAGCAAGTAAACATTCGCGGTCCAGGGTCCGATACCGGGATAAGCGGTAATTTCCGTGCGAAAAGCATCGTCATCGAGCTTGTGAAGCTTGCCAAGATACAACTCACCGCTGGATATGGCCTTCGCGAGCGCGCGGCAATAACGTATTTTTTGCCGGCTGAACCCGACCGAGGCCAGTTGCACGCCCGACAGCCCGAGCAGAGTCTCGGGGTTGAGCGGAGTACAGATTTTCCTGAGCTTGTTCAAGACCGCCTTCGCGCTCGCCAGCGACACCTGTTGTTCCAGGATGGTGTGGATCAACGTGACAAAGCCCGGCTTTCGTTGCCACATCGGCGGCAGACCATGGCGATCGACGACCTTTTTGAAATCCTCGTCCCGCCGGCATAACCATACGATCGACCTTGCGTATGCTTGCTGATTCATCCGGGTATCGTATCCGTTGCTCATGCTTTGCTAGAATTCCCCATTCCTGATTTTGAACCCCGACTCAACCCGGGCAATGCCGGTAACCGTATGAAAGCACTTTCCATATCCGGTCTGCAAAAAACCTATGCCAACGGTGTGCAGGCCCTGAAAGGTATAGACCTGGAGGTCGAGGAAGGTGATTTTTTTGCGCTGCTCGGGCCGAATGGCGCCGGCAAGACCACGATGATCGGTATCGTGACTTCGCTGGTCAACAAGACCGCCGGGAAGGTCAGCGTCTTCGATTACGATATCGATGAGGATCTGGATGGGGCAAAAGCATGCATCGGGGTCGTGCCACAGGAAATCAATTTCAACCAGTTTGAAAAAGTCAGCAATGTCGTCCTGAACCAGGCCGGGTATTATGGAATTCCACGCTCCCTGGCGCGAACGCGGACGGAAAAATACCTGCGCCAGTTACAACTTTGGGATAAAAGGCATGAATTGTCGCGCAATCTTTCCGGCGGCATGAAGCGACGCCTGATGATCGCGAGGGCGCTGGTGCATGAGCCCCGCCTGCTTATCCTGGATGAGCCGACAGCTGGGGTCGACATCGAGATTCGCCGGTCTATGTGGGATTTCATCCGCCGCATCAACCAACAGGGCACGACGATCATCCTGACCACCCATTACCTGGAAGAAGCGGAAAGCCTGTGCCGGAATGTTGCGATCATCGACCATGGGAAGATCGTCGTCAATGACCGCATGAGCCGGGTCTTGCGCAAGCTCCAGGTCGAAACTTTCATTTTCAACCTGTTCGAGGAGATCGATGCAGCCCCGGTGATCGAAGGTTTTGTCGTGCGACAAGTTGACGAGCATTCGTTCGAAATTGAAATCGGGCCGGAGCAAAACCTGAACCAGGTTTTCGAAAATTTTTCGGCCTTGGGGCTAACGGCCTGCAGCATGAGAAACAAATCCAACCGGCTCGAGGAGTTGTTTATGAGGCTGGTCGAGAGCAAGGGCGCCAACCAGGTCCCCGGCGCCGGCACCAGAGCCGAACCATGAGATTAAAGGCCGAGCTGATAGGTTTGCAGACCATAATCTATCGGGAATACAAGCGGATCATGCGGATCTGGATGCAGACCTTGTTGCCGCCATCGATCACCATGACTTTGTATTTTATTATTTTCGGCAACCTGATCGGCAAGCGTATCGGGCAAATGGATGGCTATGACTACATCCAGTTCATCGCCCCGGGCCTGATCATGATGTCGGTCATTACGAATTCCTATGGCAACGTGGTTTCATCCTTTTTCGGGGCGAAATTCGGTAAGCATATTGAAGAGATGCTGGTCTCGCCGCTGCCCAACTCTTTTATCATTATCGGCCATGTGGCGGGCGGATTGATGCGCGGGCTGCTGGTTGGCATCGCAGTAACGATAATTGCGCTGTTTTTTACCAAACTGGATGTTCAGCATGTCTGGGTAACGATCAGCATTGTTTTTCTGACCTCGATCGTTTTCTCGCTGGCCGGGTTTATCAACGCCGTTTTCGCCAGGGATTTTGACGACATCGCGATTATTCCCACTTTTATTCTTACGCCGTTGACCTACCTTGGCGGCGTCTTTTACAGCATCAGCCTGTTGCCGGAGTTCTGGCAGCAGGTGTCGAAGGCCAACCCGATACTCTATATGGTCAACGCCTTTCGCTACGGAATCCTCGGCGTATCCGATATACCGATAGCCTGGGCGTACCTGATTATCAGCGGTTTTATCGTGTTGCTCTTTTCCTTCAGTCTTTACCTGATGAAAACCGGCCGGGGAATTCGGGAATAAAAAAATGTGTGGGCGGTACGCATTCTATTCACCGGCCGAAGCGGTGCGAAAATATTTTTCCGTCGATAGCGAGCTCGATTTGCAGCCGCGCTACAACATTGCGCCGACCCAGGGTGTTCCCGTTATCCGGCAGCGAGATGGCAGCAAGGAACTGGTGCTGCTGCATTGGGGGCTGGTGCCATTCTGGGCGAAGGAGAAATCCATCGGCAACCGGATGATCAACGCGCGGGCGGAGACTGTCGCGGAAAAACCGTCGTTCAGAAACGCGCTCAAGAGCAGGCGTTGCCTGGTGCTCGCCAACGGCTTTTACGAGTGGCAAAAAACCGGCGCCGCAAAACAGCCGCATTATATTTGCATGCAGGATCAACGACCCATGGCATTTGCCGGCCTGTGGGAGAGCTGGGACAAAGGAGACGAGCCGCTGGAGTCTTGTACCATCATCACTACGACGGCAAATGAACTGGTTGCGCCCATACATCACCGGATGCCGGTGATCCTGAACACGGATCGGCAAACGGACTGGTTGTCGGGGGAGCTGCTCGATGCCGATCGACTCAGGGCTGCGCTGTTGCCGGCACCGGCCGGCGAAATGCTTGCCTGGCCGGTGGATCGCATGGTCAACAGCCCGGCGAACCAGGGTCCGGAATTGATCGAGGCTGCGCGGGGACAGCAAGGGGAACCACGATGAAAAAGTATCGACTCGAGACCCGGGCCGTGCATGCGGGCCAGCGGCCCGATCCGGCCACCGGCGCCATCGCCCCGGGGATTACTTTTTCCACCACTTTTCTGCGGGAGACGGATGGCAGATACCCCAGCGGTTATAGCTACGCCCGCGCAGCCAATCCCAATCGTCAGCGCCTCGAAGAAAAACTTGCCAGCCTGGAAGGGGGCGCGGAGGCGGTGGCTTTCTCCTCGGGTACCGCCGCTACCCTGGCCGTGTTTTCGCTGTTGAAGAGTGGCGACGAAATTCTGGCCTGCCGGGATTCATATCACGGGACTTTGCAACAGCTCGACGATATCGTCGGCCGCTGGGGCGTGATCGTACGCCAGGTCGATACGACGGATCTTGAGGAAGTAAAAAACTCGATTGGCCCGCACAGCCGGTTGCTGTGGGTCGAAACACCCACCAATCCACTCTTGCGATTGTGTGATATCGCTGGTCTCGCGGAACTTGCACGCGACCACAATTTGCTACTCGCGTGCGACAACACCTTTGCCACACCGGTATTGCAAAATCCGCTGGCGCTGGGCGCCGACCTGGTGATTCATAGCGCAACCAAGTACCTGGGCGGTCACAGCGATCTGACCGGCGGTGTCGTGATCTCGGCGGCCGAGGACGAAAATATTTCCTGGGTACGGGATTTTCAGGTCAAAGGCGGCGCGGTTCCATCGGCATTCGATTGCTGGCTTTTGATGCGCAGCCTGGCGACCCTGCCCCTGAGAGTGCGCGCGCAGTCAGACAACGCCGCCCGCCTGGCAGAGTTCCTGTTGGCCAACGACCACGTCTCCCGGGTTTATTACCCGGGTCTGGCGAGCCATCCGGGCCACAAACTGGCAACCGCGCAAATGAGGGCATACGGCGCCATGCTGAGTTTTTGCACCGGCGAAAACGCAGCGCAGGCGATGGCTTTCCTCGCGAGGCTGAAACTGCTGGTGCGCGCAACCAGCCTCGGCGGCGTGGAAACCCTGATCGAGCACCGCGCCTCCATCGAAGGGCCGCGTACCCTAGCGCCGGAAAACATGCTGCGGATATCGGTCGGCATCGAAAATATAGACGATCTGCTAGGCGATCTTGAACAGGCCCTGGGCTGAAGGCGCCAGTGGCGACGGTTTTGCCGTCGATGTGCCAATCACGGCCACCGCCTGGAATTCGTTCGGTTCATTAGCCGGCGATTGCCGCGCCGCCGTCTCCGGGCGGGTGATCGTATTCCTGTATGCCAAGGGCCAGCGTCCCTGGCCCGCCATGACAGGCGATACCACTGCCGACTTCGGCAAGATCGATGGAATGTAAATCAGGACAGGATTCGAGCAGCGATTCCAGCAATCGCCTGGCCCGCTCGGGGCACCCGGCATGACCCACCACGATGCGGTAAATTTTCCCGGGCTTCATTTTTTTGCAGGCGAAGCGGCAAAACTTCCGGACCAGGCCGCTTCGGCCCGGTAAAAAGCCCGCCAGCGTTACTTTGCCATCGCGGGCCGCGGTGACAATGGGTGAAATTTTCAGCAGGCCGGCCACTTGTTTGACCCAGCGCGATACCCGGCCGCCCCTGACCGTATATTCGATATCGCCAAGCAAAGCGTATGCGCGCGTTTTTGGAATAATGTCCATGACCGCGGAAACCAGCCGGTCGCCGTCAAGACCTGCCTGCGCACACTCCGCGGCATACATTGCGACCAGCCCCTCGCCGATCGATATGTTGCGGCTGTCGATACAGCAAATCGACTTGTCCGGTAAGCGTCGGGCCGCTGCCAGCGCAGCCTGGTAGGTGCCGCTCCCGGCGCCGGTCACGCTGATCGAAATAACTTCTGCGTAGTGGTTGCACAAAAACTCGAACTGTCGCCGAAAGTCACCCGGCGCCGGCTGAGAAGTCTGCGGGTGCTCGGGGTGGCTTTCGAGCAAGGCAAGGAATTCGTCTGCAGTGATGTTGACTTTGTCGAGATAGGTCCGATTACCGAAATGCACCTGCACCGGCACCATGTGTATGTTGAGTTTCTCGAACTGCTCATCGGGAATATCGGCGGCTGAGTCGGCAATCACCGCAACCTTGCCGCGCGCGTGAGCGGCAAGCTGCTGTTGGTGCATGTCATCGGCCTTGCTTGCACTGACTCGGCCAAATTGCCCGGCGATCGCAAACACTTCCTGGGGATGATTGACGTGAATATGAATTTTGACTTTGCGATGGGTCCCCGCGATTACCATGCTGTTGCCAAGCTCGGAAATTTGTTCGCGAAGTTTGCGCCGGTCGATCTTCGTTCCGCTCACCATGCATTCCGTACAGTATCGATACTCGAGGTCTTCGATTTCACCGGCGCCAGGCCCGGGCTCGTATTCTTCGATCTCAGGCAAATCCCGGCCCTGTCTCAGCGAACCCGAACCGATGAAATCATGGATACCCTGCAACAGGTCGACAAAGCCCTGGCCGCCCGCGTCCACTACGCCCGCCTTGCGCAGCACTTCGAGCTGCTTCGGCGTGTTCGCCAGCGATTGCCTGGCCCGTTCCAGTCCATGATGAAGCAAAGCGACAAAATCAGGACCGGCCTGTTTTTCGCACCAGTTTGCGACGGCGTCAGAGTAATCCCTGAGCACGGTCAGGATGGTGCCATCCACCGGGTCCTGCAGAGCCTGTGCGGCATATTCCGCACCATTGGCGACGGCCTGGGAGAACTGCCTGGTATTTATGATCGGGTACTCGGCTGCCGAATCGCAAAGACCCTGCAAAAACTGGGCAAGTATCGCGCCGGAATTTCCACGGGCGCCGTCAAGCGCGGCATCGGCCGCCGTAATCAGCGTCTTGCCAGCATGGGCACTGTTTTGCCGAGTCAGCGCACCGATCATCGTGCGCATCATCAGGGCCAGGTTGGTCCCGGTGTCATTGTCGGGCACGGGGAAAACATTGATGCGGTTCAGTCGTTCCTGGTCGGCGATGACATTGAGCATGCCGGCGCGCAATGCGCGGGACAATCTGTGCCCGTCAAGATAGCGTATAGAGACAATCGGTCGCCGGTTGTCAGTGGCGGGGCTCGTCAAGCGCTCAATCCTGGTTCAAGATAAAACGCCGGCCGTTGTGCCGCAGGATTATTCCTTGCGGGGTAATGGACTCGAGTAGCGGACCTTCGCGAAGGCGCTCTCCCTCACGATACTTCTTCATATTGACAAACACGAAACGCTCGCCATCCGTAGCGCTGTAAACATGCACATCCAGGTGTAAATCCGGTAACGCGATAAGACCCCTCAACTTCAGTTCCTGCATCGCCGGCAATAATTCCACGGCCGTGTTTTCGTCAACCAGCAACTCGGTTACCGAGCCGGCAGGGGTGGCATCGACCTTTGCCGCAGCTTCGTCCGTGCCGAGGAATTCGTTCATTTCCTGTTCTGTCATGACGGTCACGCTGCCGGCGCCCGACCGGTTTTGCGTTTGGTTCTCTACTGCAGCGGGTTCGTTGTCCTCGGTCGTGGCCACCAAAGCTTCCCGCGAAAGGGATCGAACTTCACCACGCTTTTGCGCGGCCGCAATGCCCCGGTTCACAGGATCATCGGCAACTGAATGGGTATCGGTTCGGCTCGGCATTGCCGCGACTTGTACTGATTCGTCACCGGGCCACATGACAAAAACCAGTATTACGATGTTCACGCCCAGCAAAATGGCAAGCACGGGAACCCAGACCGGGACAGCCTGGCGGACCTTTCCCCGGCGCACGGTGGCAAGGCCGGGGCCGAGTTGCCGCTGGCGCTGGTTTTCCGATTTCTGCAGTGCATCGAGTATGAACGACATGGTCTAACGCTTGATTAGCACCGGTGTGTCCGGCTGGCTATTGGTACTGGCGAGTGTAATCAAGGTCTGGGTTCCGGCTATGCCGTCGATACGCAGGCGGTTCCGGCGCTGGAACTCACGCACGTTTTGCTGGAGTTCCTGGTCGAACAGCTCCGAATCATGCATGGCCGTGGCGTAGCCATTGACTCGATCGAGGTTTTCCCGCAACCAGCGCACATCGGCGCCGGTCATGCCCAGGGAGAGTGCGCGGTTGTCATCGGAAACCGGCTGCCACACGAGGAGATAGTCGCCAAACCAGAATCTTGCGATTGCCTCCATGGTGACATCGAAGGCATGGTCGCCGATCAGCAACTGTGCCATGCCTTCATTCAGCGAGCGCAGAACCAGGTGGTGTTCCAGTCCCTGTTCATCGAGAAGGGTGAGTATTA
>JAZFYI010000201.1:0-2187 GCA_036443455.1 Gammaproteobacteria bacterium
CCTGGGTGCTGGCTTATGACTACCCGGTCCACCAGATCTCCCCGGCAAACCAGCCGCAAAAGCCTGCCGGGCAAAGTACGTTTTTGGTGGTTTACCGGAAACGCGACGACCAGGTGGGTTTCATGGAGATCAACGCGGTCACGGCCCGCCTGCTGGAGTTGCTCCAGGACGATGCCAGCACCGCAACCGGCAGCGAACTCCTGGTCCAAATCGCAGGCGAAATCAACCATCCCAACCCACAGGTGGTCAGCGATGGCGGCAAGGAAATTCTTGCCGACCTGCACAGCAAAGACATTATTCTCGGTACCAAGACCTGAGCCCCGATCGGGCCCGCTTGAATTTCACCAACGGGCAGCAAACAATTTCTATCCAGGAGTCGAAATATGACCGCAATTATGAACCACGTCAGCAAATTTAATGCGCAACTCAAAAACATCACGAGCCATCTCGATGGTGTCGCTTCGCTGGCGTTGCGCTTGATTCTTGGCCCGGTGTTGATCATATCGGGATGGGAAAAGCTGACCGGCCAGAATTACTTCGGCGGCATGATGGACAGCTTCCCTTTTCCGTTCAACATCCTGCCGGCGGAGCTGAGCTGGCAAATGTCGATCTGGGTCGAATTGATTGGCGGAATATTATTGCTCGCCGGCCTGGCGGTGCGCTGGATATCCCTGCCCCTGTTGGTCATGATGTTCGTCGCCGGATATTCCATTCATCTGAAAAATGGCTGGGCTGCAATCGCCCCGTCATTTCCATCACCAGTCTGCGTACAGGGAACCACCGAATACGACGAGGCTGGCCCGTTCAAAACCTTCGTCGAGTGTCTGAACACCAACGAGCGCACAATCGAAGCTTCCAAACGGCTGGCCAAGGCCAAGGCAATCCTGCGCGAACATGGCAACTATCGCTACCTGAACGGCAGCGGGTCCATCGTCAAGCTGAACAACGGCATAGAGTTTGCCGCGACATACTTCGTGATGTTGCTGGCTTTGCTGATTATCGGCGGCGGCCGCTATCTCAGCACGGACTACTGGCTGGCGCGGAAATTTCGCATCGATTGACGCGGCGGTCACGAATCCGCTGGCCTGAAAGCTAACTTTTCTTCGGCAGATAAAGATCGGTCAGCGTTCCTTCAAAGGCCTCGGCGGCGAATGCGAGGGTTTCCGACAAGGTCGGGTGCGGGTGGATGGTCAGCGCGATATCGGCAGCGTCACAACCCATCTCGATCGCCAGCGCCATTTCGGCGATCAGGTCGCCCGCCTGCGGGCCGACGATGCCGGCGCCGATGAGCTGGCCGCTGTCTTCGTCGAACAGCAACTTGCTCAGACCCTCGTTTCTGCCGAGCGACAACGAGCGGCCGCTGGCCGCCCACGGAAACACGCCCTTGCCGTATGACCGCCCCTGTGCTTTGAGCCCGGCTTCGGTCTCGCCGACCCATGCGATTTCGGGATCTGTGTAGGCCACCGATGGAATAACCCTGGCATCGAACGAGCGCTTCAGACCGCTGGCGACTTCCGCCGCGGTTTTTCCTTCATGGCTGGCCTTGTGGGCGAGCATCGGTTCGCCGACGATATCGCCGATCGCAAAAATGTGTGCCTGGTTGGTCCGCATTTGCCGGTCGACAGGAATAAAGCCGCGCTCATCCACAGTTACGCCCGCCACTTCCGCGCCAATTTGTAAACCATTCGGCTTGCGCCCGACTGCGACCAGGATACGGCCGTAAACTTGCGGGTCCGACGCGCCATCGCCGGAGAAACTGACCTTGAGCCCCTCGTCCAGCGCCTCGACGCCGCTGACCGTGACGCCCAGCATGATCTGCTCGTATTGTTGCCGAATTCTTTTTTCCAGCGGCCGGACCAGGTCGGGATCGCACCCGGGCATCAACCCGCTGGTCATTTCGACGACCGACACACCGACCCCGAGAGCCTGATACACGGTCGCCAGTTCCAGTCCTATGATCCCGCCGCCGATGACCAGCATCCGCGCCGGCAACTCCTCCAGTTCGAGCGCGCCGGTCGAATCCATGATCCGCTTGTCGTCGGGCAGGAATGGCAGCCAGGCCGACTCCGAACCCGCGGCAATGATGCACTGCTCAAACTCGATGACCTGGGCCTTTCCGGCGTCATCGGGCCCCCTCACCTGCAGGTGGTGCGCCGACAGGAATTCACCCTGTCCTTTGACGACGCG
>JAZFYI010000202.1:0-9476 GCA_036443455.1 Gammaproteobacteria bacterium
GGTTTGAATTATCCCGGCAGCTAACCTATTCTTCCAGCCCATCGAGTGCCCGGCGCATACGCGCCGACACCGGAAAATACAATAATTCTGCGGGAGAGAGAACATCATGAACCCACTAAAAACGGTAAACGGAACGCTGATCGCCGGTTTTGTGCTGATGCTGATTATCGGCGCCTCGGTGGGTGGCTTCGCATTTGACTGGAATCAGTTTGTCCGCTGGCTGCACATCATTGCCGGGGTCACCTGGATCGGCTTGCTGTACTACTTTAATTTCGTCCAGGTTTCCGCGCTGGGCGCTGCCGCCGCCGACGAAGGTGGTCCGGGGGGCGCCGCGATCACCAGGTATGTAGCGCCGCTGGCGCTAAACTGGTTCCGCTGGGCGGCCCTGGTCACCTGGTTGTCGGGCGCAGCCTATCTCGGTGAAAATATCGTACCGGCGTTCATGCTCGGTATGTCCGGTGGCGGCGCTTATTACACGATCATCGGGCTGGGCGCCTGGATGGGAACCATCATGCTGTTCAACGTCTGGGTGCTGATCTGGCCAAACCAGAAAAAGCTGCTCGGCATGGTGCCGGCAACGGACGAGGAAAAAGCGAAAGCAAAAAGCATCGCCTTCATGGCATCGCGAACCAACACCTTGCTGTCGCTGCCGATGCTGATGTGCATGACGGGCGCGGTCCATGGTTTGCCTTTCTGAAGAGAAAGATCATCAGGGGCAACGGAAACCCGGCGTTTGCCGGGTTTCTTGTTTGTGCGCCGACAAAAAGCGATGATTCCGTTATCTGGCCGAGCACGGGCCAACCCTGATTAACCGTTCCCCCGGACCACCGATGAGCCAGGCCGAGCACAAGCAACGATTTTCCAACCCCGTACCCGACGATATGCCGCAGCTTGTCGGTCATGCGCTGTCAGAGGATGTGGGCGGCGGCGACCTGACCGCGGGACTGGTGGCAAGCGACGCCACGGCGCAGGCAACGGTCATCGTCCGGGAAACCGCGGTGATCTGCGGGCGCCCCTGGTTCGACGAGGTTTTCCGGCAGCTGGATCCTGGGATAAACATCGAATGGCTGGTGAGCGAGGGCGACGGGGCAGAGCCCCGGCAAACGATTTGCCGTCTGGCCGGCCCGGCCCGCTCGTTGTTGACCGGTGAACGAACGGCGCTGAACTTCCTGCAAACCTTATCGGCCACGGCAACCGCGGCCAGAAGATATGCCGATGCGGTCTCGGGTACGGGCTGCCAGATCCTCGACACCCGAAAAACCATCCCGGGTCTGCGCCGTGCGCAAAAATATGCGGCAGCGTGTGGCGGCGTGCGCAACCACCGGCAGGGTCTGTATGACGCGATCCTGATCAAGGAAAACCATATCGTCGCAGCCGGTTCGGTGGCGGCCGCCATCGCCCAGGCGCGAAAGATCAGCGATCTGCCCATACAGATCGAGGTCGAAAACCTGGATCAGCTGGATCAGGCGCTGGCCGATGCCGTGGACAGTGTATTGCTGGACAATTTTTCCAATGCGCTACTGGCAGAGGCGGTCAGCAAAACCCGTGACTCCGGTAGCAAGGCCACGCTGGAAGCTTCGGGCGGCTACCAGGTCGAACAACTGCAGGAAACGGCGGCGACCGGGGTCGATTTCATTTCCTGCGGCGCGCTGACCAAAAACCTGCGGGCTGTTGATTTTTCAATGCGTTTTAGCAAGATTTAGCCGGCTGACGCGACGCTTTTGACCAAAACCCGGGTCATATCTGCTATGATGCAATGCATCATATGTTTATTTTCTGGCGTGTAGCACAGGCCAGAACCAGGAGGAAGATCGATGACGGCCCTGACTTGGATCCTGATCGCGGTGGCGGCTATCGTGCTCGCCTACCTACGCGCAAGTCTTTGGCAATGGACTGTCGCCGCTGCTGTTTTCATCGGTGGTTTACAGTGGCTTGGCGGCCAGACCAGCGTTATTCCGTGGATCCTGTTTGCATTCCTGGCCGTTCCGCTGAATATCAGGCCGTTGCGGCGGATGCTTCTGAGCAAGCCGCTGATGGAATGGTTCAGTTCGGTTCTGCCAGCGATGTCCAGCACGGAAAAAGAAGCCATAGACGCCGGCACCGTCTGGTGGGATGGCGATCTTTTCAGTGGCCGGCCAGAATGGAAGAAACTGCTGGCTGTCCCGGTATCCGAACTTAGCGATGAAGAAAAGGCTTTCATCGAAGGGCCGGTCGCCGAACTGTGTGAAACCCTGGATGACTGGCATATCAACAATGATCTGAACGATTTGCCCGAAGAATCCTGGGACTGCATCAGGAAAAACAAGTTTTTCGGCATGATCATCCCGAAAAAATACGGCGGCCTGGAGTTTTCACCGAGGGCCCAGTCGGAAGTGGTCATGAAAGTCGCCAGCCGCAGCCTGGCCGCCGGGGTCACCATCATGGTGCCCAACTCGCTGGGTCCGGGCGAACTGCTGCTGAAATACGGCACCGAAAAGCAAAAAGATTACTACCTCCCGCGCCTCGCCGCGGGTGAGGAAATACCGGCATTTGCCCTGACCAGCCCGTACGCCGGATCCGATGCCGGCGCGATGACCGATTATGGCATCGTCTGCAAGGGTGACTTTGAAGGCCGCGAAGTCCTGGGCTTCAATATCAACTGGGCAAAACGCTATATCACGCTGGGCCCGGCCTGCACCATACTCGGCCTGGCATTCAAGGCACGCGACCCCGATGGCTTGCTGGGCGGCCAGGAAGAGCTGGGCATTACCTGCGCACTGATACCGAGCGACACGCCTGGCGTCAGGATCGGCGACCGGCATAACCCGGGCGGGGCCTTTCTCAACGGCCCGAATTTCGGCAGCGATGTTTTCGTCCCGATGGAGTGGGTTATCGGCGGGCAGGAATATGTCGGCCAGGGCTGGCGCATGCTGATGGATTGCCTGTCGGTTGGCCGCGCGATTTCACTGCCGGCGCTCGGGGCCGGGGCGGGCAAGCTGTGCTCGCTGACCACCGGTGCTTACGCGCGCATACGCAAACAGTTCAAGACCCCCATTGGCCGCTTCGAAGGCGTCGAGGAGGCGCTGACCCGGATCGCCGGCCTGACTTATCGCATGGATGCCGCGCGCTGCCTGACTGCGTCGGCACTCGATCTGGGCGAAAAACCCTCGGTATTGTCGGCGATCCTGAAATACCACAACACCGAGGGTATGCGTCAGTGCTTGAACGACGCGATGGATATCCACGGCGGCCGCGCGGTCTGTTGCGGGCCACGAAACTACCTGGTCTCGACCTATCGCACCGTACCGGTAGCGATCACGGTCGAAGGCGCCAATATCCTGACCCGCAGCATGATTATATTCGGCCAGGGGGCGATTCGTTGCCATCCCTATGTCCTCGAGGAAATGCTCGCCGTTGCCAACGACGACTCGAAACAGGGTCTGCGTGATTTCGACCGGGCGATTTTCGGGCATATCGGGTTTACGATCAGCAACGCGGTTCGCGCCATCGTGGATGCGCTGAGCGGCTCCCGCCTGGTCAGCGTTCCGGATATCGGCCCGCTAACCCAATACCAGCGGCGCCTGTCGCGAATGAGCGCAGCTTTCGCCTTTGTCGCGGATGTCGCGATGCTGATGCTGGGTGGCGAACTCAAACGCCGCGAGAAACTGTCGGCGCGCTTTGGCGATATACTCAGCCACCTGTATTTCGGTTCCGCGGTTATCAAGCACTACGAGGATCAGGGCCGTTGCCCGGAGGACCTGGTGCTTGCCCAGTGGGTACTCGAGGAGTCACTCGGCATCATCGAACAACGCCTCGACGCCATATTACGCAATTTCCCATCGCCTATGGCCGGCCGCCTGATGCGTTTGCTGGTCCTGCCGTTGGGCAGGCGAGCCAGGGGGCCTTCCGATAAACTTGGCCACGCCGTCGCTTCGATTCTGCTTGAACCTTCGGCAGCGCGCGATCGACTCACCGAGGGATTGTTTGTCAACTTGAAAAAAGACGACCCGGTCGGTCGCGTCGAGCTGGCGTTTCGCAAGTCCGTAGACTCGGAGCCATTGGAAATCAAGATCAGGAATGCTACCGGCAAACAGGTCTTCCCCTATGACTTCGAGGAGGCGGTCGCCGCCGGTGTCGAAGCCGGCGTAATCACCGATATGGAAGCCCAGCTCGTCCGCGAAGCCGCGGAACTTGTGGATGACGCCTTGCAGGTCGATGTATTCCCAGGGGACACGGCGGCGGCGCTTGCCAAAGACGAGGTTGCGCAGACCGGTTAAATCAAATCGCCGGTTTCTATGTCTGCGTCCGTTTCGCGAACGATGCGTTTGGGTTCGGAGACACCGTAGCCCTGGGCGTAATCCACGCCCATGCCTTTGAGCATGGCGATAATGTCCTCGTTCTCGGCAAATTCGGCAATCGTCTGTTTGCCGGTCAGGTGGCCGATTTCATTAATCGAGCGCACCATTTCACGATCGATCGGGTCGTGCAGGATTTCCTTGACGAAACTGCCATCGATTTTCAGGAAATCCACGGGGAAATGTTTGAGGTAGCCAAATGAAGACAGGCCGGTTCCGAAGTCATCCAGCGCAAAACGACAGCCGAATTCCTTGAGCGCCTGGATAAAACGATTGGCTTGCGAATAACTGGCGATCGCCGCCGTCTCGGTGATTTCGAAGCAGATTTTTTCGGCATCCAGGCCGCTGGTCTGTATCTGCTCGGTGACGAACGGCAGGAACTTGTCATCGCCGATGCTCAGACCCGACAGGTTGATCGAGCACATCGCCAGCCGCTCGCGCTCATCGGCTTCCGATACCAGCCAGCGGAACGTATTTTCGATAACCCAGCGATCGATCGCCGGGGTGATGCCGAATCTCTCGGCCGCGGAAATGAACAAATCAGGTGCGACGATGTGCCCGTTTTCATCGCGCATGCGCAACAGGATCTCGTAATGCGAGCCGGTGTCGTTGTCCTGCAACGGCAGGATCGTCTGGCGGAACAATTCGAAACGATTTTCTTCCAGTGCGTTGTTGATGCGCGCGGCCCATTGCATTTCCTTGCGCCGGCGCATCAGGTCGATATCGTTTTCCTGGTAGCAGTGGATTCGGTTGCGCCCCGCTTCCTTGGCTGCCGCGCAGGCGCTGTCCGCCGCACTGAGTAATGCGGCCACATCCTGGTTTTCCGAGCTGATCGGCACAATGCCGATGCTGACGCCGAGTCTGAAGGTTCGATCCTCCCAGACGAAACGGAATTCCTTGACCGTTTCGCGCAGGTCTTCGGCGGTCTTCATCGCCTCATCCAGCGAGCAGCTTTCCAGCAACACGCCAAATTCGTCGCCACCCAGTCGCGCCACGGTGTCCCGCCAGCGGATCCTGGATTTCAACAAGGCGCCCAACTGGCCGAGCAGTGCATCGCCAGCGCTGTGCCCGCAGGCATCGTTGACGATCTTGAACTGATCGAGATCGAGATGACACATCGCGTAGGACGTCTCCCTGCTTTGTGCCGCTTTCAGCGCGCGCTCCAGTTTGTTTTCGAACTCGCGGCGGTTAACCAGGCCGGTCAGGATATCGTGACTGGCGTGATAGCTGAGTTTGCGGTTTAGCTCGCGTGACTCGCTGACATCGTGAAACACCAGGACGCCACCGCTGACATCACCCGAGCCATTGCGGATCGGCGCGGCCGTACTCTCTATGTACAACTCATTACCATCTCGGCGGATCAGCAGCGTCGGTCTGACGGTTTTTATCAGCCGGCAACGCTTGATCGCCATCGCCAGCGGGTTTTCCAGCGGTTCGCAGGTCTCTTCGTGGAAACTGCGAAATATTTCATCGACCTTCTTGCCCTGTGCATCCTCCAATGACCAGCCCGTCAGGTCTTCCGCGATCGGATTCAGGTAATCGACGATGCTGTTTTCATCGGTGGTTACGACGCCATCGCCGATGGATTGCAAGGTAATCTGCGCGCGTTCTTTCTCACGAAACAACTCTTCTTCGTAGGTCTTGCGCTGGGTAATGTCCAGTTCGACGCCAATCAGGCGGCGCACGTTGCCCGTTTCCGTCCTCAGGGCGAGCACCCGGCTATGCACCCATCGCCAACCGCCGGCGCGATGCCGCATGCGATGCGTGCTCTCGAAACGTTCGGCGCGCCCATCCACATAAGCGCGCATTTCGCCCTGGACGCGACCCAGATCATCCGGGTGCACCAGGTCCCGCCAGTCGGGAGAGTCCGTCAGCTCGTCCTGGGCATAACCCAGCATGGTTTTCCAGCGTGGTGAGAAAATGAGCCGCCGCGTTGCCGGATCGTAGTCCCAGATACCGTCGTTGGCGCAGATATTGGACACCTCCCGCAACTCCTCGATATTCGCCAGGCGATGGTTCAGGGTAAGTTTTTCCAGGCCGCACGCCAGCGAAGTACCGATCAGTTTCAGGAGCAGGTGGTATTCGACGTCCCAGCCATCGGCTTTTGCGGAATCCATGCAAAGACCCAGCATCCCGGCCATACGCTCGCCGATGTTAAAACCAATAATCAGTATGGAACCAATATGTCTTTTGGCAAGGAACGCCGCGTCCGCATTGCTCGAGGCCATGCCAGCCGTGTCCGCGATCTCAACGACCCGCAAATGTCTCAGGCGAGCGCGAAACCATGAAAGCTCTTCGAGCTCCTTGCCATTGAGGACCTCTGCCGCACTCTGCGAAAAAGCCGTTTTCGAAACGATCAACCGCTCGATGCGCGTGGTCTGATCGTCGAACAATGCAATGAATGCTGTATCGACGGACGAGGCTTTGAGCAAATTATCGAGGGAATCCTGCAGTTTTTGGTCGGCATCTTCCGCGCCGAGGCTTTGCAGATCGACGGCAACCTTGATGTATTGCAGGTCAAGTCCGGCCGTGGGTTTTTGGGACTGGGTGACGATACCGGACAGGCTCGTGTCCGGCTGGTCAGGTGCCTTGCCTTTCTCGCCTGCTGGTGAACTCATCCCGGAGTCCTCTCCTGTTTTCTGGCGGCTTTCCTGCGAACCCCGTCCCTGGAATCCGGTAGCTACGGCACATTGTGCAACAAATTCCGAGGAATGCAAGCTAACGTTATGTTATATCTCGTAAATAGCCCGCACACTGGTCCTAAACAACCGCATGGCCTGTGTCTGCCGCGCGCCCGACGATATTCTGCGGCCGGATACCTGGGAAAAGAGCCGGTCGCTGCCCTTTCCGCCACCAGGATTCGCCTTCCTACGTCTTTTTACCTATGCCGATTGTGTCGTCGAATGCTTAGAATCAACGCAAATTTATCAGTTATCATCGAACGGACGCTGAGGTACAGGGCAACCGGTTGGACAAGGTGGAATCATTGATACATTTGACAAGAACAGCCAAACACCGAGCATGAGCCGGAGGGTCTCGTTTGCCCAGCCTGCAAAATGACGCCAGGGTGGTCCGGCGCGATCTTTTTTTCATAGTCATCGCGGGGCTTTTGCTACTGGCTTCGGGAATGGGGCTGCGCGATCCCTGGCCACCCGATGAGCCGCGTTATGCGTTGATGGCGCGTGACATGGTACTCAACAACCAGTGGTTCTTCCCCGTTCGCGCCGGCGAATACTACGCGCAGCAGCCACCTTTCTTTATGTGGTGTATTGCGGCTTTCTACTGGCTCACCGGGTCCTTGCGCCTCTCGTTCTTGCTGCCTTCATTGACCGCCGGGCTGGTAATCATGCTGACCGTCTACGACCTGGGGCGGCGCATCTGGAACCGCAACACCGGTATCGCCGCGGTCATCCTGTTGCTGTTGACGATTCAGTTTCCCTTGCAGGCCAAATCGGCACAAATCGACGCACTGCTGGTCATGTGGACGACGCTTGCGTTGTACGGATTCGCGCGGCATATGTTTCTTGGACCGAACTGGCGGATGTATTACCTCGGCGCCGCGGCGACCGGACTGGCGGTCATCACCAAGGGCGTCGGGTTCTTGCCGTGGCTGATTTTTGTCCCCTATGCCTATGTTTTGCATCGGCGATGGGCGGGAACACCGATAGCGGGCGGCTGGCGCTGGGCGCTTGGACCCCTGATCGCGATCGCCACATTGTCCACCTGGCTGATACCGATGCTGATCGTGGTTGCCGGCAGCGGCGACCCGGCGCTCACTGTCTATCGGGATGAACTCCTTTGGGGCCAGGCCGTGCAACGCTATGTTGCCGCCGACGGCCACAGCCAGCCGATCTGGTATTACCTGCTCGAGGTTATACCCTGGTTGTGGATGCCGCTGGTGGCGTTATTGCCGTGGCTGATCCCGGCATGGCGCGAACGCGTCCGGCTGCGTGACAGCGTCATTTTTTGCCTGCTGTGCTGGGCACTCCTGGTGCTGGTGTTTTTTCATTTCTCTTCGGACAAACGCGGCATCTACCTGTTCCCGCTGTTGCCGGCGCTCGCTCTCGCCGCCGCGCCTTTCCTTGGCGAACTCGTAAAACAAAAAAACGTCAGGCGCATGGCCGCTTTACTGACGCTTATCGTCACGCTCGCCAGCCTGAGCCCGGTGATCTATTTCAAGCTGGTCGCCGCAGAGCGCGGTCTTGAACTCGAGAATATCTACCTGGTTCGGCCGTGGGCGCCCCTGATCACGCTGGGTGTCGCCGGCTTCAGTATTTTTCTGGCCAGTCGCGTGCGCCAGGCGGTAACCGGGTTCGCGATCATGATGGCCGTGGTCTGGATGGTTTACAGCTGGTGGCTCGGCCCGCTGAGCAATGCGTCGCAAAACGGCTCGGACCTGATGATCTCGGCCGAGGAAATCGTCAGACCGGAGCAGGAATTGGGCGTGGTCCGCTACAAAGAGAAATTCCTGCTGTTTGCCACCCGCCCGGTCACCCATTTTGGTTACAAGACCGTCCCCGGCGCCCAGGAGCTTTATAACGCCGTCGCCTGGCTGGATGAAAAACCCAATCGGATCCTGTTGCTCGAAGAGGAGCTGTGGAAGAGTTGTTTTAGCGAAAGCCTCGAAGACCAGACCCTGTTTGCCAGCCGTCGCCACTGGCACCTGGCGGACAGCCGGTCGGTGCTGGCCGATTGCCGCGGGCATGGCGATTCATCGGCGGCAATTGTCTACGATCCGCCGTATTGGCCGGATCACCCCCAAAGCCAGTAAGGAAATGGTGCGGGACACGGGTGCAGCCAACGGCCTTCAAACTTCGTCCGCGGTTGTTCGGCGGAGCAATAATCAGGCGTCCGCTATCGGTCTGGCCAATAGCCGATCCGCTGCCGCGACCGGGTGCGATCGTGTATACAATATGATCCGAGAGCGAATAAAAACACGTAATAGATAGCTGGAGGATTTCGAGTGGGTGACCCGGTCACAGCAGAAAGCAACACGGGACTGACCTGTGAAAATCGGCTGGTGCTACGGCTACCGCGTCCGCTTCTTCTCGGCGCTTTCCTCATCGCGGTGTGTTTCAGCGTCGCATACCTAAGCTTCCAATGGTTTTTCGACCTTCGCATCTACCGAGCCACATTCGGCAT
>JAZFYI010000203.1:0-2289 GCA_036443455.1 Gammaproteobacteria bacterium
GATGGTGACAACAAGAAATAATATCCATAACTGAGGAGAGAAAAATGAGAATCAATTCGAGCTTTAGCGGCTTGGCGGCCGCCTTTTTGGTGGTGGCGCTGGGCATTCCATTGACGGCGAGCGCGGATCCCCGATCGACCTATCAGACAGCCGATTTCCACACCTTCCCGGATGGCGTGGGCGTGGTCGGCAGTGCCGGAACGTTGTTTCGGACGAAAAAAGCGGTTGAGGTTCACCTGGCAACCAGTGGTTTGGATGCGAATTCCTCGTACACGGTGTGGTGGGTTGTGTGGAACGACCCGTCGGCTTGTGGCACCAACCCCTGTGGTCTGGCAGACCTGGGAGGGCCGGGCAATTCGGTGTTCTATGCCGCCGGCTTCGTGACCGACAGTAGCGGCACGGCCAACGTGACGGCACATTTAAGCTCCGGCAAGCTGCCCGACGGCATTACCGTGCTGATTCCGGGTGGCCTGCACAAAAACAATGGCTTCGATGCGGAACTACACATGATCGTGCAGTCTCACGGCCCGATCTGGCCGGGCAGGGTCAGTGAGCAGATTGGCGACTTTTTTGGGGCTTGCAATCCCGTTTGTGTGGATCAGATAGCAATCATATTCTTGCCGACAGGAACGGGCAATGATTCAGATTGAATGAATCAACGAAATCGGGGCCGGGTCCACTTGGATCCGGCCCCGATATCCCTGGTCGGACCTGAAAGAAATTAATTGGTTGCGATTGCAAAAATGGTGCCGGTCGTTTAGTTATTAAGTTATTGGTTCTTCCAACCTGATAACTGATGCGAACAACTGAATAGCTTAATGACCGGCACCGTGATTCTACACAAATTCAATTCACTCGGAAGAATCAATCGCACTCAAAATCGTCATCGCCCACCGGCCGGCAAAAGTCCGGCCAGCCGTGCTCTCGCCAGTAGTCATAAATCCTCATCTCGCGAATCCTGGCTTTGAAATATGGCGAGCGCCTGAAATCCTGTTGGTAATGCCACCACATGCCGACCCAGGCTGAACTCGCGCGGGCCGCTAGTCGATCGGCCGCCAGCTCATGCTCGCCGAGTATCGCCAATAATGCGCCATCTCGATAGATGAAGCTGGCGATTTCGGGATGCTTTTCGAGTTCCGTAAAAAACCGCTGCCTGGCCTTCTCGGGGTCACCGGAACCGTCAAAAATTCTCATGAAGTACGGGACCATCGTGCCCTGCTCGTTTGACAGCCTACCCCTGACCGATGCCACGGCACCCAGTTTTCCCTCCGCTTCCAGGCTCTCGAAAAACGCCAGATAATCGATCAGCCGCCCTTGCTCGTAGGCTGCCTGGAGATATCTCATACCTTCCTCGCGCCGTCCCAGGATGTAAAGCGACATTCCCAGAAAATGGTTGTAAATACCGGTGTCGGGCTCCAGTTTTTGTGCCGTGCGCAAGTCCTTCAACGACTTTTCTATGTAACCAAGCTGAACCTGGTATAAGCCACGCCACAAAAAAGAACCCGCATCATGATCATCCAGGCCAATTGCCAGATCATATTCTTGCAAGGCCCGCTCATAATCGAGATCGTCCATGCTGACCTGGCCAAGTGCGGCATGCGCCAACGATAGGGAAGGATTGATTTCCAGCGCTCTACGCGCCGCAGATTCGGCAGTTGCGTTGGCTTCTTCCATTGTTATCGGTTCATAGCCGGGTGGCACAGCATAACCACGAACCACAACCATGACCGCGGCCAGCCCTTCATAGGCGCGCGCGAATCCAGGATCCATTTCTATCGCTTGCTGAAATAACTCGATGCTTTGCCGCAAACCCAGTGGTTGGCGAAAAAGAAACAGGCTACGGGCCTTCAGAAAAACCTGGTAGGCATCCATGTTGTTTGTAGCGACTGACGCTGAAACCGATTTCTCGATCTGCACGCCAAGGGTCGTGCGTAACGCGTCGACGATGGCTGCGGATATCTCGTCCTGGATTGCAAAAATATCGGTCAGTTCGCGGTCAAAGGTATCCGACCATAAATGCCGGTCGGTCCTGGCATCGATCAACTGCGCGGTGATACGGACTCGGTCTTTGAATTTGCGTACGGATCCTTCGAGCACATGATCGACGCCCAGAATATTGGCAATCTCAGCCAGGCTTTCAGCTTGCCCCTTGAAGGCAAAAGCCGATGTCCGCGAGGCTACGGACAGGCCCTCGACGCGAACCAAAAGGTTCAGGATTTCTTCGGAGATGCCATCGGAAAAATATTCCTGCTCCGGGTCGGATGACATGTTGACGAAGGGCAGGACGGC
>JAZFYI010000204.1:0-3077 GCA_036443455.1 Gammaproteobacteria bacterium
CGAAATACTGGTCCACAATCATTGCTACCGTGGCGACGAGATGGCGGTGATGCTGGATATCGCGAAGGAGTTTGGCTACAAGGTCACGTCGTTCCACCACGCGATCGAGGCATACAAGATTGCCGATTTGCTCGCCGAGAGCGGCACCTGCGCTTCGATGTGGGCCGACTGGTGGGGGTTCAAGATCGAGGCGTACGACGGTGTTCGCGAGAACATCGCATTGGTCGACAAGGCCGGTGCCTGCGCTATCGTTCATTCCGATTCGTCGACGGGTATTCAGCGACTGAACCAGGAGGCTGCCAAAGTGATTGCGGCGGCAAACAGAAGCGGAATTCCCGTGACGGAAGAACACGCGATGCGCTGGTTGACCGAGAATCCTGCCAAGGCGCTTGGCATCATCGAGCAAACGGGGACGCTGGCGGTGGGCAAGGATGCCGACCTGGTGATCTGGGATGGCAATCCGTTCAGTGTTTACAGTCACGCCGAAAACGTTTTTATCGACGGGGCCTTGATTTATGACCGCAACGATCCGGCAAGACAGCCAAAGTCTGATTTTATGCTCGGTATTCTCGAGATCGATGGAGAAATCAAATGAATCGCCAGGGTAAATATTTGTCAGCCGTTATTGCATCCCTGGTGCTTGCACCGACCATTTTGGCGGCGGAGGTGATCGCCATTACCGGCGCCACGGTTCACACGATGACCGCGCAAGGCACGCTTAACGATGCAACGGTGTTGGTGGAAAATGGCCATATCATCGCGGTCGGCAACGGGGTTCGGATTCCCGATGGCGCCGAACGCATAGCGGCGAACGGTCGTATCGTCACGCCCGGTCTTTTCGATGCTTACAGTTATTTTGGCGTTGCGGAGATCGGTCTCGTCAAGGAGACGGTCGATGTTATTCAAACCGCTGAAAGGTATACCGCATCGTTTGAGCTTGCCGATGTCATCAACCCGCGGTCCACGTTGATTCCGATCAATCGAATCGAGGGCGTGACCCGGGCGATGGTTGCCCCGCAGGCCGGTTTTTTCCAGGAACTCAGTACCTCGCCGATAGTCGGCTTGGGCAGCGTTATACACCTTGGCTCAACCGAGAACTTTATTGTCGCCCGCAACAACGCCTTGTTTGTCATGCTCGGTGAAACCGGTGCGAGACTTGCCGGCGGGTCGCGCGCCAACGCGCAGTTGCTGCTCCGAGAGGCGCTTGAAGATGCCCGCGACTATGCCGCCAATCGCGAGGGATTTGACGAGGGCCGGCGACGAGTCTATAGCCTGAACAGGCTGGACCTGGACTCGCTGGTAAAAGTGCTCAATGGCCAGCGCCCGATCGTGGCGACGGTCGATCGCGCCAGCGACATCGAGTCCGTGCTGCGCCTGGCCAACGAGTTTGGCATTCGCCTGGTGATAAATAGTGGCGCCGAGGCGTGGATCGTCGCCGACAAACTGGCCGATGCCAATGTGCCGGTGATCCTCGATCCCCTGCAGAATCTGCCGAGCAGTTTTTCAGCGCTGGGCTCCACCTTGGAAAATGCCGCCAGGCTGGACGAGGCCGGTGTGACCGTGGCTTTTTCCTCGGGCGATTCGCACAATTCGCGAAACATGAAGCAGGCGGCCGGCATAGCCGTGGCGAACGGCCTGTCCTACGAGACCGCCTTGCGGGCTTTGACCGTTAATCCTGCGGAAATTTTTGCTGTGCAGGAAAGCTATGGCACGGTTTCCGTTGGCGCCGAGGCCGATCTTGTGATCTGGAGCGGTGACCCGCTGGAAGTCAGTACCTTCGCCGATTTCGTAATGATTCGTGGCAAAACCATAGCAATGGTGAGCCGATCGACTCTGCTGTTCGAACGCTACAAGGATCTCGATGGACCGTTGCCACCGGCGTATAGGAATTGACCGCACGGGTGGGCAATGTCTGAAAAAAAAGAAACGCTTTGGAATTTGCTCGGCCATCTTTTCAAGGCTCACCCCTGGCATGGCATTCCGATCGGCGATGAATTCCCGGAGCTGGTCAATGCCTATATCGAGGTCGTTCCCAGCGACACGATCAAGTACGAGCTGGACAAGTCGACCGGTCATTTGAAAGTGGACCGGCCGCAGGCCTATTCCAACGTCTGCCCGACGATGTATGGCTTTATCCCGCAGACCTGGTGCAACGATGAAATTGCGCAGCTGTGTGCGGAGCGCATCGGGCGGAAGGAGATCGTGGCCGACCAGGACCCGCTGGATATCTGCGTCATTTCCGAAAAAGTGGTTTCACATGGCGATATCCTGATGCAAGCGAGGCCGATCGGGGGGCTGCGCATGATCGATGGCGGCGAGGCCGACGACAAGATCATTGCGGTGATGAAAGGTGATGCCGCCTTTAATCGCTGGCGTGAAATCGAGGACTGCCCGAACCGCATGATCGACCGGTTGCGGCATTATTTTCTGACCTACAAACAGGCGCCGCAGAGCGATGAAGGCACGAAAACGGAGATCACCCATGTGTACGGCCGGGAAGAAGCGTACGAAGTGATTCGCCGCGCGAACAACGATTACAGCAAGCGATTTTCCCGGCTCGAGTCGTTGCTCGAGGATGCGTTGGCAGGGGAGTAACAACCACCCTCTCACGGCGGTAACAGGGATTCGAGTCCCGTAGTGAGTGCCGAATTTATCAATGAGTTAGCCGCGCTTCGTTCGCGGCTTTTTCATTTTCCCAAACGGTTCCCAAACAAAATGGCTACTGCGCGTACGTGATTCGTCAGCATATCTACTGAAAGGCGGAAGCGTCGGTACATTTTGATTGGACCGAGCTCGATAGACAGCTTTCGCCGAGACCGGCTATTCTATCGAGCCGAAACGCACTGCCGCGACAGACGGAAATCGGCCAGAAGCAGACAGTCAGATTAGTCCGGTTCTTCGGTAAATTGTCTTGTATCTTCGGGTATTACTACACTCGGGAGTTTGCTTGAAGTCCAGATGTGAGCTGCATTCGAAATATCCACAGGCTCATCCAGAGATCCCCCCTTCACTGATATTGTCTCAGATTTACCAGAAGATTGATGCCAGAGGCGTGATCCACACGCGGGACAAAAGGC
>JAZFYI010000205.1:0-5003 GCA_036443455.1 Gammaproteobacteria bacterium
CATTTTCCTATTTCTTCGGCGAGGCTCTTCTTGCGCGGTTTACCGCCGATATCAGGGTTATATTTCCGGATGGCTCGGAGGCTGTTTTTCACGTGTCGCGATTCGAACTGGAGATCAGTATTAACGGCATAAGACTGGAGTTGCGTTATACGGAAGACACGGCTATAGGCTCGGACGGGAATCCCCTGCCGGATACCATCGACGACTTGCAAGGGTATCGGGGCACCTTTTATTACGATGAGCCGTTGAACACATTTTTGGAGCGGCTCAAGTTGCTTGGTGTTCCCTGGGAAGGATTTCCAGGAGCGCCAACCACCTGTAAGTTCGTTGGTTCAACACTGGTTTGTTACGTGGATCAGAGCTAGAAAAAAGGGGTCGGACCCTGGCCCGGCTTATTCATGAATAATCCGGGCTAGGTCCGGCCCCTTCTTGTTTCGTCCGTGTGCGGGTTACCAGCCGCAGGTCTGTCCCTCGTTTTGCACCTTCAACCAAGCCATCAACGGTGCGAAATAATCGATAATCGCACTGGCATCCAATTGCCGCGTACCGGTGATTTTCTCAAGCGCGTCCGGCCACGGTTTGCTCGCGCCCATCGCCAGCATCGTCATCAGACGCTCGCCCGCTTCCTTGTTGTTGTATATCGAGCAGTTGTAAAGCGGGCCCTCGTTGCCGGCTGCATCGCACAGCGCGCGGTGAAACTGAAACTGAAGGATGTGTGCCAGGAAATAGCGCGTGTACGGTGTGTTTCCCGGAATGTGGTACTTGGCGCCCGGATCGAAGTCAGTCTCGCTGCGCTCGAGCGGCGGCACGATACCCTGATATTGCGTCCGCAGATCCCACCATGCCTGGTTGTAATTATCCGGAGCGATTTCGCCGGAAAACACTTTCCAGCGCCACTGGTCGATCAGTTTGCCGAATGGCAGGAAGGCGATTTTGTCGAGCGCCAGCTTCATCAACTGATTGATCATCGCTTCGTCGCCGCTCTCGGTTTCACCGACCAGGCCCAGCTCCCTGAGGTACCCAGGCGTCATCGACAGTTGCAGCGTGTCGCCTATGCCTTCGTGAAAACCATCGTTGGCACCGGCGTGAAACAGGATGGGCTGGTCCTTGTACATCAGGTAATAGTAAATGTGGCCCAGCTCGTGATGCAGCGTGACCAGCGAGTCTTCGGTCTGTTCAACACACTGTTTGATGCGCACATCGTTACCGTTATCCAGCGGCCAGGCGCTGGCATGGCAGACGACGTCCCGGTCTCTCGGCTTGCTCAGCAGCGAACGCTCCCAGAATGTGTCCGGTAGTTCCGGCATGCCCATCGAGACGAAAAAGTTTTCCGCAGTCTCGGTCATTTTCACCGGGCTCCAGTCCTGTTCGACCAGTGCCGCATCGACGTCGAATTGGCCTACACCGGGAAACGGTTCGACCAGGTCGTAAATATTGCCCCACTGTTGCGCCCACATATTGCCGAGGAGGTGGGCCGGGATCGGGCCATCGGCCGAAACGACCTCGCTGCCGTATTTCTCCGACAGTTTGCCGCGGGTGTAACAATGCAACTCGTTGTACAAAGGCTCCACCTGGTCCCATAGACGCTCGATTTCCGCAGCAAACTCTTCGGATTCCATGTCATAACCACCGCGCCAAAGGTCGCCGAGGTTTTCGTAACCCATTTCGCGGGCGCCATCGTTGCCGAGTTCGACAAAGCGCTGATACATGCTGCGCAAGGGTGGAGAAATGGTCCGCCAGCCGGTCCAGACATCCAGCAATTCAGCGGGATCGCGACTCTCCGCCATGATCCTTATCAGATCGGTTTCAGCCAGGCATTCGCCGCCTTCGCGGCAGTATTTGCCGGAGCCGTACAGATCACCCATTTCGGTGGTTATTTTTGCCAGTTCGGCCTGATCTTGCTTGTTCGAAGGCGCGGGCAACGTCGTGCCTGCCGTGATCAGTTTCATCTGGCGAGCCGTGTCGGCATCCATATCGGCGCCAGCGTATTTTTTGGATTCCTCGACAATGCGGCTCTGAAGTTCCAGCCCTTTCTCCGTAGCCTTTGCGGCCAGCAGACTGGTGTCGTGAGTGATATAAGTCGCGTTCACCCAATATGCAGCGCCGCTTTCCCTGTTCAGTTCGGCCGTTTCCCGGCTGACCTGGTCGATGAATTCCTCCGCCGTCAGCGTCGTTGCGGCGGTTTCGTTTGCGTCCTGGTTCGACTGCCCGCCGGAACAGGCGGTCAACGCCAGGGCTGCAAAAATGATCGAGATTCGCTTGGCTTCGATTGTCATGAAGATCCTCTTTGTGTTTTTCCGATTTCAGCGGCCGCCAAGTTTAGGCGAAACGTCACTGGCTTGCCACCGGCGGTTGTTGCGGCGCGATAAACGCCGAACCAGGTATGCGAATCCCGGATAAAGGCGGAACGAAAGACCTGTCTTTCCATCCAAAACATCAGGAATCGCCCAGGAAACCGGATTTGCCGTCAGAAACCGAAAATTATGCTTATCTGTGGCCGAAAACGGGCTTTCGATGGCTATAATGACCGCTTTGTGGCCGGTAGACAGTGTCCGTTCAGGCAGCAGGCTACCGGCATCGTTTTATCAATAACAGAAAGGATAACAGGGCATGATAAAAGCACCTGACACCGGCACTTTGTTCGGGCACCCGAAAGGACTGTTTCTGCTTTTCGGCACCGAACTCTGGGAGAGATTCAGTTATTACGCGATGCGCGCCATCCTGGTCTTGTACCTGGTGGACAGTACTCGCGCGCACGGTGGTTTTGGTCTCGAGTGGACCAATGCGGACGCACTGAAACTGTATGGCTGGTTTACCGGCCTGGTTTATATCACGCCGCTGCTGGGCGGTTGGCTGGCCGACAATGTTCTGGGACAGCGCAGGTCCATCATCATCGGCGGCGCACTGATGGCGGCCGGGCAGTTCACGCTGGGTACGCCGCATGTGTGGATTCCGGGCATGGAGACCCAGGCGTTTTACCTGGGCCTGGTATTGCTGATGTGCGGCAACGGGCTTTTCAAGCCCAATATCTCGACGATGGTCGGCGACCTGTACGAGCAAGGCGATCATCGCCGCGACGGCGCCTTTACCATTTTTTATATGGGCATCAATATCGGTGCATTCCTGTCGGGAATCGTGGTTGGCTCGGTGGTCGCGTTATATGGCGGCAACTGGCAGGTAGGCTTCGTCTGCGCCGGTATCGGCATGGTGTTGTCGCTGGTAGTCCAGCTGGTGTTTGCGCGCAAACTGCTGGGCGATGTCGGGATCGTGCCATCCGCCAAACAGGCCATGGCGAGTCAGGCTGGTCCGAAGGTCAAACAACCGCTGACCAAGGTGGAGTTCGACCGGATCAAGGTCATCATGATACTGGGCGTGTTTACGATCATTTTCTGGGCGGGATTTGAACAGGCCGGCGGTCTGATGAACATATACGCGAATCAGTTTACCGATCGGGTCATCGGATCATTCACCGTGCCGACAACCTGGTTCCAGTCCTTGAACCCACTCTTTATCGTGGTGTTCGCGCCGCTGTTCGCGCTGATGTGGCTGAGAATGGGTGATAGCGAACCCACGTCGCCAACCAAGTTTGCGATCGGGCTGGTACTGCTGGCGGTGGGTTTCCTGTTTATGGTCGGCGCCACGCTACAACTCGGTGGCGATGTCACGGCCAAGACCAGCATGATCTGGCTGGTCGGCGCGTATTTCTTCCACACCATGGGCGAACTTTGCCTGTCGCCGATCGGTCTTTCGATGGTGACCAAGCTGGCCCCGCTACGGTTGTTGTCGCTGATGATGGGGGTCTGGTTCGGCTTTACCGGTCTGGCCAACTACGTCGCCGGTTTTATCGGTTCGTTTATCGGTCATGGCGACGAGTCCGAGATGGTAAACAACGCCATTTCCATATTTGGCGGAATTGCGATCACGGCCGCTGTCTTCGGCGGACTGTTGTTCCTGATTGCCGACAAGCTGGTGCACTGGATGCATGGCGCCGAGGGTCATATCAAGGAAACCATGACCGAAGAGGAAATTTCCGTCATTGGAACGCACGAAGGGATCAGCGAGGACCATCTCTGAGCGATGGGCTGAGCGATGGGCTGAGCGATGGGCAGTGCAAAAAAACGGGGGCCACCGGGCCCCCGTTTTTGTCTGTGACCGCGCAGACTCCCAGTAACAGCCAGGCTATTTTATATTCTTTGCCAGGAATTTATCGATCATCTCGTACAGATCGACCTGGTTGGCTGGCGTGCGAAAACCATGCGCTTCGTAGCGTTTTTCCTGGTACTCGAATTCCTTGCCCGCTGATTTCAGTTTGCCGACCAGGCGCCGGGCGTGCTCTACCGGTACGATCGGATCGAACACGCCATGGACGATCAGCAATGGGGCCTGAATTTTTTGCACATGGTTGATCGGCGATGTTTCGTAGAATCGCTCCTGGTCCTTGCCGGGGTCTCCGATCGCCCAGTGGAACCAGTTCAAGGTCTGGTCCTGACCGCTGACGGCATTCTTGTTTTTTATGTCCACATACAGGTTTTTTAGGTCGGATACACCGACGTAATTAATCCCACATCTAAAAAGCTCCGGAGTCTTGACCAGGCCCATCAACGTCGCGTAACCGCCATAGCTGGCGCCATAAATGCAGACCTTGCCGTGTTTGGTGTAGCCTTGGTCGATCGCCCACAATACGGCATCTGTCAGATCGTCCTGCATCTCCAGCCCCCAGCGCTGGTGGGCGTCGCGTTCGAAGCTGGCGCCATAACCGCCGGAGCCGCGATAGTTCACCTGGAGCACGGCATAGCCCCGGTTGGCCAGGTACTGGATTTCCCGGTTAAAGCGCCAGCGGTCGCGAACTCCGTAGGGCCCGCCATGGGGATGCAGAATCAGCGGGAAAGGACCATCCCCGGAATTGATCGGCAAGGTCAGGTAACCGTGTAAATTAAGTCCATCGCGCGCGGCGAAAGATATGGGCAGCATCGGCGCCATATCGTCCTTGTCCAGCCAGGCAG
>JAZFYI010000206.1:0-6584 GCA_036443455.1 Gammaproteobacteria bacterium
TCCATTCGTTTCAGTTCTGCAACCAGTTCGGCCGCGTCGGCAACCATTTTTCCTTTTTGCCGCACCGGCGGCGCGGCGGTCTGCAAAACGCTAACCCGTGTTTGCGGCGTGATCCCCAATTCATCAAGTTCGGTCGTGGCCAGCGGCTTGCGCTTCGCCTTCATGATATCCGGCATTTTCACATAGCGGGGCTCGTTCAGGCGCAGGTCGCTGGTGACGACGGCAGGCAGGTCAAACTCGATGGTCTCGAGACCCGCGTCTACCTCCCTGACCGCGGTCGCGGTCGTCCCTGAAAGCGTCAGTTTCGAGACAAAGGTTGCTTGCGGCCGTTGCCATAGCGCCGCGAGCATCTGGCCGGTCTGGTTGTTGTCGCCATCGATCGCCTGTTTGCCGAGCATGATCAGCCCCGGCTGCTCCGTCTCGGCGATGCGGACCAGGATATGGGCAATATCCAGCGGTTCCAGCGCCTGTTCAGTACGCACGTGTATCGCACGATCGGCGCCCATTGCGAGACCGACTCTCAGTTGCTGCTGGCAGGCGTCCGTTCCGATACTGACGACGACGACCTCGTCGGTTTCGCCTTTTTCGCGGATTCTCAACGCTTCTTCCAGGGCGATCTCATCGAACGGGTTGACGCTCATCTTGACGCCGTCGGTGACGACGCCGCTGCCATCGGTCTTGACGCGAATGCGTACATTATAGTCAACCGCCCGTTTGAGGCAGACCAGGATTCTATCCATTAAATAGCTAATTTCCCGTCAGAATGGCGCCGCCTATAGAAACACGATTGCCCAGAACGGGCAAGCCACGCGGTCCGGCGCAGCGGTATTGCCGGATATTTCCGATGCGCGCCATATGCTGATCTGCGAGCCGGGATTGGTTACTCTCCACAGTACATGCTGGAGTTGTTCGACAAATGATGTCACCGGATCCAAAACTGGTTGCAGCGCTGGATGCCGGTTGCCTGGTCGTCACCGCCAACCATCGGCTGGCGCGAACCTTGCGCAACGAATACGCGCTGGCAATGCGAGAAAGAGGGGTAAGCGCGTGGCATACGCCCCGTATTCTTGAGTGGCATAACTGGATCAACAGTTGCTGGTTGAAGACTCGCGGGGATGGGCCTGCCGAAGTTTTGCTCAGCGAAGCACAGGCGGCCAGTATCTGGGAGCAGATAATCGCCGCCGATGCGAACATCCAGGGTGGCGGAAGGCTGGCCAGGAGCGCGCGTAAGGCCTGGCAACTGATGCACGAATGGCAGATTCCGTACGCCGAGTTGAAGGACTATGCAAACCCGGACTCGCAAAGCCTCGCTGGCTGGATAAGCAGTTATGAGAAATACCTGGCGGAACGGAGCTGGGTCGATCCGCTGATACTCGAACGGCGCATCGATTGCGATCCGGCGGCCGGCGATATTTGGCTGGCTGGATTTTTTGAGCTGAACCCCCGCCAGCAGTTTTTGCTGGACAAGTTTCGCGCGGCCGGAGTCAATGTCTCGACATTGTCGCGCGCGGTTGCCGGGTCCACCTGCGAGTTGCGAGTTTGCGCCGATCCGGAACAGGAACTGATCGCGGCGGCAACCTGGGCGGTCGATCGCCTGCGTAAGCACGCCGACCAATCGCTGGGGATCATCGTTCCCCGGCTCGCGCAACAACAGGGTGTCGTCGAAAGAATTTTTGCCCGCCTGCTGCAACCCGGTGGAAATTTGCCGGGCACCGACGCGAAGCGGATGGTTTTTCATCTGTCGGCAGGGCGGCCATCGCTGGAACAACCCCTGCTCAAAGATGCCCTGCTTGCATTGCAACTGGTCATCCGTGGGCTGGACAGTCATGAACTGAGCCGCTTCTTGCGCTCACCATACTTTCAAACGGGCGCCAGCCTGTGGCAACGGTCCAGGCTCGATGTCGCATTCCGTTCACGCTGGATGGAGGCTGCCAGCCCGGCCAATATCGCGTGGCAATGCGGCGACAAGGAAAATCTGAAAATTTTGCGGGGGCAGATGCAGGCTCTGCAAAAACTACGACCGGGCGAACGCCACGCAAAACCGGCGGCCTGGGTCGGGGAATTCTCCGGCTGGCTGGGCCGGCTTGGCTGGCCGGGTGAACGCAGTCTCAGCAGCCACGAGTACCAGGCCACCGCGCACTGGAACAAGCTGCTCAATGAATTGGGCAAAGTTGGCGCCGTAACCGGCGCTCTTTCGGCACAGCAGACGCTGGAGCGGTTGCTTGGGCTAGCCTCGACTACCTTGTTCCAACCGAAGGCGGTTGCCGCGCCGGTGCAGGTCATGGGCATGCTCGAGGCGGCCGGTTCGAATTTCGACGCGGTCTGGATATGCGGTCTGGACGACGCGTCGTTTCCGGCAGCGCCGGAACCGGCACCGCTGATCCCGGTGAGCTTGCAGAAAAAATATGGCCTGCCGGATGCGACGGCCGAGCGCGCAATAGAGTTTGCCGATCGGCAGATAGGCGATCTCGGTCACAGCGCACCCGATGTCGTGTTGTCCTGGGCCAAGACCATTGAGGATGAGCCGCGCCGGGTAAGCCCGTTACTCAACAAATTATCCGGCGGGACCGGCAAGCCGCTCGTTGCCATGGTACAGCAAAGCCTCGCGGCCAATCCGCTTGCGGGTACCTTGCTGGCCTCGGAGACCGAGTCGCTGGATGATTTCACCGGTCCGCCGATTACCGGCTCCGACAAACAAAAGGGCGGCAGCGGAATTTTCACCGACCAGTCTCAATGCCCGTTCAGGGCCTTCGCAACGGTTCGCCTGGGTGCGGAGAACCTGGAAACTCCCGAACCCGGCATTTCTCCGCAACTCAAAGGGCATCTTGCCCACCAGGCGCTGGAATTCTTGTGGCGCGAACTGAAAGACCGTCGAAGTTTGCTGGTATGTACCAGTGGCAAACTGGAAACACTGATCGGTGACGGCTTCGATCGGGCATGGGAACTCAGGAAGTCAGAAACCATGCTGTTCGGTGACGGTGCCAGGCAACTTGAAAAAGACCGCCAGCGAAAGTTGATCTTGCGCCTGCTCGATTACGAGAAAACGCGTGTCGCGGATTTTCGCGTGTTGCAAACCGAGGAGCTGGTCCTGGCTGAAGTCGGCGGTCTGACCATCGGCATTAAAATCGATCGTGTCGATGAGTTGCTCGACGATGGCCGCCGCCTGATCATCGACTACAAGACCGGCAAGGACCGTGCGCTCGATTCGCTGGGTGAGCGGCCGTTCAAACCGCAGCTGGCCGTTTATGCAGTCGGGTCCAACGACGCTCTGGCCGGGGTTTGTATCGCCCGATTGAATGCCGAGAGTTGCGTTTATGACGGCATACTGGCCGATGTGGTGCTGGATCCCGATGCAAAAAAATACAGTGGCAGTCGACGCAGCGGAGAGGAAACCAGGAGCTGGGATGAACTGTTGGCCGCGTGGAAGCGGCGGCTGGCCGTACTGGGCGAGGCATTCAGGGCCGGCGATGCCCGTACGGATCCAATGCGCGGCGCCTGTAATTACTGCCATCTGAGCGCAGCCTGTCGAATCCTCGAATACCCCGATCCCGGTGAGCGCTCATGAGCCAGGCAGACTCCAGCGCAAGCCCCATCGCCGATTCCGAACAACGCCGGCGTGCGCTCTCGCCGGACGGCTCATTTATTGTGCAGGCGCCGGCAGGCTCGGGCAAAACAGAGTTACTGACCCAGCGATTTCTGCGTTTGCTCGCGCTGGTCGAAAAACCCGAAGAAATCCTGGCCATGACGTTCACCCGGAAAGCCGCCGGTGAAATGCGCAACCGGATACTCGAGGCTTTACAGGATGCGCGTGAGCAGAAGGATGTCACCCGGGATTATGAGATCCGCAGGCGGCAACTGGCGCAGGAGGTTTTGCGACGTGATGAGGAAATGGGTTGGCGGTTGCTTGAACATCCCGCCCGGCTGCGGCTGACCACCATCGATGGTTTTAACGCGGCCATCGCCAGGCAGATACCCATGTTGGCCGGAGCGGACTTGTCGCTAAACATTGCCGATGATCCCGATGCCCTGTACCTGGAGGCCGCCAGGCGGCAGATGGGTGCAGCCGGGCAGGATGCGAACTCGCCGGAAGCGCGACTGCTGGCGCACCTGGACAATCGCTATACCAATGCAGTGATTTTGCTGGCCAACATGCTGAAGGCGCGCGTTCACTGGTTGCGCAGGATCATGCCGATGGGGCCTGCGAGCGGCTTGCGCAAGGGCCTTGAAAGCGCGCTGGAGCGCCAGGTTTATCGCCAGGTGGGGCAGCTGCGCCAGGCGTTCACGGCCGCTTCGCGCAAGACCCTGGCCGAACTGATCATCGTGGCTTTGCGCAATTCGCCGGAGCTGGCCGATGGCTTCGGTTGTTCCGAGCAAAGGATCGGTGACGGCGAGACGCTGGAGTTCTGGCAATTCGCGGCCTTTTTGTTGCTGACCAGGAGCGGTCCGCAATGGCGCAAAAAGGTCAATAAAACTATCGGTTTTCCTACCGACGAAAGTCGCAAGACCGATATGGAGGATTTCCTGGACGCGCTGCGCGATGACGATGGACTCGCGATCCGGCTCGATGAGATCAGGCCCTTGCCACGCAAGGCCTATCCGGATGAACAATGGGAGGTGCTCGAAAGCCTGCTGACCGTATTACCCGAATGCGCGGCCCAGCTGAAACTGGTTTTTGCCGAGCATGGCGAAGTGGATTACCCGGAAGTCGCGATCGCGGCGTTGAACTCTCTGGGAGAGCCCGAGCAGCCGACCGATCTTGCCTTGTTTCTGGACTACAGGATTCGGCATATCCTGGTCGATGAATTCCAGGACACTTCGTTCGAGCAGGTGCAGATGCTCAAACTGCTGACCGCCGGATGGCAGGTGGACGACGGTCGCACCTTGTTCCTGGTCGGCGATCCCATGCAATCGATATACCGTTTTCGCGAAGCGGAAGTTGGCTTGTTCATGGAGTGCGCGCGCAACGGGCTGGATGCTGGCCGGATACCGCTGGAAGCGCTGGTTCTAAGCACCAATTTTCGCTCACAACAGGGCCTGGTCGAGTGGTTCAACAATTCCTTCGGAAAAATCATGCCACGAGTGGAAGACCTCGCGGAAGCCAAGGTCAGGTTCTCCGCTTCCGTGGCCGATAAGCCGGCGCTGGCTGGCGATGCGGTGTCGGTACACCCCAGCCTGGGGAATGATGAACAAGCGGAGGCGACGACCGTTGCCCAATTGGTAGCGGCCGCCCTGGCGGCAGACCCCGATGGCAGCGTTGCGATACTCGTGCGCGGCCGCTCCCACCTGCGCCGTATTCTTCCGGCGCTGCGGCGGGCAGACCTCGCATTCCGGACCGTCGATACGGAAACTCTGGCCGGCCGGGCGGTGATCCAGGATTTGCTGGCGCTGACCCAGGCCATGCTGCACCCCGCCGACCGCGGCGCGTGGCTGGCGGTTCTGCGGGCGCCGTGGTGCGGGCTGTCGCTGGCTGACCTGTTCGTGCTGATGGGTGGCGATCACCGCACACCGGTCGCCGAACTGATGGAGTCGATCGATCCGGGTGAGCTCAGTGCAGATGGCAGAGTGCGGCTGCAGCGCGTTCGTGACCCGCTGCTGCTGTCGCTGGCCGAACGGGGCCGTTACAGGCTCGGGGCGAGCGTGGAGAATCTCTGGCTGGCGTTGGGCGGGCCCGCCGTTCTTAACGAGCCTGCCGATATCGAAAACGCAGACAGTTATTTTCGCCTGCTCGAGAAACTCGACCATTCCGGCGAGCCGGCGGACCTGTCGCGTATCGAGGAGAAACTGGGCCAGCTATACGCAGCGCCGGATCCGGAGGCCGATGGCCGTTTGCAGATCATGACCATCCACAAATCGAAAGGGCTGGAATTCGATACCGTGATCATCCCCGGCATCGGCAAACAACCTGCCGACATGAACCGGCCGCTGTTGCGGTGGCTCAGCGTCGTAGCGGAGCAGGGCGGCGAGGAAGAATTGCTGATGGCGCCGCTGAGCGCGACCGGCGACGATGGCGATCCGTTTTTCAAACTGCTGAAAAGGCTCGATGAGCAGCGCGATCTGCATGAAACGGATCGTTTGTTGTATGTCGCGTGCACCCGGGCAAAGAAACGCCTGCACCTGCTGGGACATGCGACTGTCACGGAAAAAAACCCGCTGGCCAGGGCAGCCAAAAAATCGCTGTTGCGACGGATGTGGCCGGTGCTGAAAGATGTTTATGAGCAGTTGCGCCCGGAGCCGGCCGCCGGGTCCGATGGCAGACAACCGTACACGCCGCTGCCACTGGTACGCCTGCCGGCCGACTGGCAATTACCGGTCCTGCCGGTGGTTGACACGGTTTCGCCATTGCCCGAAGGCGGCGAGGAAAACGCCGTCGCGATCAAGTTTGACTGGGCCAAGGAGGCGGTGCGCCTGATCGGCCTGGTCGTGCACGCCGAACTCGAACTCATTGGCCGCGAAGGACTGGATCGATGGAGCCGGGCCCGGGTCGGCAAGAAAAAAATGCACTACCAAGCGCAGTTGCTGGCCCTGGGAATGCCGGCAACCGATCTGGATGGTGCGACCGGCAGCGTGCAGGAATCGATCGGCAA
>JAZFYI010000207.1:0-2965 GCA_036443455.1 Gammaproteobacteria bacterium
GCATTTTCTCCGCGAAAATCTTGCGATTCGATTAAACTGTGGGCATGGAAATTTTCAAAGGCTTTCAGATCGAAGCGGCGCATCTTCTGCCCAACGTTCCGGAAGATCACAAGTGCCGCCGCCTGCACGGGCATTCGTTCCGGATCGAGGTGCACGTGTCCGGCGATGCCGGTGGCGACAGCGGCTGGGTCATGGATTTCGCCGATCTCAAGAAGGCGTTCCAGCCCTTGTTCGATCAACTCGATCACCATTATCTCAACGACATCCCGGGTCTGGAAAATCCGACCAGCGAAAACCTGGCGCGCTGGATCTGGGAGCGGCTGATCGGCGATCTCACCGGCCTGTGCCGGGTCGTGGTTTGCGAAACCTGTAACTCAGGCTGCAGTTATACCGGCCCGTCTGCCTGACCAGGCCCAGTCTTGCCGGAGCAAAAACTCAACCGGGCGATCGCTTGTTACCAGCAGGGCCAGACCGGGCAGGCGCACGGTCTTTGTGTCGAGATTCTGACAAAGCAGCCCGCGCACCCGGCCGCCAATCGCCTGATGGCGGCCCTGTTGGGGGCAAGTGGTAAAACCGATTCGGCGCTGGTCCATATCCGGCGCGCGCTGGAGCAGGCACCCGACGATCTCGAAGCCCTGCTCACGCTGGCCAGCCTGCAACGCCGCGCCGGTCAACCCGACGAAGCCGAAGCGACATTGCGACGCGCCCTTGCGCTGCACCCGCAGGCCGCTGCCGTGCATTCCAATCTCGCCAACTTGTTGCTGGGAAACGGACAGACGGCACAGGCGATCGCGGAATTCGAAAAGGCTTTGTCCTGCCAACCGGACTTTCCCGACGCGCTGTTTAACCTGGGAGTGACGCTGATGCAGACCGGTGACTATGCCGGCGCGGCAGAAAACCTGGTGCGATGTTTGTCGGTCGCGCCGGCGGATGCCGATGCCGCTTACAACCTCGGCCTGATTTTTTCGGCGCAGCGAAATCCGGATGCGATCAAGGCCTTCCAGCAGGCGCTGCATTACCGGTCCGATCATCACGAGGCGCATTTCTCCCTGGCCCTGGCGCTGGCAGACCGGCAACAGTACGTGCCTATGCGCAAGCATTTCCGGGCGGCTTGCGAGCTCGCGCCGGCGAATGCGGCTTATCGCATTTCCTATACCGTAGCGCTCGGCCGCTTCCAACCCGCCGGCGACGATGCCGAACTCGAAAAGGAACTGCTGGCGCTTTTTTCCTCGAAAGACCTGAACCTCGAGCTGTTGTTGCGGCCGGCGCTGAATTACCTGAGAGCGAAAGCGGGTTTTTGCCTGCTGCAGGCGGATGGGACGGCATTAAACATCGACCAATTCCCGGTCGAGAAGCTGCTCGAGCAGCTTTGCGAACCGCTGCTGCTCGCCGTCCTGCGCCACTGCCTGGCCGCCGATGCCGAACTGGAAGCCTTGCTCAAAGCCAGCCGGCGTAAGATCCTGCTGTGGGCAACGGCTGCCCCGCCCGCTAGCGCCATCGAAAAAAATCCGACCAGGTTTTTACAGGCCCTGGCCCGCCAGCTCCATGCCAACGAGTACCTGTGGCTGGCCGATAATGCAGAAATAGCGGCTGTTGACCGTTTGCTTGGCGCCGCGACCGGCGCCGATTCCTGGCGCGTCTTGCTCGCTGCCTGCTATCGCCCGTTGCCGGATTTCCCCGAAGTTTTGCGGCAATCTCTGGGCGATAATCCCGCTTGCGCGGATTTATGCGGGTTGCAATTAGCGGACGCGGAGGAACGCGAGCGGCTTGCCGGGCAAATGGAGTCGCTCGCGACAATCGACGACGAGGTTTCCAGGAAAGTTCGCAGCCTGTACGAGGACAACCCCTATCCGCGCTGGCAGACCGCCAGTCGCGAAAACGGCAAGGACTTCGTCTCCCAAATACGCTCCGTGTTCCCGTTGCTGGACCCGGCGGGGCTGGCCAGACCCGAGCGGCCCGAGATCCTGATCGCCGGTTGCGGCACCGGCCGGCACGCGATCGAAACCGCCGCCAAATACAAAGACAGCAAGGTACTGGCGGTCGACTTGAGCCGGGCCAGCCTGGCGTATGCGCAGCAGATGAGCCGGCGTCTTGGCCAGGACAACATCGATTATCTACACGCGGATATTTTGAACCTCGCGGCGCTGGATCGGAAATTCGACCTGATCGAATGCTCGGGCGTGCTGCATCACATGGCCGATCCGCTGGCCGGCTGGCGGGTGCTGGTCGGGCTGCTCAGGGACGACGGCCTGATGCATATCGGTCTGTACAGCGAAGCGGGAAGAGCGGATATCCTGGCCGCGAGGCAAATCCTGCCCACCGCCGAAACGGTCGCGCCCGATGACATCAGGAAATCCAGGAATGACATCTTGTCGCTGCCGGACGACCACCCGGCCGCCGGTATCCGCAAAAACCTGGATTTTTTCTCCTTGTCCACCTGCAGAGACTTGCTGTTTCACGTGCAGGAACACCGCTTTACGCTGCCTCAGATCAGCGGCTGTCTCGATGAACTCGGTCTGGAATTGATCGGCTTCGACCCTGGATCGGGCAGCGCAGCCAACTTATATCTGCAACGTTTTACCGACGATCCGCAAATGAACAGTCTCGATAACTGGCATCGGCTCGAGCAGGAAAACCCGGCGTTGTTCGCCGGCATGTACGAGTTCTGGCTGCGCAAGCGTTAGGGCTGCGCTGGCCGGGCGACCACCGAACCTACAAGGAACGCAAACTACAGATTCTTGCTACGCGATGCCGCAAGCTGACCATACAAGCTGACAATGGTCTCTGCGGCGCAGTCTGCTTCTTCTTTCGACATTTTCCGGACGCTGGCGAAGACAGGCCCTTCGCCGTTGATCGCCGTGACCCGGGTCAAATCACCGGCCAGACGCTCGAATTTGCTCCTGGCGCTCTTGGGTAATTGCTCGGGCTCCAGATCACCCAGGTGGCCAATATAGGCGCCGACCAG
>JAZFYI010000208.1:0-3864 GCA_036443455.1 Gammaproteobacteria bacterium
CCGTGGTTCTGGCTGCTGATAAAAACCTTTCCCGATTCGATATCGACCACCGGATGATTGGCCCCGTGGTGGCCGAATTTCATCTTGACCGTACGTGCGCCACTGGTCAGCGCCATCAACTGGTAGCCGAGGCAGATTCCGAAGGTCGGAATCCCGGCATCCAGGATTTCACCGATCGCCCTGATCGCATAGTCGCATGGCTGCGGATCGCCCGGCCCGTTGGAAAGAAAAACCCCATCCGGACGCATCGCCAGGACATCGCTGGCTGGCGTTTGGGCGGCGACCACCGTCACATCGCAACCGGCGTCATGCAACAAACGCAGGATGTTGCGCTTGATCCCGTAGTCGTATGCCACGACCCGGAAACGATCAGCCTTGGTTTCCTTGCTTGCTGTCGTTTGCCACCGGCCGCCTTCGTTCCACGAATACGGCTCCTCGGTGCTGACGACTTTGGCCAGATCCATGCCGGTCAGCCCCGGGAACTCCCGGGCCGCCGCCAGCGCTGCAGCTTCGTCGATTTCACCACTCATGATGCAACCGGCCTGGGCGCCGTTCTCGCGAATGATGCGGGTCAGTTTGCGGGTATCGATATCCGCCAGCGCGATCAGGCCATGACGGGCCAGGAAATCCGGCAGACTCTCTTCCATCCGCCAGCTACTTGGCCGAATCGGCAGGTCCCGGATTATCAGGCCGGCACAATGGAGGCTGTTCGCTTCCATATCCATCGCATTGACACCGGTGTTGCCGATATGTGGATAAGTCAGCGTAACGATCTGGCGGGCATACGAGGGGTCGCTGAGAATTTCCTGGTAACCCGTCATCGCGGTATTGAATACGACTTCGCCGACGGCCTGCCCGCTTGCGCCTATGGATTTACCGAGAAAAATGGTCCCGTCGGCGAGAGCCAGAATTGCCGGAATACTCACGTTCCGGTTCCCCCGCCGCAGATCTGCAGCCACGAATAGCGTCTTTCTCTCCCGGTGGCCAGGTTCAGTAGTCGAGAAAAGACTTTAATTATTTGCACTAACTAATTGTTTTTGAAAATAAAAGTTCCACATAAGTTAAGCGGGATGAGTCCGAACCGGACCCTTCCCGCTTACCGGGCACCCGTAACTTGCCTGGCAGCTAAATTGTACTCAGCCGGCCCACGGGTGTCTATGCTATCTGCGCTTGTAAGACAGCACCTGGTCCATCCGGTAAAGACCGGGGTCTTGGGTCGCCAGCCAGGCGGCCGCCAACAAGGCGCCGCGGGCAAACGCAGCCCTGCTGCCAGCGCGGTGCACCAATTCGAGTGCCTCCGAACCCTCTGCGAAAGTCACCGCATGCTCACCCGCGACCTCTCCGCTGCGCACAGACTGGATCACGATGCTGCCGGGATCCTTGCGTTCGCCATCGGTCTCGATGCACTCGAGTGTCTCGGCCAGCGTTTTGCCTCGTGCGCCGGCGATGACTTCGGCCAAGGCTAGCGCGGTACCCGATGGCCGGTCGACTTTGTGCTGGTGATGGGTTTCCAGGATGTCGACCTGCCAGTCTGGACCCAGCCTGGCGGCGGCTTCCCGGACTATGCCCGTCATCAAGGTCATGGCAATGCTGAAATTCACCGCCGGCAAGACCGCGATCGAATTTGCCGCATCCGCCAACGCGGCGCGTTGCCCGGCACTCAGCCCGCTGGTCCCGATGACAAGCGGGCACCCGCACGATCGGCATGCCTCGATAATATCGCTCGTGGCAACGGGCAAAGTCACATCGATGGCGACCTTTGCATGCGACAGGACGTCTGCCAGCCCGGCGCTGTATTTCACGCCGCTGGACCAATCCAGTGCGGCGCCGGCGTCCTGCCCGATCCGCCCATTGGCCGGACCAACCAGGGCGCCGCAAAGTTCCAGGTCGTCCGAGAGACGCAGGGCGTCAAGCAGGGCCTGGCCCATGCGGCCACTGGCGCCCAGTATCGCGACTTTCACGCGCACTCCACCCATTTCAGGCTCCAAGCTTGTCAAAAAACTTTTTTACACTGTCCAGCCAGGAGCGGGAACGGGGATGGTGACGCTTGCCACCGGCGCTCAGGCTTTTTTCGAGTTGGCGCACCAGTTCCTGCTGCTCATCGGTCAGGTTGACCGGTGTCTCCAGTTTGACCTTGCAGAACAAATCGCCGGCCGGCCCACCGCGAACCGGCGAGGCGCCCTTGCCGCGCAGCCGGAAAACCTTGCCGGATTGCGTTCCGGCTGGAATCTTCAGGGATACTTCGCCAGCCAGCGTGGGGACCTCGGCCGTGTCACCCAGCAACGCGGTCGCCATGCTGATCGGTATCTCGCAATGCAGGTGGGCGCCGTCACGCCGGAAAATCTCGTGGGCGCGAACCCTGACTTCGACATAAAGATCACCCGCGGGCCCGCCGTTGCGCCCGGCTTCACCCTCACCGGACAACCTGATTCTATCGCCGGTGTCCACACCGGCAGGCACTTTCACGGACAGGGTCCGGCGTTTGTTGATGCGCCCCTGCCCAGAGCACTCATCACAGGGATCGACGATCTGCTGGCCGGTGCCGCGACATTGCGGACAGGTCTGCTGGATGGAAAACATCCCCTGCGACATGCGGACATGCCCATGGCCGCCACAGGATGGGCAGGTCTGTGGTTCCGAGCCCGTCCTCGCGCCGCTGCCGTGACAACTCTCGCATTCGCTCAGCGTCGAATAGCTGACTTCGACGTCGTCGCCAAAAACCGCCTGTTCAAGATCGAGATCGAGTTGATAGCGAAGATCGGCGCCGCGAAACACCTGGTGACGGCCACCGCGCCGCCCGCCGCCAAAAATGTCCCCGAATACATCGCCGAAAATATCACCGAATGCATCGCCGGGATTGAACCCGCCGGCGCCTGCGGCCCCATCCAGACCCGCGTGACCAAACTGGTCATAGGCTGCCCGCTTGCGCTCGTTACTGAGGACTTCGTAGGCTTCCTTGGCTTCCTTGAAGTGCCCTTCGGAATCTGCGTTATCGGGGTTGCGGTCGGGATGATGCTTCATCGCGAGCCGGCGGTAGGCCTTCTTGATCTCGGCCGCCGATGCGCCCCGCTCGACAGCAAGAGTTTCGTAATAATCCCGTTTACTCATTCTGTTTCCCGTGGCGCATACGCCGATGCCTGCGTGCCCGTCGTATACAGACAAGGCCGCCGACCGTTTCCAGCCGACAGCCCTTCAGTCTCAAGGCAACACACAAGCATCGCGGTCAGCGATGAATCAATCGTCCTTTTTGGACTCTTCGTCCTTTTTGGACTCTTCGTCCTTCACTTCCTCAAACTCGGCGTCGACGACATTCTCATCCGCCGTCGCCTCACTGCCGTCACCGGCCTGCGATTGTTCGGCTGCCGCCTCCTTGACCTGCTCCTCGTAGATCCTTTGCATCAACGGGGAAGAGGCTTCGGCCAGGGCCTTCGCGCCATTTTCGATGGCTTCCAGATCGTCACCATCCAGCACCTCCTTGAGGTCCTTGATCGCCGCTTCGATCTTTTCCTTCTCGTCTGCCTCGACCTTGTCGGCCAGGTCCTCGAGAGACTTTTCCGTCGCATGCACCAGGCCATCGGCCTGGTTCCTGGCATTGACCAGTTCGCGGAACTTCCGGTCCTCTTCGGCATGCGCTTCGGCATCGGAGACCATTTTCTCGATTTCATCCTCGGCAAGACCGCTCGAAGCCTTGATGACGATCTTTTGCTCCTTGCCGGTCGCCTTGTCCTTGGCCGATACATTGAGAATACCGTTGGCATCGATGTCAAAAGTCACATCGATCTGCGGCAGGCCGCGCGGCGATGGCGGGATATCGGACAAGTCGAATCGACCCAGCGATTTGTTGTCGACCGAGCGCTCGCGCTC
>JAZFYI010000209.1:0-5693 GCA_036443455.1 Gammaproteobacteria bacterium
CGCTGATCGACAGCAAGCCGCCAAATGCCATCACCAGTGCGCCCAGCCAGATAAATCGAACCAGCGGTTTGAACTGGATCCTGAGGCTCCAGCTGCCGTTGCCCAGGTCATCACCGAGCGCGACAAACAAATCCCGGGTCCAGCCGGCATCGATTCCGGCCTCGGTCATCGGGCTGGTCTGTACGCGGTACACGCGTTTCTGCGGATACAAAGTCGTAACGACTTTTCCATCGCGCCTGATTGTGACCACGCCTTCGACCGCATCGAAATTTGGCCCTTCGGTGTTGCGCAGGCTTTCCAGTTTGATCTGATAGCCGGCCAGTTCGACGACATCGCCGGCTCGTAACGCCAGGTCCTTTTCAATGCTGAACACGCTTGTCACCGTGGTGCCGAGGACAAACAGGCCCAGGCCGATATGTGCCACCAGCATGCCTATGATCGAACGCGGCAGAGCAAAGAAATTGCGCCCCATTTTTTGTCGCTGGCGTATTTCGCTCAAGGCAGAAAGAATCACCCAGACGCCGGCAAACACGGCGACGAAAGTCATGACCGATGGCCGGCCCCAGGCAAAGGAAATGCCAAGAGCCAACGTGACTGCAATCAAGAGTGGCATTTTCAGGCGCAGCCACAGCATGTCCCAGCGCGCCCGTTTCCAGGTGCTGTGCATACCCACGCCGAGCAACAGCACCATGGGCAGCGTGGGGATCAGGAACACCAGGTTAAAATACGGGGGGCCGACCGAGATTTTCCCCATCTCCAGTGCATCGATAAACAATGGGTATAAAGTGCCAATCAATATCAGGCCGGCGGCAACCACCAGCATCAGGTTATTGAACAGCAGAAAGCTTTCCCGCGACAGGACCTTGAAGCCGGCTCCTGAACCGAGCGCGGGCGCGCGCCAGGCATAAAGACCCAGCGCAATACCGATACAAAGACCGAGAAAAATCAGGATAAACAGGCCGCGCGCCGGGTCGCTGGCAAAAGCATGGACCGATATCAATACGCCGGAGCGCACCAGGAAGGTACCCAACAGGCTCAGCGAAAAACCGCTGATCGCCAGCAGGACCGTCCAACTCTTGAACAAGCCGCGATTTTCAGTGACCGCCAGCGAATGAATCAGGGCCGTCGCCATCAACCAGGGCATAAACGACGCATTCTCAACCGGGTCCCAGAACCACCAGCCGCCCCAGCCCAGTTCGTAATAGGCCCACCAGGAGCCCAGTGCGACACCGACGGTCAGAAAAACCCATGCCAGGAGAGTCCACGGCCTGAGCCATCTCGCCCAGTTGCTGGTCACTTTACCCTCGATCAACGCTGCAACGGCAAATGAAAAAGCCACTGCGAGACCGACATAACCGGCGTAAAGAATTGGCGGGTGGATAGCCAGCGCCGGGTCCTGCAACAACGGGTTCAGGTCGCGGCCCTCAAGGGCCGCCGGCAGCAGGCGTGTGAACGGGTTTGAGGTCGCCATTACAAACAGCATGAAACCGCAGTTGATCAGACCCATCACGCCGAGTATCCGGGCACGAAATACATCGGGCATATCCTTGTTTGCCCATGCGACACCAAGGGTCCAGGCAGACAACGTCAGTATCCAAAGCAGCAACGAACCTTCGTGCGCCGCCCAGACCGCGGCGATCCGGTAGAACAACGGCAACTCGGTGTTCGAATTGAACGCCACGTACTCGACGGAGAAGTCGTTGACGATGAACGACCAGGTCAGCAGGCCAAATGACAACGCGGCAAACACAAATTGCCCGCTGGCCATGGGCCGAACCAGCGCCAGCCACTCCGCCTTGCGCCAGTACGCCCCGGCCAGCCCTGCAAAAGACTGAATAAATGCCAGGCAAAATGCCAATACCAGGGCAAACAGGCCAAGTTCGGGGATCACGACTCTTCGTCTCCATGCACTTTTTCCAGCGCTTCGGCCACTTCCGGTGGCATGTAATTCTCATCGTGTTTGGCCAGCACCTCGTCGGCCACGAATATGCCGTTATCGTTCATGGTGCCGTGGGCGATTACGCCTTGCCCGTCGCGGAACAAGTCCGGTAACACGCCTTCGTATTCAACCGGCAGAGTCTTCTGGTTGTCGGTTACCAGGAAACTGACTTTCAGCGAACCCGGTTCTCGCTCGATGCTGCCGAGAGTGACCAGGCCACCGAGGCGGAAACGCCTGCCATCGGGCGCCTCGCCCGCCACCACCTGCACGGGCGTATAGAAATACAGGATATTTTCGTCGAAGGCCCTGAGCATAAGCGCCGCGGCGATGCCGACGCCAGCGAGCACCAATGCGACCCGGATGCCTCTTTGATAACGTTTTTTCATGTCTTGTCCTCGACTGCCATCCGTCGCCGGACGAAGGCCAGCCTTTGTTTGAACTGGCGCCTGGCGCCGGCAAGGTTGATCAGCAGAACCGCGGCGGTCAGGCCAAAGCTGCTCCAGACGTATCCCGCATAACCCCCCATGTGAAGAAAGTCTAATAACATATTGATATATCTCTCTTTATACTTCCTTAAGCCAGTGCGTATTCCGCTCGCGCTGCAACACCTGGCTGCGGGTCCGAATCATCAGGACGGTCACGAAATAGCAACCAAAACCGGCGATCATCATCAGCAACGGCCACAGCATATCGCCGGTGATCGCGGGTTTGCCGAGCTTCATGATGGTGGCTCCCTGGTGCAGGGAATTCCACCATTCAACCGAATAATGAATGATCGGCACGTTGACCACGCCGACCACGGCGAGCAGGCCGCTGGCCCGGTCTGCCTTGCCGGTGTCATCGTTGGCCGCCCTGAGCGACATGTATCCCAGGAAAAGAAACAGCAGGATCAGTTCGGAGGTCAGCCGAGCGTCCCATGCCCACCAGGTTCCCCACATGGGCTTGCCCCAGATAGAGCCGGTCGCCAGCGCCAGGAATGTAAACGAGGCGCCGATCGGTGCGGCCGCGGCGGCGACTGCGTGCGCAAGCTTGATGCGCCAGATCAGACCGATGCCGGCGGCGGTCGCCATCAGCGTATAGGCGAACAACGACATGGACGCGCTGGGGACATGTACATAAATGATCCGGAAACCATCGCCTTGCTGGTAGTCAGCCGGCGCCAGCACCAGGCCGCCATAAGCCGCGACCAGGATCAGGATCAGCGCCGCGGCGCCGAACCAGGGAATCAGGTACCCCGCCAGGCGGTAAAAGTGGGGCGGAGAACCAAATTGATGAAATAATTTCCACATAAAGTTTAATCCAGGCTAATACGAACTGCCGTAGCAATTGCCAGCGGCAACAGACTCAACGCCAGGAACAGTATCGCAGCCAGCAGGTAAAGGGGACCCACCGGATCCATGCCCTGCACGGCCAGGTCGACTCCCCTGGCGCCAAAAATCAGTATCGGGGTGGCTAAAGGCAAGACCAGCAATGATAACAGAGCGCTGCCCGTCCCGAGCCCGGTGGTCAGGGCCGCACCCATGGCGCCCAACAGGCTGAGGGTCGGCGTACCGAGCAGCAAACCCAGCATCAGCGTTCCCCATGCCTCGGCCGGGAGATACAAAGCGCTGGCCAGCAGCGGAGCGATCAGGACCAGCGGCAGGCCACTGACCATCCAGTGCGCCAGCGTTTTCGCCAGCACCATTACCGGCAGCGAGTGGCCGCTCAAAACCAGTTGCTCCAGGCTGCCGTCTTCGTAATCGCTTTTGAACAGCAAGTCCAGGGCCAGCAGCGATGACAACAAGGCGGCGCCCCAGAGAACGCCGGGCGCGACCGTTCTCAACAGTTCTGGTTCCGGGCTGAGCCCGAGCGGAAATATCGCGGTGATCAAAATGAAGAACAACAACGGGTTGGCCATTTCGCCGGGGCGGCGGAAAGCCAGCCGCAAATCGCGAGCCAGGACCACGCCGAATCCCGATAGCGGACCGCTCACCCTGTGTCCTCCATTTCGAGATGCTGCAGATAGCGTTGCTCGACACCGAGTTCCTGGTGTGAAGCGACGATGGCCGCTCCGCCATCGGCACAGTGGCGATCGAGCATTTCCGAGACCATGTCGCGCCCTTTGGCGTCCAGGTTGGTGAACGGCTCGTCGAGTATCCAGAGTCGTGCGGCGCTGAGCATGATCGTCGCCAGCGACAGCCGCCGTTTTTGTCCCGCGGAAAGCACCCGGCACGGCAAATCCGCAATCGCATCGATGCCGACCTGGACCAGGGTATTGTTCCGGACATCCGGGTCTGTCCTGCGTCTCAGCGAAACGGAAAAAGCCAGGTTTTCCCGGGCGCTGAGCTCGGCTTTGAATCCGTTCAGATGTCCCAGCCACGCGAATGCCTGCTGAAAATCCTCACGACAATGGCGAATGCTGCGGCCACGCCAGCGTATTTCGCCCTCCTCGGGCTCACTGAGACCGCACAATACGCGCAACAGGCTGGTCTTGCCGCAACCGTTGGGTCCGGACACGTGCAGCACTGCCTGCTGGGGCAGTTCAATGGACAAATCCCTGAACAGGCAACGCTCACCGCGCCACAGTTCCAGACCCTCGGCCTGCATCAGGATTTCCTGCGTATCTTTACTCAGCATTCCTTCGCCACCAGCACCGGCTGCCCCCGGCATCGCCTGGCTCCGTCAGTTTTGAACTGATCTAACTATAGCAGCCGGCCCCCCGTATTAGTTGCGCCAGATCAAGGAGACTTCGCGATGGTTTGCATACCCAGGGCCGACAGCGGGTAGACCAACTCGCCCATTTGCAGTGCGGCCTGGCTCGAGGCGTTGCCATCGAGCGCTCTTTTCTTGACCCCCTGCACGATCGCCGCCAGGCGGAAAAAACAAAACGCCAGGTAGAAAGACCAGTTTTCCACGGCGGGCATCCCGGCTCGTTCGAGATAGGCGGCGACATAGGTTTTTTCATCGGGGATGCCCAGTTTGCCGATATCGACATCCGCCAGACCGCGAAGTCTGCCGGTGTTTGGGAAATGCCATTGCATGCATTGGTAAGCGAGATCGGCCAACGGATGACCCAGCGTGGATAGCTCCCAGTCGACCACCGCGATAATCGTCGCCTCGACCGGATCGAAAATCAGGTTATCGAGGCGAAAATCCCCATGCACCAGCGAGACCCGGCCATCGTCCGGCGGCATGTTTTCGGCCAGCCAGCTCATCAGTGTTTCCATGTCTGCAATAACATCGGTCTCGGATGCGCGGTACTGCCCGCTCCAACGGTCGAATTGCCGCTCGAAGTAATTGCCGGGCTTGCCAAAATCGGCGAGATCGTGCTCGCCCGGATCGATCGCATGAATGTGCGCCAGTACCCGGCCCATTTCTTCATAGACCGCGCCTCTTTCATCCGGGCCGAGTTCGGGTAACGCCGGGTCCCAGAATATGCGCCCGTCCATGTACTCCATCAGGTAGAACATGCTGCCGATGACAGCTTCGTCAGTACACAGGTGATAAGCGCGGGCGACCGGGACATCGCTGTTCGCGAGCGCAGAAATCACCCGGTACTCACGATCCACCGCGTGCGCCGATTTCAGCAATTTGCCCGGCGGCTTTCGGCGCAGCACATAAACGCCGGACGCGGCATCGATTCTGAAGGTCGGGTTTGACTGGCCGCCGGGGAACTTCTCTGCACTCAACGGCCCGCGGAACCCCTCCAGGTGTTCCTCCAGGTAGGCAGCCAGTCTTTGCTCATCGACTAATTTCTGTTCGTCCCGCATGTGGG
>JAZFYI010000210.1:0-8017 GCA_036443455.1 Gammaproteobacteria bacterium
GAATTTGCCGGAAATTGACTAGCAGGCCGTTGAAAAAGCCTCATGCGGCACAATCCGGCGTTAAAAATCGGCTCACAATGCGGGGCCGCGCAGCGGCAAACTGGCGTGTACACTGCGCTTGCTCGCCTAGTTTGCCTAGTCTTGCACTCGCCTGAGACTCTTTCAACGGCCTGCTAACTGCTTATTCCACCGCCATCGAGGCCAGCTGATCCGCCTGGTATTCCTGCGACAACGGCTCGATGATGGGCGCCAGATCGCCTTTCATAATGTATTCCAGCTTGTACAGCGTCAGGTTGATGCGGTGGTCGGTCACCCGTCCCTGCGGGAAATTGTAGGTCCGGATTCTTTCCGAGCGGTCGCCGCTACCCACCAGCAGTCTGCGTTGGTCGGCCTGTTCGCTTTGCTGTTTTTCCTGCTCGTCGCTCAATAAGCGCGAGCGCAGCAGCGACATCGCGCGGGCCTTGTTCTTGTGCTGCGATCGCTCATCCTGGCATTCGACGACGATGCCGGTGGCCAGGTGGGTAATGCGCACGGCTGAATCCGTCTTGTTGACATGCTGGCCGCCGGCGCCGGAAGCTCGGTAAGTATCGATCCGCAGATCTGCGCTGTTGATTTCGATTTCCTCGATTTCATCCCGTTCAGGCAATACGGCGACCGTGCAGGCGGAAGTATGAATTCGCCCCTGCGACTCGGTTTCCGGCACCCGCTGGACGCGGTGCACACCGGACTCGAACTTGAGTATTGAATACACATTGCGGCCGACGACCCGGCTGATGATTTCCTTGTAACCGCCGTGTTCGCCTTCGTGCTCGCTGAGTATTTCCACCTGCCATTTTTTTTGCTCGGCAAAGCGGCTGTACATGCGAAACAGGTCGCCGGCAAATATCGCGGCTTCGTCGCCACCGGTACCGGCCCGGATCTCGAGGAACACATTACTGCCATCGTGCGGGTCTTTTGGGATCAGCAGTCGTGCCAGCGATGCTTCCAGTTCCTCGCGCCGGGCCTGGGCCTTTTGCTGCTCGTCATGGCCAAGCTGCCTGATCTCCTCGTCGCTGTCCGCCGTCATTTCTTCGGCGGCCTGGAGATCACGGATGGTGCTTTCGTACTGCCGATACCGTTCGGCGAGCGGCTGCAGGCGGGCATATTCCTTTGACAATTCGCGGAATTTGGGCTGATCGGCAATCACCCCGGCATCGGACAGCAGGTGTCCCACTTCCTCGAAGCGCTCCACCATGCCGAGCAGTTTGTTTTCCAGGGATTCTTTCATGGGTCACCGCCGTCTTTATCGTCGAGCGCAAACAGTTTCTTTGCGGCCTGAACCAGTTCCAGGTCGCCTTCTTCGCCTGCCTGGCGCAAACGGGAACTGGGCTGATGAAGGAACTTGTTGGTCAGTTGTCTTGCCAGATGATTGAGAACGGTTGCGGGATCTTCGCCGGCTGTGAGATTGCGCCTGGCGTCATCGAGAAGCCGGTCGGCATCGGCCTGGGCAAGCGCACGCAGGCTGCGAATCGTCGGCACGGCGTCGAGTTCGCGCATGGCCATCGCGAAACCGGCGGTTTCCGCCTGGATGATCTGGCGGGCTTGTTGGGCGGCTTGCTCCCGGTTTTGCAGGTTTTCCTGGATCACTTCGCCGAGGTCGTCCACGGTATAAAGATAAACATTTTGCAGATCGGCGACCGCAGGGTCTACATCACGAGGTACGGCGATATCGACAATAAACATCGGCTGTTGGCGGCGCCTGGCGAGGGCCTCCGCGACGGCCTCGGCAGACAACAGCGGCACCGGGCTCGACGTGGAACTGATGATGATATCGGCTTCCGCCAGGTGAGCGGGAATCTCGCCCAGCGAAATGGCATAGGCGTCGAAGCGCCGGGCGAGTTCGCGCGCGCGGCTGACTCGGCGATTGGCAATCACCATACGACCCAGGTCGTTGCTGTGCAGATGGCGCGCGGCCAGCTCGATAGTCTCGCCGGCGCCGATCAACAGCGCGGTACGCTCGTTCAGGCGGGAGAAAATCTGGCGAGCCAGCGATACCGCGGCATAAGCGACGGATATCGGGCTGGAGCCGATCTCCGTGCCCGTGCGCACCTGTTTGGCGACCGAAAATGCGCGCCTGAAAAGCCTGCCCAGCAGGGGTCCGATGGTGCCGGCCTTTTCCGCATGCTGAAACGCGTCTTTGAGCTGGCCGAGAATCTGCGGTTCGCCAAGAACCGCAGAATCAAGCCCGGCGGCCACGCAAAAAACGTGTTGGACCACGTCATATTGCTCCAGCGTATACAGACAGGAACTGGCATCGTCGGCCAATTGGCGGTCTTTGATGACCCACTTTGCGACCTGGTTCGCCGCGCCCTCATCGACAGAACAATAGAGCTCGGTCCGGTTGCAGGTGGAGACGATCAGCGATTCCTTGATCGCCGGGTGCCGGCAAAGATTCTGCAGCGCCGCGGGCAGGTCCGCGGCCGCGTAAGCCACCTGTTCACGAACCGCTACAGGTGCGCTACGGTGATTTATTCCAACGACGGCGAGCGACATGCGAGGCATTGTAATGAAAGCGCCCGGTGATGTCCGGCCGGGCAGGCCCCTTGCCGGGGCAATGTAGGGCGTTTGCCGGCCAAAACCGGCACAATGGTCTGAACAGGCCACGGATTGGCGGGTCAACGGTCAAACCAAGACCACAGAGGATGTTTTATGGTAGTTATTTCACGATCAGTGGTTTGCCTGCCACTGCTGGCAGTTTTGTGCGCCGGCGGGCTGATCGGCTGCGCCGCGTCGGGGTCAGCGGACTCCGCTGTTGCAATTCCCGCCCGGATGGTCGATCCGGCCGAGTCCGATCACCACCTGTTGCTGGCGGAACTGGCCTTGCAGGACGGCGCCTTCGGTACGGCCGTACGCGAATACGTTCTGGCCGCACAACACAGCGACGATCCCGAACGCGCCTCGCAGGCGACGCGAATCGCCTATCAGCATGGTTTTCTCCGCCAGGCGCTGGTGGCCGCCATCTACTGGCGCGAGTTGCAGCCGGAAGAAAAGGCCGCTCGGCTCAGCGTGGCGCAACTGTATCTGCAACTGGGAAACAGGAAAAAAACGATCCGTGAATTCAGCGCCATCATCGCTGGCGAGGAACATGAACGGGGGCAGCTTTTTCTTGAATTGACCGGAATGTTTATGGACAGCGACGGACCCTGGCTTGCCAGCGCGGTGATGGATGAGCTTGCCCGGCCTTACCCGGAGCTTGCGCAGGCGCATTACGCGGTGGCCGCGCTGGCTATGAACGCAAGCCGTTTTCAATTGGCGCTCGCCGAGGCCAGGATAGCGGTGGAACAGGATTCCGAGTGGCTCGCCGTTGCGACGGTGCTGGCGCGCGCGAAAATTTCTTCGGGCCAGATAGAACAGGGGCTGAGTTATGCCGAAGACCTGGTGCTGGACAGCCGGGATGACGGGGTGCGTCTGGATTATGCCTTTATGCTGATGAGCGTTGGGCGCAACGATGATGCACGGTTTGAATTGATGCTGTTGCTCGAGGAAACCGGCTCGGCAAGCGCCTTGCGCGCGCTGGGGTTCCTGGAAATGGATGGCGGCAGATTCGAGGACGCCGCCGCACGATTTTCACAGCTGCTTGGCACCGGGGAGTACACCTATGACGCCTTCTTTTACCTGGGCCTGATCGCCGAGCGCATGGAAGACTACCCGCGCGCGATGCGCGCGTATGCAAGAGTCAACACGGGATTTAACGCGATTACCGCCCAGGCCCGCCTGGCTCAATTGATGAACCGGCTTGGCGAGGGCGAAAAAGCCCTGCAACACCTTGCGCAATTTGGCGCTCAGAATCCGGGCTTTCGGGTTGACATGATGGTGGCGCGAGCTGAATTGCTGGGTGAAATGGGGCGCTACCCGGAGGCGCTGGGCTTGTACCGGGAAGTCCTGGAACTGCGACCGGCGGATGAAGGAACAGGCTATTCGATGGCGTTCATGATGGAGTCGTCGGGCGACCTCAAATCCAGCATCAAACAGTTGCGCTCGTTTGTAAAAAAACGCCGCAATGACCCGCTGGCATTGAATGCATTGGGTTACACGCTGGTTGCCAATACCGACCGGCTGAACGAAGCGGGTCGTTACATCAACGAGGCCGTCCGGTTGGCGCCAGTGAACGCCGCGATCATCGATTCCAAGGGGTGGCTGCATTTCCGGACTGGCGAATATGAGCTGGCGATCGAGTACTTGCGGGAGGCCTACGCGCTGGACAACGACCCGGAGATTGCGGCTCACCTGGGCGAGGTACTATGGAAAACAGGCGAACAGACCGAGGCGCAAAAACTCTGGTTCCAGGCATTGGCGATTAACCCGGAAAGCGATGTCCTGACCGATACCATGGACAGATTCGGCCAGTGATCCGCCCGCTCCGTCTGGCCGGCACCATGGCGGCGCTGTTTTTGCTCGCCGCCTGTGCAGGGCAGCGTGTCAGCCTGCCGCCTGACGAAGCCGCCTGGGAGAATCGCCGGGAGACACTTACGCTGGCCGATGACTGGTCCTTGCGCGGCCGGATCAGCCTGAAAAAAGCCGGCGACGGTTACAGCGGCTCACTGAACTGGAGGCAAAACGGAGACCATCTGGATTTCCGCTTTCGCGGGCCGCTGGGCATCGGCGGTTTCAGAATATCCGGAAACCCGGCTTTACTGAGTATCCGGACCAGCAAAGGAGATGAGTATTTGGTCAGTGACCCGGTGGTCGATCTGGAAGCCCAGTTCGGCTGGAGCATCCCGGTGCACAGCATGCGTTTCTGGGTCCTCGGTGTGCCGGATCCCGCTGCTGACTACCAGGTCAGCGTGGACGATCGCGGGCAGGCGATAATCCTGGACCAGGCCGGCTGGCGGGTCAGTTACCGCAGGTATCGTAATTTCGAAGGACGCGCACTGCCGCGCAAACTGGAAATGACCAGGGCAGACCTGCGAATTCGCCTGGCAGTAGATGGCTGGCAGATAAATCAATAAAAAAAGGGGGGACAGCATGCATTTATCAGCAGTCAACTGGTTGGCGGTGCTGATGGGAGCCATCCTCGGTGCCTGGCGCTGACGACAGGCCCGCAAAGAGTTGGGAAATAGCCTGGCCGGCGCCCGCCAAGCTGAACCTGTGCCTGCTGATTACCGGCCGTCGCGCCGATGGCTACCACTGCCTGCAGACCGCGTTCCAGATCGTCGATCTGTGCGACTACGTTCAGTTCAGCGAGTTGCCCGATGGACAGTTTTCGCTGAGCGGCGGCATCGAGTCGATCTCCCCGGACCAGGACCTGTGCATGAAAGCGGCGCGCCTGCTTTATCTACGCTGCGGGCCTGGAGTGGGTGCGGCGATCACGCTGCAAAAAAATATCCCGGTCGGCGCCGGCCTCGGTGGGGGCAGTTCGGACGCGGCGACCACCTTGCTGGCATTGAATTATCTTTGGCAGACCGGCCTCAATCGGGAGGAGCTGGCCGGTATCGGGCTGGAACTGGGCGCGGACGTGCCGCTTTTTGTCCTCGGGGAGTCGGCCTGGGGTGAAGAGCTGGGTGAACGGCTGACGCCGGTAAAGTGGCCTCGACGCTGGTTTCTGGTGGTCAATCCGGGGGTTAGTATCTCGACCCGGGAAATCTTTTCGGCGCCTGAATTGACACGCAATTCGACGCCAATCACAATACGCAGCTTTCTCAAGGACGGTGCCGGAAATGACTGCGAATCGGCGGTTCGCGGGCGTTACGGCGAGGTCGACGAAGCGCTGGCCTGGCTGTCCCGTTTTGGCGAATCCCGGCTGAGTGGTACCGGCGGTTGTGTTTTCGCCGCATTTGAACGGCGACAGGACGCCGCGGCAGTACAGGCCGAAGTGCCGGACAAGTGGAGCCACTGGCTGGTTCGAGGACTGGATGCATCGCCGATAAGCGATAGTTTGCAAAACCTGGCGGCGGAACAATAGCGGCCGGACAAAAACCGAGTATGGCGGCTGGGGTGTGGCCAAGTGGTAAGGCAACGGGTTTTGATCCCGTCATGCGCAGGTTCGAATCCTGCCACCCCAACCAATCTGAACAGGGACAAGGGCTATGGTGAAACAGGGAGCGTCAGAGGCGACTGCCAATATGGTGTTGTTCTCTGGGAACGCTAACCGAAAACTGGCGCAGAATATTGCCCGTTGCCTGCATACACGGCTGGGTGACGCGCAGGTGGGCAGTTTCAGCGATGGCGAAGTCATGGTCGAGTTGATGGAGAACATCCGCGGGCAGGATGTTTTTATCATTCAGTCGACTTGCCCGCCGGCGAATAACAACCTGATGGAGTTGCTGGTGATGGCAGACGCCTGTCATCGGGCGTCCGCCAGGCGAATTACGGCAGTCATGCCGTATTTTGGCTATGCGCGGCAGGATCGCCGCCCGCGAGCCAGCAGGGTGGCGATCACCGCGAAGCTGGTCGCAAACCTGATCCAGGTTGCGCATATCGATCGTTGTCTGACCGTGGATTTGCATGCCGATCAGATCCAGGGATTTTTCGATATCCCGGTCGACAATGTCTATGCCTCGCCGGTCTTGCTGGGCGAAGCGTGGCGGCAGAAATACGAAAACATGGTGGTCGTGTCCCCCGATGTTGGCGGCGTGGTGCGGGCCCGGGCTCTGGCCAAGAGGCTGGACGACGCGGACCTGGTGATTATCGACAAGCGCCGGCCACACGCCAACGAAGCCCAGGTCATGAACATCATCGGTGATGTCGAGGGCAAGACCTGTGTCATCGTCGACGACCTGATCGATACGGCCGGCACCTTGTGCAAGGGCGCCGTGGCCCTGAAAGAACACGGTGCCGTGAAAGTGGTGGCTTACATCAGCCACCCGGTCTTGTCGGGACCCGCGGTCGAGAGAATCGAGAATTCGGTGCTCGATCAACTGGTGGTTACGGATACCATCCCGTTGAGCGTTGAGGCAGAGAACTGCGCCAAGATTCGTCAACTGAGCACGGCGGAACTGCTCGCCGAAACGATTCGGCGCATCGCCAGCGATGAGGAGTCCGTCAGTTCGCTGTATGTAGATTGATTTTTTGTTGTTTCCCGACTGGTCGCGGAAGGGGAACGTTTTTGATGCCGGCGCTGCCGGTTGTGAACCAGGAGTAGTAAAATAATGAGTGATTTTATTCTTAACGCCGAATTGCGGGACGATCAGGGCAAGGGTGCGAGCCGCCGCCTGCGTCGTACCGGCAAGATTCCGGCAATTCTGTATGGCGGTAACGGGGAATCCCGGTCGATCACGCTGGACCATCAGGTGTTGCTGCACCAGATGGAAAACGAGGCTTTTTTCTCGTCCATCCTGACCGTAAAGGTCGGTGACGAAACCCAGGACGCCATTCTCAAGGATATTCAGCGTCATCCGGCAAAACGCCAGGTGCTGCATGTCGATCTGCAGCGGGTGCTGGCCGACCAGGAGATCCGGGTCACGATCCCGCTGCATTTTGTCAACGAAGATATCTGCGTCGGGGTGAAATCCGGTGGCGGTGTCGTTGCGCATATTATTTCGGAAGTCGAGATCACCTGTTTGCCAGGGAATCTTCCGGAGTACATCGACGTCGATGTAGCCAGCCTTGAACTCGATCAGGTCATCAATCTCTCGGAAGTCGAGATACCCGAGGGCGTGAGCCTGACGGCGAATCTCGAAGAGTACGACCAACCGGTTGCTTCGTGTCATATTGCCAAGGAAATCGTCATCGAGCCCGAAGAAGAAGAGCTTGAAATCGAAGAAGGCGAGATTGTTGAAGGCGAAGAGGATGCCGAGGCGGCGGAAGATGTGGCCGAGGAGAAAGCCACAGACGATTCGTCCAAGGAATCCGAGTAAACGGCCTGCAGGAAACAGAACGAGAGGTAAAGGGCAGGCCGCGGTTGTTCGGCCTGCCCTTGTCTTATGGCGACTACAGAAATCAAGATTATCGTCGGTCTGGGCAACCCGGGCTCAAAACACGAAAGTGACCGTCACAATATGGGCTTCTGGCTGGTTGACCGGCTGGCCGAAAAGACCGG
>JAZFYI010000211.1:0-2666 GCA_036443455.1 Gammaproteobacteria bacterium
CGTGGGCCGTGGCCATGACGGTCTTGCCGGTGGCAAGTTCTCGCTGGCTGAGCAAGGAAGAAATAAAGGATCCGATGTCCCATTGGTGGGATCGCGTCACCGGTCTGATGATGAGATTGACCGATACCCGGTTTAATCGCAGCGCCTGGATCGGCGGGCTGCTGGTCTCGGCGGTTGCGATCACCGTGCTGCTAATGCCGAAAGCAGATTTTCTACCATCGGCAAAGGCCGATGCGGTGCAGACCTTTTTCAGTTTGCCGGCCGGCAGTACCGTGGAAATGCTGGAAACGGAAATTGCCGGCGAAATGGTGCGGCGCTTGAAGCCATACATGGATCACGAGCAAAAGCCCTATATCAAGGGATACAACCTGTCGATGTTCGGTTCGTTCAGTGTGCTCTACCTGTATCCGGAGGAGCCGGATGAAGTCGACGATTTTCTCGCCCTGCTCAGAGATGAGTTGCTGGTTGGTCTGCCGGATACACAAGCGTTCCCAAGCCGTGGTTCGCTGCTCAGTTTTGGCTTCAGCGGCGGGCGTACGATCAACGTGGATCTGCAGGGGCCGGACATCGACGCACTGATGGCTGGCGCCAGGATCGGCATGCAGGCAATCAACGAATTCCTTCCCGGCGCCGTGGCTCGTCCCTTACCGGGGTTGTCGATTTCGGAGCCGGAGCTTCAGATCGACCCCAACGAACGTCAAATTGCCCAGTCCGGGCTCAGCCAACGTAGCTTCGCCAGCGCCGTGCGGGCGATGACCGGTGGTCTTTTTGTGGGCGAATATTTCGACGGCAACGATCGCATGGACATGATTCTCAAATCGGGTGAATGGTCTTCGCCGGAAGCGATGGCGGCCATGCCGATCAGTACGCCTCTGTCCGGCGTGCAGACGATCGGCAGCCTGGCGACAATTACGCGTACGGTAGGACCGAGCCAGTTGCAACGGGTGGATGGGCAACGGACCGTTAGTCTTCAGGTCATACCGTCGGAGAATATGACGGTCGAAGAGACCCTGGCCATTCTGCGTGCAGATGTCGGGCCGAAAATCTATGAGGTGTTGCCCAGTGATGCCGCCATTAGTTACCGGGGCAGCGCAGACCGGCTGGAAGGCGCGTTAAAAGAAATGAGGAACAACTTTCTACTCGCGATCCTGATTCTGTTTATGATCATGGCTGCGATTTTTCGCTCGCTTCGTGACAGTTTCCTGGTACTGATGGTCATGCCCCTGGCGCTGGCCGGTGGAGTGCTTGGTCTGCGCCTGCTCAATATTGTGACTTACCAGTCCATGGATTTACTGACCATGATTGGCTTTATTATTTTGCTGGGGCTGGTCGTGAACAACGCCATTCTCTTGGTCAGCCAGACCCGCCATGCAGAGAAAAGCAAAGGCTATGACCGCCGCGCTGCCGTCGCCGAGGCAATCCGGGTTCGTGCCCGGCCTGTTTATATGAGCACGCTGACCAGTATTTTTGGGATGTTGCCACTGGTCGTGATTCCAGGCGTCGGCTCGGATGTATACCGCGGACTGGCCGCGGTCATTGTTGGCGGTATGATGGTCAGCGCGTCTTTCACGCTGGTCTTGCTGCCCAGCCTGTTGCGCATCGGGGAGGAGCGGCGGACAAACATCGTCGGCACCGGTAGCCCGGGTCAGGTCGCGGCCGGCCAGGAGACAGGCTGAGGATTTCACGGGGATGAACATGATAAGTATTTCAAACAGGATCTCCTTGCCTGCGGTCTTGATGAGTCTGGCGGTCAGCCCGCTCTATGCCCAGGGGCAGCAGATGCCGCCAAAACCCGTATCGGTGGCTGGCGTCACCAGCATGCAGATCACGCCGACGGTGCCGATAGCAGGGACAATCTATAGCCGCAACGATGTACAGATCACATCCGCAATCAGCGGACCATTGGTCTTTGTCGCCGAGCCGGGGACCTATGCCGAAGCCGGCGATATCGTTGCCCGTATCGACGACACGGATCTGCGTTTGCAGAAACTGGAGCAGAAAGCGCTGGCGCAAAGAGCGAAAATCAGCCTGCGGTTTCTGAACAGCCAGCTCGAGCGTCAGCGCAGCCTGGCACAAACGCTGGCAACCTCGATCAACCAGCTCGAACAAACCGAGTCGGACCGGGATGTTGCGGAGAGCGACTTGTCGATTGCGGCCTTGCGGCTCGAGCGGATCCAGGAACAACTCGACAGAGCAGTAATTCGTGCGCCATTCAGCGGTGTCATTACCGATCGCCTGCGGCGTGAGGGCGAATTCGTGTCGCCAGGCAATGTGCTGGCGAGGATAACCGATACGGAAAACCTCGAGGTCAGGGTGGCAGTGCCGGTCAATTACGCGGGTCGTGTGCATCGTGGCGACAGCCTGAAAATGTTTGGTTTCGAGTCCGAGTTTTCAGGAAATATTCGCTCGGTTATTCCATCGATGGATGTGCGCTCGCAAACTTTTGAGATTCGCGTGGAGCTTCCGGAGGATGCCGGGCGCAAGTGGTCGATCGGCCAGTTGATCAGCGTAGCCGTGCCGATGCGCAGTATGCAGGAAACACTGGTTGTTCCTCGCGACGCGTTGATTCTCCGTCGCGAAGGAACCTATGTCTATCGCATCGATTCAGACAACACGGCGCATCGGATCATGGTCGAAATCGGCGATGGTGATGGCGCGATGGTCGC
>JAZFYI010000212.1:0-3849 GCA_036443455.1 Gammaproteobacteria bacterium
CCGCCAACAGCACAAACGCGAACCGGCTGGCGGGAAATGTCAGCGGTGGAATGTTGGCCGCCAGCCATTCCAGCCATGGCCAGGACAGCGCAAAAACCTCACCGACCAGTTTGAGCACGACTGCGGCCAGGCTGTCGAAACCGGTCAGCGCCGCGGCAACCGAAAACAGGATCAGCGGCACCAGGCAGATCGTGAACAAGGGAATGAATACCAGGTTGGCAACGAGTCCGGCCGGCGCCGACAAAGCGAAAATGGCGAGGCCGATCGGCAACAGCCCGACGAAGACCGCGGCCTGGGCCCGCAGCAAACCGCGCCACCAGGCCGTCCTCGTCGCACGACCCGACAACACCAGCAGCAAACTGGCGACGGCGCCGAAGGAAAGCCAGAATCCAGGCTCGGCCGTGGACAGCGGATCGAGCAGCAGAATAACGATCAGGGCGAGCGCCATGCCCTGACCCGCGCTCGCCGAGCGTCGCCACCACAACGACAGGCCGATCGATAACAGCATGATCAATGCGCGCTGGGTCGGCAGACTCAAGCCGGCCAGCAACGCATAGATCACGGCAATCGTGAAACCCGCCATCAAGCTCATGTCGCGGCGTGCAAGCCGCCGATTCAGCATCGGTATCAGCATCCACAAAACCGCGCCGCAGGCCCCGCCAACCGCGGCCGCAATCCCGATATGCAGACCGGAAATCGCCATCAGGTGCACGGTGCCGGTAGCCCGCAACACCTGCCACTGGTGTTCGCTGATGTCCCGCCGGTCTCCAAGCGCGAGTCCATTGAGCAGTCCGTGCCATTCCGCTTTTACCGGGTATTGTTTCAAGCTGCGCGCGAGCCGGAACCTGAACGCCAGCCAGCGGCTGGACACGCCACCGTCATCTGCCAGCTTGTGGTTGTCCGCCTTGTTGTCGACATAGGCAGTCGCGCCGATATTTTTTCTGAACAGCCACCCTTCATAGTCGAACCCGCCCGGGTTGACGCCGCCCCGTGGCGGTCGCAGGCGCAACCCCAGCCGCCAGATTTCGCCGGGCGCCGGCGCAAACTCGCTGCGATACCAGGACACCACCAGGCGCCCCGGTAATTTCCGCCCTGCTGCCGTGGCCAGGGGCCTGAATTCAAAGCGGTATGCGCCGGGCAGCTTCCTCGGCATGCTGTCGACCACGCCGGTGACCGCGATGGTTCCACGGTCCGTCGATGGGTCCAGGCGGTCATTCAGGCGCCGGTCGACCGCTGTGTTTGCCAGTGCGAATCCCAGCGCAAAAACGAAAACGGCCTTGCGCTCGAGAATGCAGCCGGCGATGAGCAAACCGGCCAGTAAAGGAAAAACCGCGGACCCGGGCCAAAGCACGATCAGACCGAGCAGGTTCCCGGCCAGCAAGGAAAATGCGACGAGCAGCACTGTAAACGGCGTCCTGGAACGGAGATAATCACGGAAGCCCTGATCTTAGTCAGGCGTCTTTGACTACGCATGAGCCATTTCTGCTATGCCACGCCGGTTTTTCAAACGAATTTCACCGAAATACAAAGACATCAAGGAAGCGTGGTACATGCGCCCTTTCCAGGCCCTGATCCATGACCCGGCGCTTTGGGCCACCCACAGAAAGGCCGTGGTCCCGGCCGTGACGCTGGGCATTTTCGTCGCGTTCATTCCGCTGCCCATACACCCGCTGCTCGCAGCGGGCGGCGCCATTTTGATGCGGGTCAACCTGCCGGTCGCCCTGGTCGCCGTCTGGATCAATAACCCGCTGACGATCGCACCGATCTATTATTCCGGTTATGTGCTGGGGTCGTTTTTGCTTGGCCAGCCGTCGCCTGAGACGACGGACTGGCAAATCCTGATCGTAGAAGGCCTGTGGCCGATGGTGACCGGCCTGCTGTGCATGGGGTCGCTGCTGGGGTTGCTGGCGTATTTTGGCCTCAACGCATTCTGGCGCTGGTCGATACTCATGCGCTTTAGACGGCGGCGCAAGGCAACATGATTATTCGCTGAGCCCTTCGTGCAAGCGGCCATCCCGCAGCGTCATGATCCGGCTCATGCGACGCGCGATGCCCAGGTCGTGGGTGACCAGGACCAGGCTGGTCATCAACTCCTGGTTCAGCTCGAGCAGCAGCGAAAATACGCGCTCGCCGGTCCGCCCATCCAGGTTCCCGGTGGGTTCGTCTGCCAGCAGAATCTGCGGTCGGCTGACCAGCGCCCTGGCGACTGCGGCGCGCTGGCGCTCACCACCGGACAACGCACCCGGTCGATGATCGAGCCGTTCGCCGAGACCCACTCGCTGCAAGAGTTCGCTTGCCGAGCGACGAGCTTGGGCCGGCGGCTCGCGGCGGATCAGCAGCGGCATCGCGACATTTTCCAGCGCGCTGAATTCCGGCAACAAATGATGGAACTGGTAAACGAATCCGACCGCGGCGTTGCGCAGATCGCCTTTTTCGGCATCGTTCAATTCGGTCATGTTGTGACCGGCAATGCTGACGGTGCCGGAGGTCGGCGCATCGAGCCCGCCGAGCAACTGCAACAAGGTCGTCTTGCCGGAACCCGATGCGCCGATGATCGCAACCGTCTCACCGGCCGCCACCGTGAAATCGACGCCGCGCAATACTTCCACTGTCTTGTCGCCCTGGCGGAAGTTCTTTACCAGGCCCCGGCATTCGAGTACCGGGGTATTGCTGGGGCTTTCATTCATAACGCAACACCTCGGCGGGCTGAATCCGGGCCGCTCTCCAGGCCGGGTACAGGGTCGACAAAAATGACAGACCCAGGGCAGTCGTACAAATCTTTAGCAGGTCGGCAAGGTGCACGCGCGCTGGCAAATCACCGATGAAATACACATCCGCGGCCAGCAGGTCGGTCTCCAGCAGCGTTTCCACACCGTGGATCAGGAACTCCAGGTTGACCGCGATCAGGACTCCAAGCAGCAACCCGCCCAGGGTTCCCAGGACACCGATCAGGATGCCTTGCACCATGAATACTTTCATCACGCTGAGCGAACGCGCGCCCATGGTCCGCAAAATGGAAATATCGCCCTGCTTGTCCCTGACCACCATGACCAGCGTCGATACGATGTTGAACGCGGCGACGCCCATGATCAGGAGCAGGATCGCAAACATCATCGACTTGGTAATCTGGATGGAGCGAAAAAAATTGGCATGGCTGCGGGTCCAGTCGGAAATATACATGGCGCCATCGAGCCGCGGGGCCACATCGCGGACGACCTCCGGCGCGATCAGCGGATCGACGATGTTAAGACGAACGCCGCTTACCCGTTCGCCCAGTTGATAAAGCCGGGCTGCATCGCGCATGTGGATGAAAGCCTGGTTGCGATCGTACTCGTACATGCCGGCATGGAAAATTCCGCTGACCCGGAATCTTCTCATGCGCGGAATCACGCCGGCCGGTGTCACGCGGGCGCGGGAGATGACCATGATCACGTGGTCGCCCACCGTCGTTTCCAGGTGTTGTGCAAGATCGCTGCCCAGCACGATCCGGTAACTGCCCGCCTGCAGATCGGCCAGGCTCCCCTGCTCGAGCAAGTCCGCCACGGCGGAAACTTCCCGCTCACGCTCCGGCACGATTCCCCTGACCAGCACGCCGCTGACCTGGTCTGCGCCGATCAGCATCGCCTCGCCTTCTATGAACGGCGCCGCCGAGCGAACCCGGGGGTCCTGTTCGACCACGTCGATGGCGCTCTCCCAGTCATCGAGCCCCTGCTCACTGCCCGACACGGTCGCGTGCGCCGTCATCGACAGGATGCGGCTGCGCAACTCTTCCTCGAAGCCGTTCATGACCGACAGGACGACGATCAGCACCGCGACACCCAGCGCGATCCCGAGCATCGAGATCATCGA
>JAZFYI010000213.1:0-3039 GCA_036443455.1 Gammaproteobacteria bacterium
TCACGCTGCTGGATGAGGGCAGGCAAAGATCGATCATCTGGGTATGCGGCTCGCCCGGGTCGGGCAAGACCACCCTGGTCGCCGATTATCTCGATACCTGGGCAGTGGATGATGTCTGGTACCAGGCCGATGAAAGCGATGGCGATGTCGCCACCTTTTTTTATTACCTGTCTCGTTCGGTCACCGAATCGGACGATAGCGACGCCAAGCCCCTGCCGGCTTTTTCTCCGCAATACCTGAGCGACCTCCCGGCGTTCACCCATGGTTTTTTCCGTGAGCTCTTTGGCCGTCTGGCACAACCTTTTGCGCTGGTCATCGACGATTTCCAGCATGTGCCTGCCCAGTCGCAGTTTCACGATGTAATGCGTGATGGCCTGATCGAGATACCCCAGGATTGTTGCGTGGTGATCGTCAGCCGGGAGGAGCCGCCGGCATGGACGGCGAGGTTCAGGGCAAACCAGCGCATGCTTGCGTTCGACCAGTCCGACATGACTCTGACACGGGAAGAATCCGATGCGGTTATCCGCGTTCGCGGGCACGAATTTGACGACGAGGCTTGCGAGCGATTGTTTCAGCGAACCCGCGGGTGGGTTGCGGGTCTGGTCCTGATGCTGGAGCGGCACCGGGCGAGCGGGCCGATAAAAGAAGTTCCCGCAGATTCCACGCCACAGGTGATTTTCGATTACCTGGCGGGCGAAGTCATCAAACGTCTGAATGATCATGACCAGGAATTCATGTTGCAGACCTGTCTGCTGCCGCAGCTTACCGCGGGGCAGGCCGACATGCTGACCGGCCGCAGCGATTCAGCAAGTATTCTCAGCCTGCTCGCGCGCAACGATTTTTTTGTCACTTCCAGACAAAGCCTGGACGAAATCGTTTATGAATATCATCCTTTGATGCGCGAGTTTTTATTTGGCAGGGCCAAGGCAAAACTGGGCAAGAAGAAGTACGCAGAACTCCAGGAACGCGCGGCGAATCTGCTTGAGCGGGAAGGACAAATTGAGGATGCGATCAATCTGCGTATCGAAAACCGGCAATGGGACGAATTGGCCAAGCTGATCAAACAACACGCAGCAACGGTACTGCAGCAGGGGCGCGACGAAACCTTGCAGGAATGGCTGGAGAAATTGCCGTCAGAGTTCGTGGAAAATGATCCGTGGATGTCGTACTGGATGGGGGCTTGTCGCTCGGCCTACGCGCCGGTGGAAAGCCAGCTCTTCTGTGAGCGCGCTTACACAATGTTCCGCCGACAGAAACAGGTTGACCGGGAAGGGCTTTTCATGGCCTGTGGCGGTGTGCTGGACGCGATTTTGTACGACCTCAACGACCTTGAACCTCTGGATCACTGGATCAAAGAAGTCGAGCGCTTGCTCGAGGAATACCCGGATTTTCCAGAACACCCTTATGGCGCCAGGGTGACTTACAACATGTACCTGTCGCTGGTTTATCGCCAGACCGCACACCCGGAAATCATGCAATGGGCGGAACGCACGGTCGGCGTAATCGAAAAGGCGCACGATTCGGCTACGCGCTTACGGGCTGTGACCATGCTGTGTTCCGGGATTGCATGGACCGGGCGCTTTGACGTTGTGAGGTCGTTAATCGAATCCATACGTCAGATTGTCGATGAACCCGATGTGCCGCCGATCGCGGTCACCACTTTGCATGCGTTCGAGACCATGTATTACATGCTGTTGGGGCAACACGATGACTGTCTGAAGGCCGCCGGTCAGGGCCTGAAAGCAGCGCAAGACAGCGGTATTCATTTGTGGCGGAACACGACGCTGATTTTTGGTGCAGCCGGCGCGGTGGGCACCGGGGACCTGGAAACCGCGGAAAGCATGCTGGCGCAAATCGATGAGGAGGCGCTAAAAGCCAGGCGCTTCGATTCCAGTATGTATTATCTTACCCGTGCCTGGATCGCACTGGTCCGGGATGATCTGCAGGATGCCTTCAATCAGCAGCGAACCGCGCTGAGGCTGATCCAGGAACTCGGTCTGCCGCTTTTCGAAGCCATCATCAGGACCGGTATGGCACAGATCCAGTTTGAACTTGGCGATACCCGGAAAAGCATCGAGCACATGAAAATAGTCAGAAAAATTGCCCGGACCATCGACAACCGGCTTTTCGAATTCCAAAGTCTTTTGATTTATGCCTACCTGGCATTCGAGTACCGCCGCGAGTCGCTAGGAAACCGCGCCCTGAGTGCCGCACTCAAAATGGGCCGGGAAAATAATTATTCACACACGATCTGGTGGCAAACGCGGTTGATGGCCAAGCTGGCTGTGACAGCCTTGCGCCACGGGATCGAACCCGAATACGTCCAGTGGCTGATCGTAAAACGGCGGCTAATGCCCGATGAGCCGCCGTTGGATGTCGAAGACTGGCCGTGGATGTTTCGGGTCACCACGCTGGGAAAATTCGAAATCGAATGGGCCGGTCAGGCAACCAAGTCAAAAAGCAAGGCACAGGGACGACCGATCGAGCTGCTACAGGCAGTCAGTGCTTTTGGCGGCAGGGATGTTCGCGTACAAAAAATTGCCGATGCCATGTGGCCGCACATCGACAGCGACTACGCCAACCGTTCTTTCAACACGACACTTCATCGCCTGCGCAACATCCTCGGCGAAGATCAGGCACTGATCTTGGAAGGTGGCCGGCTAAGCCTAAACCCAAGTTTTTTCTGGGTTGACATCTGGGCTTTGGAGCAGGCGCAGAAGCAGGTTGCCGAGATGATCGCCGGTGACATTGCCGGCAGCCTCGATGAAATCAGGGCGGTCGTCGCCAAGGTCATGAATGTCTACCGGGGCGCGTTCCTTGGCGATGAAGATGCCTCTTGGGCGCTGAGTACGCGGGAGCAGGTCAGAAACCGTTTCACGCGATACGGAAGCCAGGTGGTAAAATATTTCAACGCAAATGATTGTCCGGACGAAGCGATTGACTTGCTTGAGCATGCACTCGAGGTTGATGACCGATCGGAAAGTCTTTACCGCTTGTTGATGATTTGCCACGCTGAGCAAGGGCGCAAGGCCGAAGCAA
>JAZFYI010000214.1:0-4955 GCA_036443455.1 Gammaproteobacteria bacterium
GTAGAATTTGTGTTTACCGATTTCCGCGACCTGTTTCTTTGTTTTTGACCAGCGAGGGGAAATATTTTTGGCATGATAAAACAATGCCCCGGGTACTCTGGGCGCTTCCTGATTGTCGTAGACCGCAACGGCCGCCATCATAGCCCGTTCCCACGCGATTCCATTCGGCCATGAGACTGAGTCCAGTTCTGTCCAGGAAAAGGCACCGACATAGCGCTCCCGCGTGGCGTCCCACCTCTTCTCATGGACAACCTCACACACGGTGCTCGGGAAACGCGTGGATGCGACGCGATTCAAGGTAACTTCGGCGACTGCATACTGACCCGCCATTGGTTCACCTCTTGCTTCGAAGTAAATATTTCCGGCAAGACAGCTAAGATCTGCATGGCGTTGTTGCTCTGATGCGATCCGAATATGGTCCGTGTAGGCAAAGCGGAACAGCAATCCGAGCGTTACGATCGGCAGCCCCGCCAGAGCGAAAAAAACCAGATCGCCGGTGTCTTTGGTGAGCCAGTAAAAGAGCAAGTTACGCCGCAGATCAGCAGACAATGAACGCGCTCTGTATAGCAGAGAATTGAACATAGTCAACAATCCATCAGGACGCGGGTAGCGGGCGATCAAAGCATACCGCGTCGCAATGTTGCCATATTTGACCTGTGTCACAGTGCTATGAACAAACCGTAATCTTATAGGTGAAATCATCGATTTCGGCAGTTTTATCAAGGCATTACAATTACTCCCATGGACGAGACGGACTTTGTTACAGGGAGATAAACCATGTACTTCTACCAAGCGAAAACCCAGAAAACCGATGAAAATCAGGTAGCATGTTTGGATGCACGCGCCAGGCGGATGCGTCGTCGGAACCAGAACCACAGCTATCTCGACACGAGGTCGCGTACTCCGTCGCTGTTCACGCTGCGCTGGTAAAAAGCGCCCGATTTCCAGACCTTATGCAGGCCGGCAAAACCCCGCCCCGTGGTGGGGTTTTTTGTATCGGGCCTGAAGACCCTCCTGAAGCCGCGATGAAATCCCAATTTTGCGACCAATCCATCGATTGCTACGTCAGGTTGGATTAGAAACCTGACAAAACGGATCGGCATAACAGCCGATCCGGACGGCGGCGTGTCAGCGACGCCAAAAGATGGTGTCTATACTTTCTATGTTCATTGCTCCGAGGAATTCGTGATGCGTCGATCCTTTGCCCTGGCCTCGTTGTCGCTCATTTTGATTTTCGGGGTTGCCTGTGCTCCTGCGGATAATTCCGGTCTTTCTGGCGCGGACACCGCCTTCCTTGACGATACCGCCGAGTACTTCGGTCGCCTGGAAAAACTCGGCTTTGCCGGAGGACTGAAGATAATGCGCGGAGACGAGACATTGCTTCACGCCGGCTACGGCATGGCCGATCGCGAGGCGGGTCGTCCGTGGTCGATCGAGACGATTTCGACGATCGGCTCGATCACCAAACAATTCACCGGGGCGGCGATCCTGCTTTTGCAGGAGGATGGTCTGCTCAGCGTGGACGATCCGATCACGAAATACTTCGCCAATGTGCCCGTGGGTAAGCAGTTCATCACGCTGCACCAATTACTCACCCACTCGTCGGGTATCGTCGATCTGGACGGGTTGGGCGACTGGGACCCCATCGACCGCGACACCTTTATCCAGCGTGCGATGGAGCAACCGCTGGAGTTCGAGCCCGGTAGCTCGTTCGCCTACTCCAATGCAGGTTACAGTCTGCTCGGCGCGATCCTCGAACAACTCACCGGTGCCTCCTACGAGACTTTCCTGCGCGAGCGACTTTTTCTGCCCGCCGGCATGCGGGATACTGGATACATCCTGGCCGGCTGGGATGATTCACGTGTTGCCGCAGGCTATCGCGGGGAGGAGATGTGGGGCACCGTTTTAGGTCGGCCGCTGGCCGATGACGGCCCATTCTGGGCCCTGCGGGGCAACGGCGGAATTCACTCCACCACGGCCGACATGCTGCGCTGGGGCCGGGTACTGACTGGAGGCGAGCTGCTCTCAGCTGAGTCGATGGCAGCCTACTGGGCGCCGCACGTAGATGAGGGGTTTGGCGACAGCCACTACGCCTACGGCTGGGTCGTGATGCAAGGACCCGGCGAGAGGCGGCTGATCACGCACAATGGCGGTAACGGAATTCTTTTTGCCGATATGGCGATCTTTCCCGATGACGATGTTGTCATCGTTTTGCAGACCAACGTGGTCGCCGACTGGCCGCTGGCGCAGAGCATGCTGGAGACGATCGGGCTGCGCCTGTTCGAAAGCGAGGCCTATCCCGAGGTGCCCAAAGTGTTCGACGTGGATGCCGCAGACGTGACCTCGTTTGCCGGCAACTATGTCGCAGGGGAGGGTGACGCGAAGCTCGTCTTCGTCGTCACCGCTGAAGACAACGAATTAATCGTGACGCCGGAGACCCCGATGGCCTTCGCTCGCCTGCACTCGACACGCGCGGTGGATTCGGCACGCATCGCTCGTCTGTCACAACGCATCGATGCCATCGTGAGCGCCTACATTGGCGATGATGATCTTCGGCCGCTTTATACCGCCTACGGTGGCAGGGCGTCGTTGAAAAATCTGCAGAAAAGCTGGGAATCGTACAAACAAGGCCTGGAGGCAAAATATGGCGTGCTGACCGGTTACGAGATTATCGGCACGGCGATGCGGAATGGTCGAGACGTCACCGTCGCGCGCCACCACTTCGAACGCGGCCACGGCGACACTGCCTTCGTCTGGGATCCCGAGCAGCAGGAGCGGTTGCTCGGCCGCTCCGGTCGCGGTCTGGACCCCGCGCTGCGCTTCGTCCCCACCGGTGATTCAACCTTCGGTTCCTGGGACGGTGGTTTTTCCGACTCCATCCCGCTACATTTCACGGAAGGCGGGGAGGGACTATCCTTGGAAGGCGCCACTGGCGAGATTGCCGCGGCCAGGGTTGCGCCGGAAAGCAGCAATTGAATGAATGTAGTTGGAGGGTTTGTCATGAGCGCAATCGATGATTTTCTTGCAAACAACGAAGCCTATGCCGGTAAATTTACCAAAGGGTCACTCCCCATGCCGCCCGCGAAGCAGATTGCCGTCGTCGTCTGCATGGATGCCCGCCTGGAGACAGGGGCTCTGCTCGGTCTCATGGAAGGCGATGCCCATGTAATCAGGAACGCTGGCGGCGTCGCGACCGACGATGTGATCCGTTCACTGACTATCTCGCAGAGGCTCCTGGGGACGCGAGAGATCATGCTTATTCACCATACCGATTGCGGGATGTTGACGTTTACGGATGCTGATCTAAGACAACAAATCCTTGACGAAACGGGGATTAAGCCGCCGTTCGCGATGGAGGCTTTCACCGATATCGATGCGGACGTTCGCCAATCTGTAGCGCGGATCAAGGCGAGCCCGTATATTCCACACAAAGACCAGGTTCGTGGTTTCGTGTACGACGTGGAGTCCGGGCAGCTACGCGAAACGACATAGACCGCAAGCGGACTTGCCCCCGCCGAAACCTCAAACAGCCGGCCCACGACAGTGCAGCAGGAGATCGCAAAAATGAGCGGATCAAACGAGAAAAGCAAGATCGTATGCGTATTGTACGATGACCCCGCAGGAGGTTATCCGCCGAACTACGCGCGCGACAGCATTCCAACGCTGACGGCGTATCCGGACGGCCAGTCGATGCCGACGCCAGGCGCCATCGATTTTTCTCCCGGCGATCTCCTCGGTTGTGTCTCCGGGGAGCTCGGCTTGCGCAGTTTTCTGGAAGATCGCGGTCACACCTTCGTCGTGATGTCCGACAAGGACGGCGCGGATTCGGCGTTCGAGAAGGAACTGGTCGGCGCCGACGTCGTGATTTCCCAGCCGTTTTGGCCCGCGTACCTGACCGCCGAACGTATCGCGAAGGCTCCCGACCTCAAAATGGCGATCACGGCCGGGATCGGTTCGGACCATGTCGATCTGCAGGCGGCCATCGACAGAAACATGACGGTATGCGAGGTCACCTTTTGCAACAGCATCAGCGTTTCAGAACACACCGTCATGATGATCCTGGCACTGGTGCGCGACTACATCCCGCAGTACGGCTGGGTCGTAAAAGGTGGCTGGAATATCGCCGACGCAGTGGCCCGATCGTACGATGTCGAGGGCATGAGCGTCGGTATCCTCGCCTCCGGGCGTATCGGACTGGCAGTGCTCAAGCGCATGAAGCCATTTGATGTGACGTTGCACTACCACGATCGACACCGGCTATCGGCCGAGGTCGAAAAAGAGCTCGGGCTGACCTTTCACGAAGATGTGGAATCGTTGGCACAGGCAAGCGATGTCTTGAGCATTCACTGCCCGCTGCATCCGGAGACGGAACACCTGTTTGACGAAAAACTGATCAACAAGATGAAGCGCGGTTCCTATATCGTCAACACGGCCCGCGGGAAAATCTGTGATCGCGACGCCATCGCAAGAGCGCTGGAGAGCGGTCAGTTGGCGGGCTACGCCGGCGATGTCTGGTTCCCGCAGCCCCCGCCCCAGGATCATCCGTGGCGGCGCATGCCTCACCACGCGATGACCCCGCACACGTCCGGAACCTCGCTATCGGCCCAGGCGCGATACGCGGCCGGAGTCAGGGAAATCCTGGAGTGCTGGTTCGATGGTAAGCCGATTCGGGATGAATACCTGATCGTCCAAGGCGGAAAACTGGCCGGGGCCGGCGCGCACGCCTACAGCGAAGGAGACGCCACCGGCGGATCGGATGAGGCCGCCAGGTTCAGCGCATCTGATTGATGGCGGCGCTCCCAGGGCTCAGGAAAAGCCCGTAGTAGGACCTTCAGGCCCGATGGACGTTGCCGCGAAAGCCAGGGAACATTGCCGCGAAGAAGAATTCATCCGTATTCCTTTCCCTTATACCCGGCGCCTTTGCAGAAAAATATACAAAAGACCTACCGCAATGA
>JAZFYI010000215.1:0-3255 GCA_036443455.1 Gammaproteobacteria bacterium
GTTTGCCCTGCAGCGCGGGGTCCTTGCGTAGCGCCCGGTTATAGAGTGCGAAAATCGCGCCCTTGTTGCGGTCGAACACCATCTCTATCTCTTCGAGGCTGCGGCCAGCCGCACCGCCGCGGCCGGATCCGCCTCCGCCTCCTCCGCTGGCACCGATCGTGGATACGACGGTCGTGGTATCCCGGCCATTCAGGCCACCGCCACCGGTATCGCGCGAAAATCCGGAGGTACGAATACCATCGCTGCCCCCGGCTACCTTGGAGGTAATCACGGCACGCTCGGTACGTTTGGCAATACCGCTGCCCTGGCTGAGCTGGCTGTTGCTGATCACGCTGGCGACAGCTTCATTGCTGCGCAGATCGGCCAGGGCCTCGGCAAATGGCAGCAAGCCAGCCTTGCTGGCGCGTTCGCGAACTTTTTCGACGCGGTCCGGAACCACCTCCGGTGGCACCTCGACTGGTTTTGGCTGTTCCCTGGCCATCTGCTCGCTAACCGGTTCCGGTTCGTTTCTAACAACCGGGGGCGGCGGTGGCGGGGGTAATACTTTCCTTTCCAGCACCAGCCTGGCAAAACGCTGCGGGATCTCCGGGATATCTTCCGGGCTTCTTTCAGGCATCGGCAACCAGGGTATCAGCAGCGACAGCAGGAGCAAGATCGCCAGCGTGTTTCGCAATGTACGCCGGAATCGGGCTTCCTGCTCCGCATCCGGCGTCCATTGCAATTCGTAGACTCTGTAATAGGCTTCCAAAATCCTTCTCCTAGCCTGCCGTGGTTTCGGCTGCCGGCGTTACCGGCGACCTTTGCATGACTGCCAGCGAAATCCGCCCATAGTCTGACTGCGTGCAGGTCGCCATCACTTTCTTGAGCAGACTGTAAGGAATTTCCTTGTCTCCCATGATCGTGACTTCCCGTTTTTCGATGTCTGCAGCCAGGTCCTGACTGAGGAATCGCCTGTTCTGATTCATCAGGGCGGTCTGTAGCGCCGGGATCATCAATCCAGCGGAGTTCATGGCCTCATCGATCGTTGCCACGTGCGTCCCCTGGACCAGGATGGCGTGCTCGGTGACCAGCACGACCACTGTCTCGCGGGGTTTTTGCTCGGCGATGGACTCGGGCATCTGGATGTCTTTCGCATTGGGCAATACCTGGACGTCTGAGGAATTGACCAGCAGGAAAAACACCAGGATGGTGAAAATATCCATCAGCGACACCAGTTGCAGCGCAACGGTTCGGTTGCGCGCGTGGTGTTTGCGCATTCGTTTGGCTCTGTTCGACCGTTCCATGTCGGACTCCTGTGTTATCCAGCCGCCGGGGGTGCATCGCCGATGGAAATATCCGGGAACAGCTCGGCCTGGACGATTTTCTCGCCCTGGACCTGCTGCACAACCCGGACCGTATCCATGACCTGGACCAAAGCATCGTAAGAAATGTCGGGTTCAAGCAGCAGGGTCGCATCCAGCTTGTCCGGATAAAGCGCCTTGACCTGTTGCAAATAGTTGCCTAAAGCTTCCAGGTCATACTCACCATCCTTGCTGGCAAATACAGCGGCGCGTCCACTGTCGCGATCACCGACCTCGATCCGGCCATCGCGAACGATAATCTCCAGTTGCAGCGTCACCTCTTCCTTCGGAGGCTCGCTGTTTTCACCGGGCAGGTTGAGTTCCAGCACGGCCATCCGGGAGAACACGGCGGTAATCAGCAGGAACGGAACCAACACCACCATCAGGTTCATGAAAGCGGTAATGTTGAGCTCGGCGGCTTCCCGCTGACGCTTCTTGTGCCTGCGGCGATTCATGAGGCGGACTCTGCGGCCGGCCTCTCGGACACCGTGTTGAGAAACTTGACCGTCGCCATTTCCAGGCTATCGACCAGCTCGGTGGTCTTGGTCTGCAAGACAGCGTGAATAAACAACAGCGGTATCGCGACCATCAGGCCAAGCGCGGTCGTGTTCATCGCGACCGATATACTGGCCGACAACAGATCCGCTTTTTCGGCCGGGTTGGCCGCGGCCACGGCGGTAAACGCATTGATCAGACCGATGATGGTGCCGAGCAGCCCGAGCAAGGTCGCCAGGTTGGCGAAGGTCGCGAGGTAATGCGTGCGTTTTTCCAGCCTGGGCATTTCTTCCATCAGGCTTTCTTCCATCGCTTTTTCGATGTCATCCCGCCGGCGGGCGTTCTTTATCCGTCCCAGACCGTAACTCAGGATGTTGCTGACCGCCGCCTTGGATTTGCTGCAGATCGAATATGCCTGCTGATACTTGCCCTTGCTAAGCAACGGTTGCAACTGGTTCCAGACCCGGCGATTGACCATGCGCGAGCGGGTCAGATAAACCCAGCGCTCGATGGCAATTGCCGCACCCATGGCCAGTACCAGGACGATCGGGTACATGAAAATCCCGCCATCCTGGAAGAAGCCGACTATAGTTCTGTAAACGTCCATTTTTCCATCTCCTCTTTGTTGTCACCTAAAAAGCAGCGAAATAAACCTATTCTTCGCTTGCCTCAGTTTGATTCAATGCATCGAAGTAACGAAGCTGCCGCCGGAATTCCCCGCGGTCGATCGGCTGCAGAACATCGTCGAGCAGACTGTTCACCGGTTTGCCCGTCAGGTCGCCGGGATTGGCCTTTTTCCACGGCACGATATACAGCACGCGCGGCAACTCCGCGTTACCCGTGACGATGGTCGTCGTCAGCGTACCGCTCTCGGCGTCGTGTTTTCGGGCGCTGGTATCGACCGCCGGGTTTATGTCATCCACTTCGTTCCCGGCCCCGTCCTCCCCGGCCCCGTCCTCCCCGGCCCCGTCCTCCCCGGCAATAGCCGGGCCTGCGTAGGCCGGTAATTCTTCCGCCACCGGCAATTCCTGCGACCCGGCCGGCCCCGCAAGACCAAAGGCAAGCACGACCAGGCCGATTGTGATTCGCAGACCGCTCATGGGGACACCTGCGCGGTTTTTGTGGCGACCCGGCGTTCGAGCTCAATGATCCAGCGACGGACCTGCTGGTCTTCTTCGCCTTGCAGTTCCTGGTAGCGCCGAAAATATGCGAGGGCCCGTTCGGGCTGCTGCAGGTACAGATCGGCAAGCACCCCGTAATTCAGATAGGCCAGGCTGTATTCGGGATCGAAGCGGATCGCCTTCGCATAGGCCTGGTCCGCCTTCTCGAAGCGGCCATCCCTGCGCAAAAGAATGCCGAGGTGGTTGTAGGCAACCGCGCTGCGCGGGTCCAGCTCCAGGGCGCGGTTCAATGCCGCCTC
>JAZFYI010000216.1:0-13463 GCA_036443455.1 Gammaproteobacteria bacterium
ACATCCACATCATGATCGGTCACGACGATAATCTTGGTGTACATGAACTGCTTGAGATAGGACCAGATGCCCATCATGACGCGTTTTGCGTGGCCGGCGTATTGCTTGCGGATACTGACCACGGCCATGCGGTACGAACAGCCTTCGGGCGGCAGATAGAAGTCCTGAATTTCCGGAAACTGTTTTTGGATCAGCGGTACAAACACTTCGTTGAGGGCGACCCCGAGTATGGCCGGCTCGTCCGGCGGCCGGCCGGTGTAAGTGCTGTGATAAATGGGATTATTGCGCATCGTCATGCGTTCGACCGTGAACACCGGGAACTCCTCGACTTCGTTGTAATAACCGGTGTGATCGCCGAACGGCCCTTCCTGCGCCAGGTCATCCGGGTAGATATAACCTTCCAATACGATTTCGGCGCTGGCCGGGACATCGAGACCGGCGTGCATGCAGCTTGCAACCTTGCTGCGCTTGCCCCTGAGCAAACCGGCAAACGCGTATTCGGACAGGCTGTCCGGAATCGGGGTCACGGCGGCCAGCATGGTTGCGGGGTCCGCGCCGAGCGCAACCGCAACAGGGAAAGGCTGACCCGGGTGTTTTTGCTGCCAGTCGCGCAAATCCAGCGCGCCGCCGCGATGCGCCAGCCAGCGCATGATCAGGCGATTGCGACCGATCAACTGTTGCCGGTATATACCCAGGTTTTGCCGCTGTTTTTCGGGCCCGCGGGTTATCGTCAGCCCCCAGGTCACCAGCGGACCCGCATCCTCGGGCCAGCAGGTCTGGATCGGCAGGCTGTTCAGATCCACCGCGTCACCTTCGATGATCTTCTGCTGACAAGCCGGCCGCCTTTCACGGCTGGGCGCCATCTGCAAGACCTTGGCATAAATCGGCAATTTCCCCCACGCCTCCTTCATGCCCTCCGGCGGCGCCGGCTCCTTCAGATCGCCGAGCAGCTTGCCCACGGCGCGCAAGGAAGCCACATCGTCCTGACCCATGCCGAGCGCGACCCGTCTTGGCGTCCCGAACAAATTACCCAGCACCGGCATGGTATGGCCCTTCGGGTTTTCGAATAACAACGCCGGCCCGCCCCGGCGCAAGGTCCGGTCGCAGATTTCGGTCATTTCCAGGTGCGGGTCCACCGGCTCGCTGATGCGGACCAGTTCGCCCATGGCTTCCAGTTTGCTGATGAATTCCCTGAGATCCCGATATTGCATACGCTTCGCCAAGCCTGCCCGGCCCCTGTCATGGAAAAAGAGGCACCACTATAAACACGCGGCTGCGCTTTTCAAACGCCCCCTTTCGCTTTGCACACCGGTCCCGAGCCGGTACTCTTGGCCCATGCGATTCAACTTCGTGAAAATGCATGGTCTGGGCAACGACTTTGTCATTATCGAAGCCGAGGCCGGGCAACCCGTGCCAGACCCGGAAACACTCAGCAAGCTTGCCAACCGCCGCACCGGCATCGGTTTCGACCAGGTCCTGATCCTCGAACCGCCACGCCAGGACGGCAGCGACATTTATTACCGTGTCTTTAATGCCGATGGCGATGAAGTCGAGCAATGCGGCAACGGCGCACGCTGTATCGCCAGCCTGCTTGCCGAGCGGCAGAAATCAGGGTCCGGGGAACTGGTCATGGACAGCCCGGGCGGACTGGTCCGGGCAAAGATCCGGGAAAACGGCGTCGTCTCGCTGAATATGGGGGTACCGGACTTTGACCCGGCAAGCCTGCCTTTCAATACGAGCAGCGAGGCCTACGTGTATCCGCTTGCGGTGGCAGGCAGCGAAGTGGAAATCGGCGCCGTCTCGATCGGCAACCCCCACGCGGTCATGACCGTGGCATCGGTGGATACTGCCCCGGTAGACCGGCTCGGCCCGGCGCTCGAGACTCACCCCGATTTTCCGCGGCGGACCAATGTCGGTTTCATGGAGATAAAAGCGCGCGATCACATACGCCTGCGGGTATACGAGCGCGGCACCGGGGAAACCCGGGCCTGCGGCACCGGGGCGTGTGCGGCGGTCGCAATCGGCAGGAAACATGGAAAACTGGGGGAATCCGTCCGGGTAACGCTCCCTGGCGGTAATTTGCAGGTAGACTGGGCCGGGTCCGGCGAGCCGATCTGGCTGACCGGGCCTGCGGAAAAAGTTTATGAGGGAACATTTGAGCTATGAGCAGTCAGCGCACGCAACGACGCAAGGACAAAGTGGGCAGCGGCATTTCGGACGAGGCGGTTGCACATTACCTGGAAAGCCACCCGGAGTTTTTTGAAAGGCACCCATTGCTGCTTGGCAAATTGCAATTACCCCATCAACCAGGCAGCAACGCGGTCTCGCTGATCGAACGACAGGTGGGGATACTCCGCCAGCGCAATCGCAAACTGGAAAATCAACTACGCGAACTGACGACGATCGCGCGCAGCAACGAGAAACTCTCGGAAAAAATTCATCAACTGTGCCGGCGCCTGATCCACGTAGCTGATTTCGACCATACTGTGGACCTGATCGAAGCATCGTTGCGCCAGGATTTCAATACCGATCAGATCGTCATGGTTTTGTTCCGCGACCAACTGACCGGCAAGGATGACTCCGCCGATCTGAGATTTCTGCGCTGGTCCTCATCGGATGCCAGTGAAATGAAACCCTTTGCGACTTTCCTCAAGAATGCAGAGCCACGCTGCGGCCAGATCAGGGATGCGCAGCGCGACTACCTGTTTGGCGACGAGACCAACGAGATTGCCTCGGTCGCGATGCTGCCACTCGGGCCAGGATCGGAAATCGGGTTGCTGGCGATCAGCAGCGCCGACGCGCAACGGTTCCACCCGGCAATGAGCACGGATTTTCTCTCGCGTATCGGGGAACTGGTAAGCGCGGCGCTTACCCGCTAAGCGATGAACGAAACAGCCCGTTTGTGGCTGGAAAAATACCTGCACCACCTGGCCATGGAACGCCGGGTCTCGCCACACACGACCAGCAACTATCGCAGGGACCTCGAATCGCTGCAGGCGTTCTGCGTAAAGCAGGATATCGGCGACTGGTGCGATCTGGATATACACCTGATCCGGCAGTACGCGGCGAGTTGCCATCGCAAGGGCCTGGCGCCGCGCAGTATTCAACGCCGCCTGTCTTCGGTTCGCGGTTTATTCAATTACCTGATCCGCGAAGGCGAGACGACCATCAACCCGGCCGTTGATGTCGCGGCGCCCAAAGCATCGCGCCGATTGCCGGAAACGCTGGATGCAGACACCATGGCGCGACTGCTGGAAATTCCGACGACGACCAGCGAAGCGATACGGGACAAGGCTATCCTGGAATTGCTTTACTCGTCTGGCCTTCGGCTGCAGGAACTGACCGGTCTGGACCTGGACCAACTGGATTTGAAAGACCAAACGGTCAGGGTGCTTGGCAAGGGTTCCAAGACCCGAATCCTGCCGGTCGGCCGGTATGCGGTGAAAGCCCTGGCCGCCTGGCTGCGGTGTCGCGGCGAACTGGCTGCGCGGGGCGAAACCGCGGTGTTTGTGGGCCTTCGCGGAAAGCGTATCAGCCCGCGCGTCGTACAGACCCGGGTCAAGCACTGGGCCAGGCATCAGGGCATTCCGGCACGGGTATATCCCCACCTTTTCCGACACAGCTTCGCCACGCATGTACTCGAATCGAGCGGCGATCTGCGCGCAGTGCAGGAATTGCTTGGCCATGCCGATATCAGTACTACCCAGATCTATACACACCTTGATTTTCAGCATCTGGCCCGCATATACGACAAGGCCCACCCCAGGGCACGAAGAAAAAGCTAGCCTGCCGGCGGGACCGCCGGTGGCCGTTTGCGTGGCGGGTAAAGATAAGGACGACCAGCATGGAACAATTCCGCGGAACCACAATTCTCAGCGTTCGCCGTAACGGCCGCCTGGTCATGGGTGGGGATGGCCAGGTCTCGATTGGGAACACCGTCATGAAGGGCAATGCCCGTAAGGTGCGTCGCCTTTATGAGGACAAGATACTTGCCGGGTTCGCCGGTGGCACCGCCGACGCTTTCACGCTGTTTGAACGATTCGAAGGGAAATTGCAGCAGTACGGGAATCTGACCCGGGCGGCGATCGAGCTGGCCAAGGACTGGCGCACCGATCGCATGCTGCGCCGGCTCGAGGCACTGCTTTGTGTCGCCGATTTCGAAAACTCGTTTATCATTTCCGGCAACGGCGATGTCATCGAACCGGAGAACCAGTTGATGGCGATCGGTTCCGGGGGCGCCTACGCCCAGGCCGCCGCGCAGGCGCTACTGGATAACACGGATATGGAAGCTGCGGATATCGTGCGCGCCGCACTGAATATTGCGGGCGACATCTGTGTTTTCACCAATCACAATCTGATCATTGACGAGCTTGCCGCCGACTGAGGTGGACCGGTTTCAGGAAAAAACATGTCACAGATGACCCCGCGGGAAATAGTCCAGGAACTGGACAAACATATAATCGGCCAGGACGACGCGAAACGTGCGGTCGCGATAGCGTTGCGCAACCGTTGGCGCCGCATGCAGGTCGAAGAGGCGATGCGCCACGAAATTACGCCAAAGAATATCCTGATGATCGGACCGACCGGGGTCGGCAAAACCGAGATCGCCCGCCGTCTTGCGAACCTGGCCAATGCGCCGTTTATCAAGATTGAAGCAACCAAGTTTACCGAGGTCGGTTATGTCGGCCGTGAAGTGGATTCCATCATCCGCGACCTGACCGATGCCGCCGTCAAGCTGACCCGCGATGAGGAGATGGCCAAAGTTCGCCATCGCGCCGAGGATGCGGCCGAAGACCGAATCCTGGACGCGCTGTTACCGGGTATGGGGCCGGGCGTGGGATTTGCCAACGAACCCGGCAGCGAGCAGGAAAAACAATCCGATACCCGGCAGAAGTTCCGCAAAATGCTGCGCGAGAAAAAAATAGACGATCGCGAAATAGAAATTGAAACGCGCGCGATGCCGGTCGGCGTGGAAATCATGGCGCCGCCGGGAATGGAAGAAATGACCCAGCAATTGCAGGGTCTGTTCCAGAACATGGGCGGCAACCGCAAGACCACGCGGAAGTTAAAAATCAAGGAAGCCCTGAAGTTACTCGTCGACGAAGAGGCTTCCAAAATGATCAACGACGAGGACCTGAAGCTGCGCGCGGTCGATAACGTCGAGCAGAACGGCATCGTTTTTATCGACGAACTCGACAAGGTCGCGCGGCGTTCTGAAACCGCAGGCGCCGATGTATCGCGCGAAGGCGTGCAGCGTGACCTGTTGCCGCTGGTCGAAGGTTGCACGATCAGCACTCGTTATGGGCCGGTACGGACGGATCACATTTTGTTCATCGCCTCGGGTGCATTCCACGTGGCCAAACCATCCGACCTGATCCCGGAACTCCAGGGGCGTTTTCCAATTCGCGTGGAATTAAATGCGCTAAAGACGGAGGACTTCGAGCGCATACTCACCGAACCGGATTATTCGCTGACCGAACAGTACAGCGCGCTTATGAAAACCGAGGGGCTGAGCCTGAGCTTTACCGATGACGGGATTTCCCGGTTGGCGGAAATCGCGTTCAAGGTCAACGAAAAAGCGGAAAATATCGGCGCCCGCCGCCTTCATACGGTGCTGGAGCGGCTGCTCGAGACTATTTCCTTCGATGCGGCGGATCGCGACGGTCAGTCGGTCAGTGTGGACTCGGCTTATGTCGATGAACACCTCGCCGAACTGGCCGAAGACGAAGACCTGAGCCGTTATATTCTGTAGAACCAGCACGGGTCCCCAGGCAAAACCGTTGAACCAGCAATTGCAGCCCACCAATCTTCGCCTGTTGAAGAAGTCGCGAGTGCTCGAAGTCAGCTTTAACAATGGCGAGACTTTTTCCCTGCCCTTCGAGTACCTGCGCTGCTTTTCGCCATCGGCCGAGGTGCGCGGGCACGGCGGCCCCATGCAGCTGGTCACCGGTAAGGAAAATGTCGATATCACCGCGATCGAGCCTATCGGTCAATACGCCGTGCGGCTGATCTTCGACGACGGCCACGACACCGGGCTGTATAGCTGGCATGTGCTGTACGAACTCGGCATCGGGCAACACCAAAACTGGCGCGATTATCTGGACCGGCTCAACGCTGAAGGTTACTCTCGCAAGTTGGACTGAAGAGCAGAGACCACGCGGTGCAAAAGACCTCCGGAGACAATCCAGACAAAACTCATTTCGGCTTCGAAGACGTGGCGTGGGAAGAAAAGGCCGGCAGGGTCCGCGAAGTTTTTGATTCGGTCGCCGGTCGTTATGACCTGATGAACGACCTGATGTCGGCGGGAATCCACCGCCTCTGGAAAAAATTCACGATTGAACAAACCGGGCTGCGACCGGGTCAGCGAGCGCTGGATGTCGCGGGCGGCACCGGCGATCTTAGTTCGGCGTTGGCCCGGAAGGCAGGCGACGATGGGCTGGTCGTGCTAACCGATATCAATGCCGCGATGCTCGCACGCGGTCGCGATCGCCTGCTCGATGACGGCCTGGCGAGCAACCTGGTTTTTGCGCAGGCCAACGCCGAATGCCTGCCGTTCGCCGATGACAGTTTCGACTGTGTCACGATCGCTTTTGGTTTGCGCAACGTGACCGATAAGGACGCGGCCCTGCGATCGATGTTCAGGGTTCTTCGACCGGGCGGACAACTACTGGTGCTCGAGTTTTCGCAACCGGTCCTGCCCGGTCTGAAACCCCTGTACGAGCTGTATTCATTCAAAATCCTCCCGGTTCTTGGCCGCGTGATCGCGAACGACGAAGACAGCTATCGCTATCTGGCGGAATCGATTCGACGGCATCCGGACCAGGAAACCCTGTTGCAGATGATGCGCGACGCCGGTTTTGAGAAAACCAGCTATCACAACCTCAGCGGCGGTATCGTTGCCCTGCATCGTGGATACAAGTTCTGAGCACGAACATGACAACGTCCACACTGTTAAAACCCTTGCAGAGACTGTTCAATCGCCGGCTTGCGGACTCTTCGCAAGCCCGCGCCCTTTGTCGACAGCTGGATGGCAGAACGCTGGCGATCCAGCTTGCGCCCGGGGCGGAGCAAAGCGGTCCGGCAATTTTCCTCAGTGTCGCCGATCAAAAGATTAGCGTTCATGCAGATTTTGACGCGGAACCGGACGTTTTCGTGGCCAGCGGGCTGAGCGGATTGCTGGATCTCGCCGCGGACAATTCTGAGCAGGCGATTCGTGCCGGGCGGGTTAAATTTTCTGGCGATGCCGATATTGCGCAGGCTTTTCAGCAACTGTTGCAATTGACTCGCCCGGACTGGGAAGAAGAACTGTCACGCCTGACCGGTGACGCGGCAGCCCGCCAGATAGGCAACCTGTTTCGCTCCGGCCTGGCATTTGGCAAAAAAATCTTTAGCACGGCATCCAGCAACGCAGCCGAATTTCTGCAGGAAGAAAGTCGGGACTTGCCCAGCCAGCCCGAGGTTGCGAAATGGATGAGCGATATCGACAAGTTGCGCGAAGACAGCGATCGGCTGGAAGCGAAAATCCGCCTGCTGGAACGAACCGGTGACGCCGATGCGTAACCTGGTCCGATTGCTGCGCATAAACCGCGTCCTCGTGAACCATGGCCTCGACGACATCGTCCAGGCCACCCATTTGTTTCGCCCGATGCGGCTGATCGCGCGCCTCAGCCCCGGCTCATGGGGCGCAAAAAAACAGGGCCCGCGCGGAGAGCGTATGCGCCTCGCGTTGCAGGAACTCGGGCCGATTTTCGTCAAATTCGGCCAGGCCCTGTCGACCCGGCGCGACCTGCTTCCGCTGGACATCGCCGATGAGCTCGCGATGCTGCAGGATCGCGTGCCGCCCTTTCCCTCCAGCGAAGCCAAGGCCATGGCGGAGAAGGCCTATGGCCGGAGCCTGGATGACGTTTTCGACCGCTTTGACGACGAGCCGCTGGCAGCGGCCTCGATCGCGCAGGTCCACAAGGCGACCTTGAAATCCGGTGAGGAAGTCATCGTCAAGATTTTGCGGCCCGGTGTCGAGGCCCAGATCCGCCAAGACCTGGATGTATTGCACGCCCTGGCCCGGCTCGCGCAGCGGCACTGGCCGGAAGCCAGGAGGCTGCGACCGGTCGAAGTGGTCAGCGAGTATGAAAAAACCGTCATCGACGAGCTCGACCTGATGCGCGAAGCAGCCAACGCCGCGCAGCTGAAAAGAAATTTTGCAGGCTCCGACAAGCTGTATGTGCCGGAGGTGTACTGGGAGTATTGCCGCCTCGATATCCTGGTCATGGAGCGCATCAGCGGCGTACCGATCAGCGACATGGACACGCTGAACGCCGCCGGCACGGATATGCAGAAACTGGCCGAGAACGGTGTGGAAATATTTTTCACCCAGGTGTTCAAACACAACTTCTTTCACGCCGACATGCACCCGGGCAATATTTTCGTCGATATCAGCGACCCGTCTCAGCCGCGCTATATCGCGGTGGACTTCGGGATTGTCGGCACGCTGAGTTCCCGGGACCAGCATTATCTCGCCGAGAATTTTCTCGCGTTTTTCGAGCGCGATTATTACCGGGTCGCGAAGCTGCATGTCGACTCGGGCTGGGTGCCGCCCGAAACCCGGATCGACGAATTCGAATCGGCGATTCGCACGGTTTGCGAGCCCATATTCAACAAGCCGCTCAAGGACATTTCCTTTGGCCAGGTGTTGCTGGGGCTTTTCCGGACGGCGCGCCGCTTCAACATGGAGATACAACCGCAACTGGTGCTGCTGCAAAAGACCCTGCTCAATATCGAAGGCCTGGGCCGGGAGCTTTACCCGGATCTGGATCTTTGGAAAACAGCCCACCCAATTCTCAGGGGCTGGGTCGAGGAGAGAGTCAGCGGCAAATACATTTTGCAGCGCCTGCGCGAGCAGCTCCCCGAGCTGGGTGAAAGCCTGCAGGGCGTACCCGAGCTGGCGCGCAATCTTGTCGAGCAACTCGCCGATGGCCGCTTCAATCTGCAGGTCACCGTGCCGGAGATCGAAAAATTGCGCGCAGAACAAATGGCCGGTCGCAAGCAACAATGGCGGGCGATCGCCGGCGCCTCCACATTGCTATCCGGCGTCCTGTTGCTGATCCCGGCCGGGGTTCCGCTGTGGCTTGCGGGGACCACCGTTGCGGCAGGTATAGCGCTGCTGCTCTCCGCCCGGTCTTAAGGAAAAAAACCGGAACCACGATCGCTCAAGGTCGTGCCGACCCGCAGTTCCAACAATCGCTAAACTGGTCTTCGCAGACCTCGTCACAGTTCGTGCACTGCCAGGTCTTGCCGCTGGGCTCGCGGTTCATTTCCTCGTTAAGGATCTGCCGGGCGCGGGATTCGTCCAGGTCATTAACCACCCAGAGTTCAGGGTAGCACTCGATAAACGGGATCTCCCCGCGAACCGCGAACAGCTCGTTGCGTTTCTGGCTGGCGATACTGAAGCCATCCAGTATGTTTTGCGCGTGCGCCAGCTCGACCGGCGAGTTCGCGGTATAAACTTTTTTCATCGCTGCTTTTTTACCACTATTGCTGTTGTCATCGGCGCAGACCCCCCAAAAACTCACCCGGGTCGATCCCTTCATCCAGCGCATCGATCAGCGCCGAGCCAACCACGACGCCATCGACATGCCCCGCCAGCATGGCGACATCCTCGGCGCTTTTTACACCGAACCCGGCGTAGACCGGAAGCTGCGACTGCGCACGAACCTTGCCCAGGTAATCGATGCAATCCGCGGGCAAGGCCTGTTTCCCACCGGTCGTGCCGGCGTGCGTCACCGCGTAAACGAAGCCACTGCTCTTCGCGCAAAGCAAGGACAGCCGGCCGGGTGAGGTGAGCGGCGTAACCAATTGAATCAGGGCCAGCCCGGATTCAGACAGTGCACCGCCAAGCGGTGCCGCCTCCTCCACCGGCAGATCCGGAACGATAAAACCACTGACGCCGGCTTTCAGGGCGTCCCTGGCAAGCCTGGCATAACCGTAGGCCAGCAACGGGTTCAGATAGCTCATCAACACCACCGGCGTCTTTGTTTCCGGCGTCAACTCAGCCAGCCATTGCAGTATCCGCTTTAGCGTCGCGCCATTTCTTAGCGCCGCCTCGCTGGCATTTTGAATGGTCAATCCATCCGCCATCGGGTCGCTGAATGGAATGCCAACCTCCACCAGGTCGCACGCGGCGGCAATCTGCAAAAAGTATTGCCTGAAACGCTGTTCGTCCGGATAACCGCCGGTCAGATAGGCGATCAGCCCGGGACGCCCCGACCCGTCGCCGGACAGGGCCGCCGTAATTTTCCGCGCCGGCGTCATGCCAAAAACCCGCCATCGTCAATGCTCATCAGCGTATCCAGGTCCTTGTCTCCCCGGCCGGAAAGACAAATCAGAATTTTCGCGCCGGGTTGTTCTTTTGCCAGCCGTTGCGCCCCGGCCAGGGCGTGGGCGGATTCCAGCGCCGGCAATATGCCTTCGCTGCGGCAACATTCGCCAAGCGCCCGCAGCGCCTCCCGATCGGACACCGCGATGTATTCGACGCGCCCCTTGTTTTTTAGCATCGAGTGTTCCGGGCCGACGCCAGGGTAATCCAGACCGGCGGAAACCGAGTGAGTTTCCATTACCTGGCCATCGCCATCCTGGAGCAAAAACGAATAACATCCGTGCAGCACGCCGGGCTTGCCCCGGGCGAGCGTGGCAGCATGCTCACCTGGCTGACTGCCGGTGCCGCCCGCCTCGACCCCGACCAGGCGCACGGACTCATCCTCGATAAATTCGTGGAACAGCCCGATCGCATTGGAGCCACCGCCCACACAGGCGACGGCGATATCGGGCAAGGCGCCGGAAATCTCCAGCAGTTGCCGGCGGGCTTCACGACCGATAACGGACTGCAGCTCGCGAACCAGGTATGGGTACGGATGCGGCCCGACCACCGATCCCAGCAGATAGTAGGTATCGACCGGGTTGCAGACCCAGTCCCGCATGGCCTCATCGATTGCCGCACGCAGAGTGGCATCGCCACTGTCGACGGCGATCACTTCCGCGCCAAACATTTTCATCCTGGCAACGTTTGGCGCCTGCCGGCGAATATCCACCGAACCCATGTAGACGGTGCAAGGCAAGCCAGCCCGCGCACAGGCCGCCGCCGTGGCGACACCGTGTTGCCCGGCGCCGGTCTCGGCCACGACGCGTTTTGCCTGCAGGCGCCTGGCCAACAGCACCTGCCCGATCGCGTTGTTTATTTTGTGCGCGCCGGTATGCGCCAGGTCCTCTCTTTTGAGCCAGACTTCCGCTCCCCATTGCCGGCCAAGCCCAGGCGCCAGCGTGAGTGCGGTCGGGCGCCCGGCCCAGTCCCGCAACTCGCGCTGAAACTCCTCGATAAAATCGGCGGATGGCAGGATGCGCCTGACCCCGTCTTCGAGGTGCGCGATTGCCGGCATCAAAATCTCCGGAACGAAACGCCCGCCAAAATCGCCATACCTGCCATTCGAATCCGGCATGCCGGGCCGCTCGCCAGGTGTTTCCGGTGCTGTCTGTTTCATCGCTTTTACTCCAAACCCGCTGCCGCGGCCGCCCGCCTGGCGGTCCGCACAAATTCCTCGATCAGGCGGGAAGATTTTTCGCCGCGGCTTTCCTCCACGCCGCTGCTGACATCCACACCGTAGGGACGAACCTCTTGGATCGCTTCAGCAACATTGGCCGGTGTCAGGCCGCCGGCGAGAATCAGGGGAACTCGCTGCGCGACCCTGGCCGCCAACCGCCAGTCTGCCAGTTGACCCTGACCGCTTTGCTCACCCTCGAACAGGCAGATCGATGGCAATTCCGTGGGAAAGCGGTCGCGCACCACCGCCAGAAACCGGCAGCCGGCCATAGGCTCCAGGTCCCGCAGACTGCTCTCCCAGTCCTCCTGGTCGCTCTGCAGGTAATCCGGAGCCAGTCTGCTTAGCACTTCCAGGGCCAATTGGCGGTCGGGCTTGCGGAACACCGCCACCGTCTGCAATCCAGCGGGAATTTCCCTGAGCAGCGCCGCCGCGTTATCGATCGAAATCTGTCGGACAGACGGCGAGAAAACCAGGCCAACCGCATCGGCGCCGGCGCGCGCGGCCGCCAGCGCAGTGTCGCTATCGCTAATCCCGCAAATCTTGATCCACATCCTAGTCGCCTCCCGCCATCCTGGCTGGTCGGTTGCGCCCGGCGGCCAGACATGCGGACACAAAATCCGCCGGCCGCGCATGTCTCATCAGTGCGCCACCGATCAGCGCCAGCCGGTAGCCGGCGTCGGCGAGCGCTGGCAGGTCTGCGCTATTGCCGATCCCGCTTTCGGCCACGGCCGGTAGCCGGGGCGGAAAAAACGGGGCCAGTTCAAAAAAGCGTTCCGGTCTTAGCTCCAGCGTAGACAAATCCCGGCAATTGACACCGGCCAGTATCTGCTGGTTTTCCCGGGCAGCGGTTACATCCGCCAGCCGGGTCAGATCCGAACGGTCGAAGGCTTCGGCAAGAACAAACAAGCCAAGTTCGGCCGCACAATCCAGCATGTTTTCCAGCGCCGGGTCGTCCAGGATACGAATAATCAACAAAACGCCTGCGGCCCCGGCGGCGCGAGCTTCATAAAGCTGCAACGGGTCCACCAGGAAATCCTTGCGCATGACGGGAATATCAACATGCGTCATCAGCCGGGCTGCAGCAGACAAGTGCAACAACGAACCATCGAAATGATTGGGCTCGGTCAACACCGAGATCATCGCCGCACCCCCTTTTGCATAGGCAGATAATTGGCGGCCCATATCACCCGTCGCCCCCGCCAGTTTCCCCAGTGTTGGCGAGCGCAATTTGTACTCTGCGATCAAGTCGAAGCCATCGGTCGACAAGCGCAATCCAGGCGGAGCCACCGACTCCTCGATAAGCGCCTGGAATTTATCGAACTCCTTTGCCAGTCGTTTGGCCCGCCGACGGCTTGCCACGGTCAACTCGGCAAGAAAATCTTTTTTCATGCGGCCTCCGTCACGAAACTCCGCAGCCGCCCGAGCAAACGTCTTGCGCTCCCGTCATCCAGGGCATGACTCGCTTCGTTCATTCCATCCGCCAGCGTAGGCGCGCGGCCGCATACCTCCAACACCAGGCCTGCGCCCAATACCAATGCGTCGCGGTGCGGTCCTTTTTCACCATTCATCAGAACGCTGCACAGCGCATCCGCATTTTCCGCCGCGCTGCCACCGGCAAGATCCTGCGGCTGGCACCGCGCGAGACCCAGGTCCAATGGATCGATTTGCCGCTCGCTTATTTCTCCGGGTGTTACCTCCAGCCTGACGAATGGCCCGATCGGCGTCGCCTCATCCCATCCCGGTTCGCCGTGAATGACAAAAGCGCGCTTGATGTGCATTCCGGACAAGGCCTCGGCCATCAGCCTTGCCGCCGCCAGGCTGTATGCGCCGATCACCATGTATGGAGGATTGAGCGGATTGACCAGCGGCCCA
>JAZFYI010000217.1:0-8795 GCA_036443455.1 Gammaproteobacteria bacterium
GGGATCAGTTGCAGCTGATCCGGGTTTTCTTGCCACCGGCTCATATCGAGTAGTCACCAGGTATCTGCAGGTATCTCGCACCGGTTGGGCGCATCGCTGTACCATTACCTCTCGATATCGATGAAACCTGGGCGCTGTCTGCGAATCGAACAGTAAAAGGGACCCATTCATGGCAAAAGCAATCAAAATCCTGGCAGGCGTCCTGGGCGCCTTTATCCTGTTACTCGTTCTGACGGCACTGTTGCTGCCGCTCCTGTTTGACAAGGACGACCTGAAGCAGGCCATCGGTGACGCGGTGCTCGAAAGAACCGGGCGCGAGCTGACCATCGCCGGCGAGCTGGATTTTTCCGTGTTCCCATGGCTCAGAGTCGAGGTCAGCCAGATCCGGCTTGGTAACGCAAAAGGGTTTTCCCCGGAGTCCTTTGCCGAGATCGGACAGGCAAGTCTGGGCGTGCGCCTGATGCCCCTGCTAAAGAAGAAAATCGAAGTGGGTCGGGTGACGCTGGACGATTTCGTTCTGAACCTGTCGGTCAAGGCAAACGGGCGAAACAATTGGCAGGATCTTCTTGAGGCAGAAGATACCAACGCCGAAACTGGTGAGGATGGGGCGATCGCCTTTGACAGCCAGGGTATCGCCGGCCTGACCATTCGTAACGCACTGATCGATTACCAGGACGAGTCGACGAGCGCGCATTACACGCTCAGCGAGTTTTCGCTGGAGGCCGGCGCAATCGGCGGCAAGCAACCGGTGCCGGTCGAACTGACGATGCGCCTCGACGATCATATTGCCGGGCGGAGCATCCAGGTGGAAGCATCGACGGTCATCGATGCAAAGCTGGCAGAGAATCGCTTCGATTTTGGCGATCTCGTTGTGCAGACGGAAATAGCCGCGCCGGATTTGCCCGGTGGCAGTCAGCGGATGAATCTGAAGGTTCCGGAAATCCGGTCCGATCTGAACGCACAGACTTTGAGCGCGAACAGTTTCGAGCTGTCGATGATGGGTCTGCAGCTGAGCGGTACCCTGGCGGCGACCGGTATTATCGATAACCCCGGGTATAGCGGACAGATTCGAATCAGCGATTTTTCACCGCGCGATTTGTTCGCCCAGTTGCGCGTGGAGATACCGGAGACGGCAGACCCCGATGTCCTGACCCGGGCGCGGGCAGAGCTGAATTTCAAGGGGAGCGACCGCTCACTGGCGCTCAGCGAAATCGATATGCGCATGGACCAAAGCCAGTTGAGTGGCGAACTGACGGTGCGCAATTTCGACCGGCCCGCCATCGATTTCGAGCTCAGCCTGGATCAGATCGAAGTGGATCGTTACCTCGAGCCTGTTGCCGATACCGAGTCGCAGGGGTTACCGCTCGGCGAGACCAACATCGAATTGCCGGTCGATATGCTCGAAGGACTGGATATCGAAGGACAGTTTACGATCGGCTCCGTGCTTTCGGTTGGCATGACGTTTACCGACATGGTCGCGGCGATCACGATCAAGAACAAGCGCTTGCGCATTTACCCGGTATCGGCCTTGTTCTACGGCGGCACATACAGCGGCGATATCCGGCTGGATGGCTCTGCCGATCTGCCGGTGCTATCGATAAACGAGAAAATCGAGGGTATCCAGTTTGAGAAAATGGCCGTCGATTTGTTCGATGGCGCGCCCTTGTCGGGGACGGCGGAAGGTCATGCCAGGCTAAGCGGGGCAGGCCGCACCAGCGGGCAGGTCAGCCGGCGGCTGGCCGGTGATATTGGCCTGGCGCTCAATGACGGCGCCTGGGAAGGCACCAACATCTGGTACGAGATCAGCAAGGCGCTGGCGATTTTCAAACGACAGGCGCCACCCGCGCCGCCTGCAGAAAATCGAACCGTGTTTTCCCGGATGCAGGCGACGGCAACGGTGAGCGAAGGCGTCATGACCACGAACGACCTGGTTGCCGAGCTGCCGTTTCTGACCCTCAGCGGTGGCGGTACGATTGATCTCGCGAGTTCGGCAATCGACCTCAAGCTGGTTGCCATCGTGCGCAGCGATCCCGAGTTGCTGGGCGACGTTTTGACCAAGGACATCGCGGGTGAGCGAATCCCGCTGGAGATCACCGGTACCCTGGACGACCCGAGCATACAACCGGATTTCGTCGTCCTGCTAAAAGAAAAAGCCAAGGAAAAGCTGCTGGAGAAACTGGGTCTGGGTGGGTTGCTTGGGCTAAAGCCAAGGCCAGCGGAGAGTGATGCCGATCAGGAAAATCCGTCAGGGCAACCGGTAGAGCCAGAAGAGCAACCCAAAGACCCGGAAGAGCAACTCAAGGATGACGTCGAGGAAAAAATCAAGAACAAGCTCAAGGATCTGTTCGGTGGCGGATGAGAAATCTATTTCTGACAGCGCTTGTTTTTTGTGCGTTTTCGGCGAACGCAGCCGATATTCGCAAGCTTGATGTCTGGAAAGAGGGTGGAGTTTTTTTCGTTGACCTGACCGGCTATATCGATGCGCCGATAAGCGAGGTCTACAATGTGCTGGTCGACTACGAACATCTGGACCGCCTTTCGAGCTCGATTGTGGAAAGCCGGATCCTGGAACCGGCCGAAGACGGAACGCCGCTGGTTTATACGCTGACCAGAAAGTGCGTCTTTTTGTTCTGCGGGAAAATCGAAAAGGTCGAGCGGCTGGAACTGGAACCGTTGCACCACATTACCGCTATCGCCATACCCGAACACAGCAACGTCGTCCACGGGCTATCCGAATGGCGCTTGAGCGAGCAGGACTGCGGCACGCTCATCGAATTTCACCAGGAACTCGACCCGGCGTTCTGGGTGCCGCCGGTGTTCGGGCCGATGATGATCAAGAAGGTGATGCGCCAGGGCGGTCGCCGGGCGATTTTGCGCGTGGAGTATTATGCGCGGGTCGCGGCCGGGTTGAGCGCAGAGGAACCGCCGGCGATCAAACGCAAGCGCAAACGCCGCTCACGCTAAGACTTATGAGCAATAGCAGTACAGCAGATACCTTTGCCAGCCAGCTACTGGACTGGTTTGAAAAAAATGGCCGCAAGGATCTGCCCTGGCAGACCGACCCGACGCCGTACCGGGTCTGGGTATCCGAAATCATGCTTCAGCAAACCCAGGTCGGCACCGTGATTCCCTACTTCAACGATTTTGTGCAAAAGTTTTGCGATGTCGCGATGCTGGCCGAGGCGACGCAGGACCAGGTCTTGCATTGCTGGTCCGGTTTGGGCTACTACGCGCGTGCGAGAAACCTGCATGCCGCGGCGAGGCTGATCATGCAAGACCACAATGGCGAATTGCCGGACGCGCTGGACAGGCTGATGCAACTACCCGGTATTGGCCGCTCGACCGCAGGCGCGATCCTGGCGTTGTCGTCCGGACGGCGTTGCCCGATTCTCGATGGCAATGTCAAAAGGGTATTGGCGCGCTTCCACGAAATCGATGGCTGGCCAGGCAAGACCGCGGTACTCAGCAAGCTTTGGGTGCTGGCAGAACGACATTTGCCGGATCGGGACATCAGCCTGTATACGCAGGCCATCATGGACCTGGGTGCCACGGTTTGCAGGCGCCGGCCCGACTGTGCTGCGTGCCCTGTGGCGACCGGTTGCCAGGCTAGAGCGAGCGGGCGTCAGCTTGATTGTCCAGGGCGAAAGCCGGTTGGCAAAAAAAAGCAACGCGATGTCATCATGTTGATTGCGCGCCTGCCGGATGGCTCCGTTTATCTGGAGCGGCGGCCGCCCAGGGGCATCTGGGGCGGGCTGTGGAGCTTCCCGGAGATTGGACAGGAAAGCGAGGTTTGGGACTGGTGCCAGGCCCGTTTGTCCTGCCGGCTGGAACGCAGCCAGGCGCTGGAGCGGATCAAACACAGCCTGACCCATTTCGACATGAACATCAGGCCAATATTGCTGGATGTCGTGCCAACCGGGGTCGCCGACGCGGTCATGGATGAGGGGCAAAATGTCTGGTATAACGGCGATGCGTCGCGGCCGCTCGGTATGGCTGCGCCGGTCGGCAAGTTGATGGAACAATACGCAAACTGCGGGGAGGGACGCTGATGTCGCGCATGGTCCAGTGTGTGCGTTTGAAAAAAGAGGCCGAAGGGCTGGATTCGTCACCGTGGCCCGGCGATCTCGGCCAGCGGATTTTTGACAATGTATCCAGGCAAGCCTGGCAGGAATGGATGGCTCATCAGACTATGCTGATCAACGAATACCGGCTGGTCGCGATACGGCCTGAGGCGCGCAAGTTTCTGGAAACGGAGATGGAGAAATTCTTTTTTGGCGAGGGTTCGGAGCGGCCGAAGGAATTTGTCGAACCCGATTCGGAATCGAAATCGGAATGAGCTAACTGAGCTCGAGATACTGAACGCTGAACATCCGCTCAGGGTCCGTCCAGACCTTGCGAATATTGAAACCCGCCTCGCCGGCAAGATCCGCAAATTCCTGTAACTCATACTTGTGCGAGCATTCGGTCAGGATGTACTCGCCAGCCACAAAGTCGATACGCTGTCCAGCAATGTTGACCGACTGGTCTTTTTCGCTGACCAGGTGCATCTCGATCCGGCCCTTGTCTTCGTCGTAGATGGCCCGGTGCGCGAACTGGTCCAGGTCGAAATCGGCGCCGATTTCCCGGTTCAGTCGAGCCAGCAGGTTCAGGTTGAAATCCGCGGTTACGCCGGCGTCATCGTTGTACGCGTTTTCCAGCGTGGCGCGGTCTTTCTTAAGGTCCACGCCGATCAGCAGGCCGCCACCGGGACCGGCTTCTATCGCCATAACCTTGAGCAACTGCCTGGCCTGTTCCAGGCTGAAATTACCGATGGTCGAACCCGGGAAGAACACCAGGTTGCGATTTACCGCTGCCACCGGTACGGGCAGGTCGAATGGCTGGGTAAAGTCTGCGCACACCGGCAGGATTTCGAGATCCGGATAATCCGTCGCGAGTTGCCGCGTCGCATCGAGCAGGTGCTCGCCGGAAATATCGACCGGAATAAAGGCGCTGGGCGTTTCGAGGATGTCGAGCAAAATCCGGATCTTGACGCTCGAACCGGCGCCAAATTCCACGATGGCGGCACGACTGCCGATCATGTCAGCCATCTCCGCGATATGGGTATGCAAAATGCCAAGCTCGGTGCGGGTCGGGTAGTACTCGGGCAGCCTGGTGATCTGGTCGAACAGCCGCGATCCCTCTTCGTCGTAAAACCACTTCGGCGACAGGCGTTTCTGCGGCTGTGCCAGGCCTGCCAGCACTTCCTGCGTGATGTCGCCGCTCGGCGGGTGGTAGTCGAGCAGGGCGATCGGTTTTTTGGCCGGCGCGCTCATGCGGTCTCATCCCGCGCAAGACGGATGCCGCTGAACTGCCAGCGGGAATCCGGGTAAAAAAAGTTTCGATAGCTGACGCGAATGTGATCGGCCGGTGTCACGCAGGAGCCGCCGCGCAGCACCTGCTGATTACACATGAACTTGCCATTGTATTCACCGAGCGTTCCTTGCAGCGGTTTGAAGCCAGGGTAGGGGGCGTATGCGGATGCGGTCCACTCCCAGGCATCGCCAAACATTTGTTGCATGCCGGAACCGGAGCAGGGAGCCGGGTGCATTACATGATCACCATTATCGCTTCCAAGATTGCCGGCGACTTCTACACCTGCAGAAATGCTTTCCCATTCCGCTTCCTTTGGCAGGCGAGCACCCGCCCAACGGGCGAAAGCATCGGCCTCGTACAAGCTGACATGACAGACCGGCCGGTTCGGGTCCAATGCTTGCTCGCCATGCAGCGTGAATTCGGTTTCCAGGTCGGCGGACCAATAGAGTGGATGTCCCCATTGTTGCTGTTCAACCGTAGCCCAACCGTCCGACAGCCACAGCTCGGGTGTTTGATAACCGTTGTCGTCGATAAACTCCCGAAACTCCGCGTTCGTAATCAGGCGATTGGCCAGGCCGCCGCCATGTAACAGTTCAGTATGCCTTGGCGTTTCATTATCGAAACAAAAGCCTGTGCCGGATGCGCCGGTTTCGACGATACCCGAGGGAATCTGCAAATAGCTGATTGCGGGCGGGGCAGTGCATTGCACGAGCTCCATTTCACAATACGCCGGTTTTAGCGGGTTGCAGGACAGCACATGCTTGATATCGGTAAGGATCAGTTCCTGGTGCTGCTGCTCGTGGTTCAGTCCCAGTTCAATCGGGAAAGTCAGCTGGTCATCGCTGCCCTGCTTGTCGAGCAGTTCCAGCAAATGAGCGTCCACATGGTGACGGTAAGCGAGTATTTCAGCCAGCGTCGGTCGCGATAGCAGGCCGCGCTCGGGCCGTGGGTGCATTTTGCCGGCCGTGTAATAATAAGAATTGAACAGGTAATGAAACCGCGGATGGAATTCTTTGTAATCCGGCAGGTTCGGGCCCAGGACAAAGCGCTCGAAAAGCCAGCTCGTATGGGCCAGATGCCATTTCGACGGGCTGACATCGGGCATGCTCTGGATGACCGTGTCCTCGTGCGCCAGTGGTTCGACCAGCTTCTCGGTCTGGCGGCGAATTCGCCGATATCGGCTCGCCAGGGAGACCGTTTCGGCGGCCGGTTGCTGCTGTGGTTGCGGGGAATTCATGATCCGATCCGGATTTCAGGCCACATAGGGTACCGATTGCCGCAAAGCCCTGTCAAAGCCAAAGAATATCAGACCCTGCAAACCCCGCTATTTCTTGACTCAGAACGGGTGCTCGCGTTTAATACGCGCCTCTTTTGGCCCCAAAAAGGCCAGGTAGCGAACCACGTTTTGGCCAGATAGCTCAGTTGGTAGAGCAGCGGACTGAAAATCCGCGTGTCGGCAGTTCAATTCTGCCTCTGGCCACCATTTTTTCAACGACTTACGTCGTTTTCAAGCTTTCCTTAAAAACCCCGTGCGTGAGTTTTGCGTGACCCTAACTGATACTTAGGCGCCGCAAAACCACCAATTCGGGCTTGTTACCGCTTCTTTCACACACACTGTTTGCCGCTTCAATGAGCTGTGAGAGCTCTGCAGCCGAGTAGTGTGTCGTTATTCGCCCGGAACGATGACCTAGTAAGTCCTGCCGATCCTCGAAGCTCACTCCGGCGGCACGCAGCCTCCGGCCAAAAGTGTGCTTCAGGTCATGCACTCTTACCTGTCTCAAGCCTAAGTTCTTCCTGACTCGGCACCAGGAGCTGTTCAGCATCCTTGTGACCGGTTTGCCCTTGTAGGCAAACACATGCGTCGGATGTTTTCCCCGGCGTGCATTCACGACTGATTTGGCAATGTTATTTAGAACCACCAGCCTGTCGTCTCCATTCTTGACGAACTCTCCCGGCACGATAAAAACAAACGTGTCGAGGGTTGGCACCTTTACCTCCCAGTACCATCGCAGGTTGCAGATTTCGGCATCGCGGCAGCCGGTATTGACTGCGAACAATGCCATTTCTGCAAGATGCGCCGGGAGCGCCGAGAACAATTGCTGCTGTTCGTCCCAGTTCAGCGGATATGGTTGCCGCTTGCTGGTATCGGGTAACAGTTTGATCTTCGGTGCTGCCGCGAGCCAGGTCAGTCCGTTCTCATCCAGCCACTCACTTTGTGCGAGGTTCAGGATTCGTCGAACGACTTTAAGCCCGTGGTTAATGGTTCCGGTGGCTACTCCCTCTTTACGTCGGTGTTCGATCCACGGCTGCATTGTCCCGATGTGAATTCGATTCAGAGGAACCGACCCTATCCAGGGCAACAGCCGTTTCAGCTGAGCGATGTCATTTCGAATCGTGCGTTTGTGCTGGTTCTCGCGAACAAACTTTGCCGCCGCTAACTCGAATGGCCTCGCTGGCCGAACGCCGTAGACTTGCGCTTGCCGGGTTTCGTCGATTTGCCTCGCGAGAAACAGCTCTGCTTCTTCAAGCTGATCTGTTCCAGTGCTTTGGCAAACACGCCGCCCGCCGATGCGTTTGTCGATGTGCCAAAGCCCTTGTCTCTTGACGAGCCCTGGCGTTCGTTTGCGTCCCATATCCTGTCTACTTTCGGCAGACCGGGACGCCCGTTGCGGGACTTATATTGGTCTGCCCAGTCATCGAGATCAAGCCGGTCGAACGCGATGCCTTGGGTGCCAATGGGTATGGCAACAAGAAGCGGTCGCACCGACCGGTTGAACCGATTGCGATCCATGCCCAGGTATTCCGGCGCGTCACGAAGGCGGATGAACCTCGGTAGGAACCGAGATGTTCCTCGCTTAGCTTGGCTGGATTCTGGGCTGGTCATGCGATCAGATTAGGGAGGAGACGCGCTGAGTCAAACGCTCGTACACAATAAACCGTTTGCTTTTCGCAACAGCGCCGAAATTTGATAAGGGTGCTAATAAGTGTGTTAATAAGCAGCTAATAAGTAAATTGATAAGCGAAAAATTCGCTAAGTCTTTGATATTCGCTTATCGAGCTTATCAGCGACCAAAAAACTGCGAAAATAGGTGTATGTGCGCCGCAAATGCTGTCTCAAAATTATTTTGCAAACCCCCGATCTGCGACTTTCTCTTCCGCAGATTGCGCAAAATCTATACCTAAACTGATTGGGCTGGTCTGCGGTGCCCAATTCACACAAAAGTGACGAGCCAAGTAGGGTCAATCACGCACAAGGTACGCTGCTACCGATGGAATGCCCTGCAATTCCTCGGTCAAAGACCTGGATAGTTGCCAGGTCATTTCGGCGACCGCTTCGACAATTAGTCACTTGGATTCCGATTTTGTGCTAGGGCAAGTAAATCGAAGGGTACTGACAAATTAAGTGCAGCGAAGCGACAATTGGTGGATGCAAAGATCTGAGT
>JAZFYI010000218.1:0-4716 GCA_036443455.1 Gammaproteobacteria bacterium
CCCCGGTGGCTGGTTGCTGAATCGCACGCCAGCTAAAAAATTCCTGTGCAAGACTCTGCAGCTCAGGATTCAGACTGTGGCCCGTTTCGACACTGTTGGCTGTTTCCATAGTCCACAGACCCAAACACAACAGCAGGGCAAAAAAACGGCGCACGGTTTTGGCCCGGATCAGTATGGCAGCAACGCCGTATCGGCCGATTCGTCACCAGCGAGCATATCCGCCCGCACCAAGGGTATGGGCGGTGCGCCATAGGACAGAAACGTATCGTGGAACTCTTGCCACGCGGCGCGACCGCCACGACTCGCCGTCCAGTCGTCCCGGAGCTTTTTGATCATCAATTTGCCCAGCGTGTAATTGAGGTAGCCCGGGTCGAATGTCCCGCGAAATGCCTGCTGGCTGGCGTTGCCAAAATCCTGCACACCTTTTTCGATAAACATTTGCCGGGATTCTTCAACCGCCATGCCCTCGGTATGCAGGCCGATGGCGGACAGGAAACGAACGTTGCGCAACAAGGCATTCGATAGTTGTCCGATATGCGAGTCCGCCGATTGCCCATCCAGACCGGCATCGAACATCATTTCTTCGGTGTAATGCGCCCAGCCTTCGGTATAGGAATAGGTAAAGAAAGTTCTGCCGAATGCGGATTCGGATCGGTTGGCATGCAGGAAATTCAAAAAGTGTCCCGGCCAGACTTCGTGCACCGAGACATACAGTAATTTTTTGTCGCCCGGGATATAGGCGAGTTGATCTTCTTCCGACCAGCTCGGGTCGGGTGGGGCGATAAAGTAGGTCGATGGCAGGCCTTCCTCGTAAGGCCCCGGTATATTGATATAAGCGAAATTCCAGCGGTTGTAGGGTGGGGCTTCCTTCACCAGCGCGTCTTCAGTGCCCGGAATCGTAACCAGGTCCTTTTCGATCAGGAACTGCTTCAGGTCGGCCAATTGCCTGCGCGCGCCCTCGACCGGGCCGCCAGCCATCTTGACCCGGTCATTTTTGACTGCGCACTCATGAATGGACAGACCGGGTGCAAAGACCTCGCAGGCTTCTATGAGCGCCGCAAGATTACGCTCCAGGTCGGCCTCTCCGGAAGCTTTCAATTCCGCAATGCCAATATCGACACCCTCGTTCATCCGCAACATCGTGAGAAATTTTTCCTCCCCCAGGGCGAAATTATCGCTTGCGGTTTCCAGTTCACCGCCGAGCCAGGCGATCATTTCCTTTAGCGCTTCGATCGCGCCCGCATTTGCGGCTGAGAAACGGGCCTGCAGACTCGCGTCATCCACGGCCGAGAAAATCTGCGGAACATTGTTGGCAAAAAATGTTGCGTAACCGTCCAGAATAGATCGGGAAACCTCAATATGCGGTCTGGCGAGCGGGGTAACGAGATTGCTGCGCATCTGGGCAAGATACGCGGGAATTGCCGCTGCATGCTTCGTAAAGGCGGCCAACCGCTGGCGGAGCGGCGCATATTCGAGTGAAAGATAAATGCTTGGATCGACAGCGAAAGCGTAAACCACGACGTTGGATTGCAGGAATCCGGAATGATCGAGAAAGAATAGTTGTTTGTCGGCAGTCGCCATGAGGTAGGAGCGCTCGAACTCTTCGCCTCTTGTCAGCACATCATCCGCATAAGCCTCCGCTTGCGCTCTGCGCTCTTTGAGCCAGGCGATCTCGGCGGCAACCGCAGCCGGGCTGTAGTCATGCAACTGACCGTCGTACTCGTGGCGTCCGGCGCCAACCGCGGCAGTGGGGTTGTGTTCGAAATACTCCTCGATGAACTGCTCGCGAAAATCGGACCACTGCACCGGCTGACCAGTAATCGCGGCGACTTGATCTTGGTCATTGCCCGTTGGTTCGCAAGCAGTCAGTGTAATCAGAATCAGGACAAAAATTGACCGGTGCAGCATTTTCATAAAATCCCCCGCCGTTTTGTGAATGGTTGTGTAGATGCCCCGGCGAGTATACCTGTCGATCTGCATCATCGTACACGGTGGGCTGCATCGTTAGTCAGGTACCGACAGTTACACACAACAGGAACATTGTCATGATCACGCAATGCTCGCCGCCAGGATGGCCGGGGATGCGGAGTTGACCATCAAATATGCCATGGCAGTAGGAGAACTGAGGCGCGGTTCCCGTTTTACCGGTTCGGGTGATCTGGCGGAAGGTTATCTGCTCGCCGGACAAAAAGAAAAAGCGCTGGAAATATTTTCCCGGGATGAGGATTATCCAGACTGGCTGTCTTCGTGTGTCGAGGCACGCGATAATCCGAAGTTGGTCGAGGGCGTCTACGAAAGCATGCAGGAGACATTTGACCTGCTGCATGACAAGGAAATTCGCATATATAGCAATGAGATGATGCAGATGTGGTGGGTCATTCGCTGTAGCAGCTGGATCGATAAACCCGATCTGGCCGTCGATATCCTGCTAAAAACTCCTGCGGTTCCGACGGAAGCCAAATTCTTCGGATTCTTTAACTCGGATGCTCGCAGTTTGCGCCAGCACCCAACATTTCACCGATTTGTCCTCGATGTCGGTTTACTGGATTACTGGAAAAAATGGGGCTGGTCAGATTATTGTGAACCGGTCGGTGATGACGATTTCCGTTGTGACTAGCACACTGGCCAAAGGAGACTCCATTGCGTTATCTGCATACAATGATCAGGGTATCTGATCTGGACCAATCGCTGGACTTTTTTTGCAACAAACTGGGGATGGTCGAATGCCACCGGCAGGAAAGCGAAGCAGGACGATTTACGCTGATCTTCCTGGCGGCGCGTGGCGATGCCGACAGTGCGCAAACAAGCAAATCACCGTTTATTGAACTGACTTACAACTGGGACAAGGAAGCTTATAGCGGCGGTCGGAATTTTGGCCACCTGGCTTTCGAAGTTGACGATATCTACGGCATATGTGCAAAACTGATGGAAGAGGGCGTCACAATCAATCGCCCACCCAGAGACGGGCATATGGCCTTTGTGAGATCACCGGACGGAATATCCATCGAACTCCTCCAGAAAGGTCAATCGCTGCCGGCGAAGGAACCATGGGCCTCGATGGAAAATACAGGAACTTGGTAATCCGCAGCCAATAATTCATAATCCGCCGGTCCCAGTCACAGATACGATCCTTTATGGTCAAACTAAAAGCGTCGCTGACCCATCTCGCATTGAGCAGTGTAGTGGTCGGCAGTATCTTTCTGATCATCTTTTTTGCCTGGTACCCCTATCCGTATTTCGAGATCCGCGGGGCAGGGGACATCGTGCTGATCCTGATCGGCGTCGACCTGGTACTCGGTCCGTTGCTGACTTTCATAGTTTACAAGCCAAAGAAGAAGACCCTTGTATTCGATCTGTCGGTGATCGTCATGATCCAGCTTGCGGCACTGGTCTATGGCGTTAGCGCGATCTACGAGGAACGCCCGTATTTCATGGTTTACGCCGTTGACCGGTTTACCCTGCTGGCCGAAAAAGACGTCGATTTCTCGGAAATTACCGACCAGTCACTAATGGAGAAACCAGGTATTGGCCCGCTCATGGTGCTGGCAAAGATGCCCGAGGATCCACAGGAAAAGCAACAACTGATGACGGAAGTCGTGTTCGAGAACAAACCGGACCTGGATCGCCGGCCAAAATACTGGGTCCCGTACCCGGAGAACCTGGAGATCGTTTTTGCGCGAACGAAAACGCTGCAAGAACTAAAAGACAAACGCGATTCCGTCGCACCTCAGGTGGACAAAATAGTCGCCAGCCACGGCGGGGACATAGACGATCTTGCGTTTGCGCCGATGATCGGCAAGAACGGCGATTTCGCGATCGTGCTTGAAAGAAACACCGGCAGGCTGGCGGACGCCATTGCCGTCGACCCCTGGCTGGATGACGATCTGCCCCTGTCCCACGACGAATGACAAGAGGAGGGCGGTCGTAATTGCGACAGTCCTTCTTGCTGGCCAATGATATTTGCCCCGGCCGGCCAATTTCAGCTGAAAGCCATACAAATCCGACCGATTGTGGTAAATTTGCGCCCCGCTGAGACTCACTGGCTAGGTGGCAGAGTGGTTATGCAGCGGCCTGCAAAGCCGTGTACGTCGGTTCGATTCCGTCCCTAGCCTCCATCCAATGACGCTTTTGCGTCATGCCGATGGCTATAATGACCGGGACTCAGCGATTTCCAAGACCCACACCGCCCGGGTGGCGAAATTGGTAGACGCAAGGGACTTAAAATCCCTCGGAGATACATCTCCTTGCCGGTTCGATTCCGGCCCCGGGCACCATACAAGAGGCCCAGGTGCGTGACCCGGTGTCCATGGATACCGGGTTGCCTCAGAGATGCACCGATGCCGGGGGCTCTCCTTTACCGTGGCGTTCCCAAACCTGGTGGTAAAGCATTTCCAGGTTCCGCGCAAATTGCGCCGGGTCGAACAAAGCGCTCGTTTCGCGAGCCTCGGACAGTTGGCTGCGAAGCCGTTTCAACTCTTCGGGTTGGCTCGCCAGTTCAACCGCTCGCTCCTCGTATGCTTCAGAATTTGAACAAATGAGTTGCTCAAGCCCGAGGGCAGTGTTCAGCGATGCGCCCAACCGCGATAGCATGTGCTCGCCTGCACAAGTCAGCACGGGCAGCCCACTCGCCAGCGCACAGACCGCTGTAGTTCCGGCGTTGTAATGAAAGGTATCGAGGAAAAGATCCGCCTGGCGGACTCGCGCCAGGTGCTCCGC